>JALZIJ010000039.1 GCA_030860375.1 Actinomycetota bacterium | reverse complement strand
GCTCGATCGTGATGTGCGGTGGCAGCGGCGGCACCTCCGGGTCGGTTATGGCTTCGATCACCACCGGCCGGTCGGCACTGAGCGCCGCGTCCCACGCGGGTCCGATCTCGTCGGGCGTCTCGACGCGAATGCCGCGCAGACCGATCAGGTCCGCGTAGGCCGCGTATGGAAAGTCGGGCAGCTCCTGAGCAGCCACGAACTTCGGATCACCCTCCATCGCCCGCTGCTCCCAGGTGACCTGGTTCAGGTCGCGGTTGTTGAGCACGAGCACGATCAACCGCGGGTCGCTCCACCGCTGCCAGTACTTGGCGACCGTGACCAACTCACTGTTGCCGTTCATCTGCATCGCGCCGTCGCCGACGAGCGCGATCGCGACGCGGTCTGGGAAAGCGAACTTCGCGGCGATCGCGTACGGCACGCCGGGTCCCATCGTCGCCAGCGTCCCCGAGAGCGACGCCTTCATGCCTCTACGAATCTTCAGATCGCGCGCGAACCAGTTCGCGGACGATCCGGAGTCGGCGGAGAGGATGCAGTTGTCGGGCAGGCGCGAGCTGAGCTCCCAGAACACGCGTTGAGGATTGATCGGATCCGCGTCGTTCATCGCGCGGGCCTCCAAAACTTGCCACCACTTGGCGACTCCGGCCTCGACCTTCTCGCGCCAGCCTCGGTCGGACTTGCGCTCGAGCAGCGGGATCAGCGCCCGCAGCGTCTGCGCGCTGTCACCGACGAGGTTTGCCTCCATCGGGTAGCGGATGCCGATCATGCGGGCGTCGATGTCGATCTGGACGCCGCGCGCAGCACCTTCCTCGGGGAGGAACTCGGAGTAGGGGAAGCTGGACCCAACCATGAGCAGCGTGTCGCACTCGGTCATCAGGTCATAGCTGGGCTTCGTGCCTAGCAGGCCGATCGAGCCGGTGACGAACGGCAAGTCGTCGGGGACGGCGGCCTTGCCCAAGAGCGCCTTGGCGACACCCGCTCCCAGCAACTCGGCCACCTCGATGACCTCGTCCGTGGCCCCGAGGGCGCCCTGGCCGACGAGGATGGCCACACGTTCGCCGGCGTTGAGGATCTCGGCCGCCTGGCGCAGCGCGGGATCGTCGGGAACCCGCGCCGGCTCGCTGTAGCCTGGCCCTGAGTGCACGGTGCCGTGCGCCCGCGGCGCCTCGGGCACGGCGTCCTCCGTCTGCAGATCGTTGGGGACGATCAGGCAGGTGACGGTGCGTTCGGCGCGGGCGATGCGAAGCGCGCGATCGACCAGGTGGCGGATCTGCGCCGGGTGGGTCGCCATATGGACGTACTCGTGTGCGACGTCTTTGAAGAGCGAGACAAGGTCGACCTCCTGTTGGTAGCTGCCGCCGAGTGCGGTCTGCGCCTGCTGGCCAACGATCGCGAGCACCGGCTGGTGGTCGAGCTTGGCGTCGTAGAGGCCGTTGAGCAAGTGGATGGCGCCCGGGCCCGACGTCGCCAGACACACTCCCACCTCGCCCGTGAACTTCGCGTGCGCGCAGGCCATGAACGCCGACATCTCCTCGTGCCGGACCTGCACGAACTCGAGCTCGCCGGAGTCCTCGATGCCGCCACCGGCACGGTCCATCGCCCCCATCAGTCCGATGATTCCGTCACCCGGATAGCCGTAGATGCGCCGCACACCCCCGACAACCAAGCGCTCGAGCAGATGATCGCTGACGTTGGGACTCATGAGGAGCTCCTTTCCAGGGCGGTGAAGGCGATGCCGGTGGCGACCGCGTAGACGGCGTGATGGAAGGCGTCGATTCCTATCTCTTCGGGCGGGCTCTCCCAGGGCGGAGGAGCAACGTCGAGGGCCGGCAACATCGCCTGCGCGCTGCCCCAGATGGCTGCGAAGTGTGCGGCGGTCGCCTTGGCACCGTCCAGGCCGGCCGCGTGGAGGAGCCCGCGGACTGCGCCCCACGACGTCCCGTAGGCCCAATGCACGACGTTGGAAAAGCGGGCCTTGCCGTCCTCGTCACGAGGCTGGATTCCGAGAACCTTGCCCGCTGCGTCCGCCGGTGCCGAGCTCGAACCGCGATCGCGAACTTTGGCTTCGATCGTGCTCGAGACGGTCATCGCCACCGTTCCCGCCGCCCCGGCGAACAGCCCCTTGCCGACATCTGATGCGATATTCCCCAAGCTCACCATGCGCCTCACTTCTCTCCGATCGATTGAATTTCCCGAACTAACGAGCGCTGAGGACGTGCTGTTCGAAACGCGAGCCCGACGTTCTGGCGGCACGGAGGACCGTCGGGCTCCTGCTCGACCTCGACGAGCTTTTCGACGAGCAGCTCGTGATGCGCCTCGAGGATCTCGAGACGCCGTGCAACCAGCCGCGCCTCCGCCTGGACGAGAAATGTCCGGGCGACCTCATAGGTCGCTGCGCTCAAAGCCTCGATCGCCACGGCGATGCTCAGGAAGCCCCGCGCGCCAGTCCAGCGGAACGAGAATCCATGCTGCGGACGTCGCCCACTGCCGGCGAGGCCGAGCACATCGAACAGCTGATCGACGTGCGTCTGCTCGTGAGCACCCAGCAGACCCGCGACGCGCCGTGCTTGAGCGCTCGCACCCAGCCGCTCCGCCTCTGGGTAAAACGCCGCGCCGAGCTGTTCGATCTTGAGAGCAAACTCGAGAATCGTCGCGTCGTCGGCACCCGAGCGCATGAACGCGTGCGACAGCCATGGCCTCAGGGCTGGCCCCGGCGCGGGACCTTCGGCGGCGAGGAGCGCGTCGCGCAGGTTCAAGACCGCATCCGAGGTGGCGCTCGCCTCGATCCAGCGGACCTCCTTCCAGGCGAACGGTATGGCCGCGTCACTCACCCTGTAGGCAATACCCTGCTCCTGCCGCGCCGTCAAGCGCCACCCACGACGATCGCTAACCACGGGTGAAGAAGCGCTTGCCAGTCGCCCTGATCGTGACCGACAGGGCTTCAGGTCCCGACGAAGGGCTCGACTGCACTGAGCACTTCGTCCGCCTGTAGCGTCTGGTCGAATGCCACAGGGGCGGGGTTCTCACCGTTCAGCATCCTGATCGTCGCGGCGTGACGAGCCTCGATTTGGACGATGCTGCCGGCCGCGGCCAGGATCTCCTTTGACTCGATCAGGGGAGCGGCGCCGTTGTAGGCACTCACGCCGGTGTCTTCCAGGGTCTGCGCCAGCTTCAAGAAGGCCGCTTCGTCGCCCTTGGGAAACGATGTCACCGGCTTGCTCGCGGGCTTGCCGCCGAGCTCTTCGATCGCCGCCGTGAGGGCGGCGACGTGCTCGGCTTCCTCGCCGCCAAAGGTCCTCGCCAGATCCGCAACCTCCCCGCTGAGGCCCTGAGCGTTCTCATAGAAGTCCGTTTCGAGAAACTCCAGCGTCAACGCGAAGTTCAGGATCTCGAGGTCTCCCGCTTCGTCTTGAGCCAGCGCCTCGCTAACGAAGGGCGTGACCGTCTGCAGGCCGTAGACGCTGCCCGCCGCCAGCGCGGCACGCAAGATGAACGCGCCGCGAGTCATTCCGTGTACTTCGACGGTCGCCAATTCCGGCGACGCCGCGAGCTTTCTGTTGATGATCATGAGTCTCCTGTCCGTGATACCTAGCTGACGATGAACGGCATGACCTGCGGCAGCACCTGGGCCATCGTGGCCGGCTTTGCGAACGGCCCGTCAGGGGTCGGGGGGCGACCCGCCAGGCGATTGAGAGCCGCAGCGTGCCGGGCCTCGACCGTGTGAATGGATATGGCAGCGGCCAGGACTTCCTTGCTCTCGATCTTCCCTGCCTGCCCGAGGTACGCCGCTGCGCCGAGGTTCTCGACTGTTGCGGCAAGAGCCACAACGGCGGAGGCGCTTCCAAGCTCGAACGTCGTCCTGGGCTTCGCGACCGGCTTGCCACCGAGCGCCCCGACGGTGTTGAAAAGGGCCTCGACATGCTGGAGCTCGTGGTCGCCGATTGCCATCAGCAGGTCGAGCTCCGCGCCCGTGAACAACCCGCTCTCGATCACCACCTCGTAGAAGTCGGCTTCCACGTACTCAAGCGTCAGCGCGTAGTTGACGATGTCCACGTCTGCGGCCGGCTTTGGTGGAGGCGCCGAGGGCGGAGCCGGGTCAGGCCCTTCCGAGATCTCCACCTCCCCGCCGCCGTCTTCGCCGTCCTCGCCGCCGCAGGCGCTGAGCAGCAGTCCGAAGCCGGCCGCGGCGGCCGAGCCGCCGCCGAGCATCTTCAGGAAGCGCTTGCGGGATGCTGGGTCTGCGGCGAGCTCCTCCATGGCGCTCTGCCGGTACGGGGGCTTTTCGTTCAGAACAGGACTCGTCACTCTCGATCTCCAATCAGTGATGTGGCCTTGGGCTGATGGCTCAAAACGCGCCACCGGGCTCCGGCGCGACCGCAGCTTCCTCAGGCACCTCGTCCTCGAATGCAACGGTCGGGCAGTTGATAACGAAGCCGACCGAGCCATAAGGCGAGCCTCCGGGGCCCGTAAGGAGGTCAGGCCGCTCGGCGACGAGGTTGAGGATTCGGTTTTCGTCAGTCATGCGTACATTCAGCCCCTCGTCGATTGCCTTCTGGGTCCACTCCCCCACCTGCGCGTCCCACAGGGGGCTGTAAGCGTTCGCGTGGCGGGGGTCCAGCAGCGAGGGGAAGTCGCCCAGCACGTTCTGCGCGTCGCCGTCGTTCTCGCGCAGAGCCTCGAGCAGTTCGGTGTTCTTCAGGCTTGCGTCCTCGGCGTTAAGACCGTCGGCGATCAGGTGGCCGAGACCTTGAGCCTCTGGGTTGTCCTCGCCGGTCTGGCCGTTGGCGAAAATAAAAATCCGCTCGCGCGTCGCGCCGAGGAAGTCGTCACCGCCCAAGAAGGGCGCCCCCTCGAGCAGCGGCACGAAGGTGGCGCGCTCCAGCGTTGCCGCCGTGCGCTCGGAGGCCTCGGTGCTGAGATAGAAGATCGTCTCATCGGCCTCCAGTCCCCGAACCAAGAGGAGCTCGACGGTCGCGAGGGAGAACTTGCCTGGCTCGGCGGGCTCGGGTATATCGATGCTGAGCACGCGGTCAGCGGTGTCCTCGTGGAGCTCGACATCGAAGGGACCGTCGCCCGAGGCGACGATCGGGGCGTTGTAGACGACGCTCGAGCCTTTGATCCGGATGAACGGGCTGTACCGAGCGTCCCCGACCGCGCCGGGCGTGGCACTGGCGGGTGGAAAGGCACCGGGGCCGGCGGCCGGACCGGGGACCAACTCCCGGCGGGGACTGAAGTCAGGGACACCCTGGAACTGGACCACGGCCTCGCCGAACTTGTTCGTGGGCGAGCCCTTGAGCGTCACCTCCTGGACGCATTCGGGGCAACCAACCGCCATGTTGGTGAGCTTGGATGAAAAGTTCACGTCGAGGCCGTTCGCGACCCCGAAATCCGAGGCCTCAGTGAGCACGTACCAGACCGTCTCGCCGCGGAACTCGCCTTCGTGAAGCGGCATCGTGATGGACTGGTGGGTCAAATCGACCCCGAGGGCGCTGTCGACCAAGAGATTGCTTTCAGGCAGCACCTCGTTCCCCTCCGGCGCGAACGAAACCTCGGGCTCTGACAAGTCGGCGAGCTCGGGGGTGAG
>JALZIJ010000027.1 GCA_030860375.1 Actinomycetota bacterium | reverse complement strand
GCCTTTTCTTTGCCATGGGTGAGGGGATCCCGACGAGCACGGACGCTCGTACGATCTGGAAGCGCCGGGCGATCCTGATGGCGCTCGTCGGACTCGTGGTCGCGATTCCCGTGACCCTCCTGGTGCGCTCAGGGGATGATGACTCGGAGGGACCGTCGAGTATCGGGGAGCCCGTCCTGCAGGCGGCCAAGCGAGACAGCGCCGTGGGGATCATCTATCGGGTCCCGAAGGGATGGAAGGCGGAGAAGAAGGCCAGCGTGATCCGCCTCGAGAGCCGGGATCACGCAGCGGGGCTAACTCTGAGCGCACCCGGTCCCGCCTCCGACGCGGATCAGATCCTGCGCGAGACAGTGGATGTGGTCCGAAAGTCGTACGACGATGTCCGGGAAGGCGCGCGCCAGGGCGAGACGCGCCTGAGCGGCCGGCCCGCCAAAGCGGTAGCCCTCACCGCGAAGAACGAGAAGGGCACGCCGCTACGGATCTTGATCTCGGTCGCGCGCGGCAAGGAAAAGGCCTACCTGATCCAGTACTTCATGGCCGGAGGCGCCCGCGACGAAGCGTTCGCCGCGGCCCAGGCCGCGCTGCAGGCACTCAAGCTGTTGAACTGACGCCTCAGGCCGCTTCGGGGTTTTCCACGATCGTGGCGACCCCTTGGCCAACGCCGACGCACAGCGAGGCGATGCCGTAGCGAAGCCCCTCTCGCCGCAGCTCTCGCACCAGCGTCGTCACCAGGCGGGCGCCTGAGCAGCCGAGTGGGTGTCCGAGGGCGATCGCACCTCCATTCACGTTCAGGCGATCCGGGTCGATCCCGAGCTCTCGCTGACAAGCGAGGACCTGCGCCGCAAAAGCTTCGTTGATCTCCACGCGGTCCATGTCGGCCAGCTCGAGGTCTGCGGCCTCGAGCGCCTTGCGGATCGAAGGGATCGGGCCGATCCCCATCACCGCAGGATCCACGCCGGCAACGCCTGTCGCCACGATCCTGCCGAGCGGCTTGACGCCTAGCTCTTCGGCGCCCCGCTCGCTTGCCATGACGAGGCAGGCCGCGCCGTCGTTGAGGGTGGATGCGTTGCCGGCGGTAACAGTGCCGCCCTCGCGAAAGACGGGCCGAAGCTTGGCGAGGCTCTCGATCGATGCGTCGGCTCGTGGTCCTTCGTCTGAGTCGACCGTGACGGGGCTATCGCCCTTCCGCTCGGGTGGCGACTCGACGGCGACGATCTCTTCGGCGAACACTCCGCGCTCCGCGGCGGCGATGGCGCGCTGGTGGCTTCTGAGCGCGAACTCGTCTTGGTCCTCTCGCGAGATCCCATAGTGCTCCGCGACGTTCTCGGCCGTTTCGCCCATCGACTCGGTCGAATGCATCTCGGCCATCCGCGGGTTCACGAGTCGCCACCCGAGTGCGGTGTCGTGCATCGTCTGGGGGCCCCGGGGTAGCGCCCGGTCGGGTTTTGGCACGACCCACGGCGCCCGGCTCATTGACTCGGCGCCGCCCGCGAGGTACAGGTCGCCCTCGCCGAGGCGGAGCGCCCGCGATGCTCCGTTCACAGCCTCAAGACCGGAGGCGCAGAGGCGGTTTACGGTCACGCCGGGCACCTCGACCGGCATTCCGGCAAGAAGGCTGCACATCCGCGCGGCGTCGCGGTTGTCCTCGCCCGATTGGTTCGCGGCACCCCAGAAGACGTCTGAGATGCGTTCGGGGTCGAGTCCCGAGCGTTCGACCGCCGCTTCGATCGCACGGGCGCCGAGATCATCAGGGCGGATCCCGGCAAGCCCGCCGCCGTAGCGCCCCACAGGCGTTCGAACGGCTTCGACTATCAAGGCTTCCGGCATAGGCGCGATTCTCGCAGGGCGCCAAGCGATACGTGGATACGGGGACCGATCCAACCGGATGCGTCTAACGTAGGAACCCGCGTGGAATTCATCCTGATCTCCTTTGGACTCGTCGCGGGGCTCGTTCTCGTACTGGTCCTCCTCGCTCGGGCGTATCCGGGCTCAGGTGCCGACCTTCTCGATTGGAAACCGACGCGGTCTTATGAGACAGAGGCGATGCTGGAGCTCGACGACATTCAGCAGATGATCGACGCGCAGAACGCGTACCGGCGAAAGCGGGGGGCGCCCGAGCTGACCGAAGACGACGCGAACCAGATGGCTCGCGAGGACAACGAGCTCCGAGAGCGAGCGCGGGCGAGCTACGACAAGCGGCTCGACGAGCTCGAAGACGAGTTCGGCGCCTAAGTGCCTATCTCAAAAGGCACTAAGCACTTCGCTAACTGATGGCGCGCGCGCTGATCGTGGGCTGCGGCTGCCACGGCACCAGGCTTGGCGTCGCGCTGGCCGAGGCCGGCTGGGCGGTCAGGGGAACGTCGCGGACCGAGGCGGGCGCCGAGCGCATCTCAGCTGCCGGCCTCGAGGGCGCGGTTGCCGACCCCGACCGCGTCGGCACGGTCCTCGAACACGTGGGCGACGTCGCCGTGGTCGTGTGGGCATTGGGCGAAGCGTCGGGGCCTTCGTCCTCGGATGTGAACGGCCCCCGACTCGAGCGCATGCTCGAACGGCTCGTGGACACTCCTGTGCGCGGATTCGTCTTTGAAGGACCACGCGAGCACCCCGAGGGCACCGAGGGGGGACCGGCGGCAACGGACATCGTCACGGCGGCAAACGAGAGGTGGCATATCCCGGTGCGGATCGTTGGAGCACGCCGCGACCACGCCGAGGACTGGCTCGAAGCAATGTGGGCCGCCGTCGGCGACCTCATCGAACCCGCCGGCTGACGAACGAGAGCCCGAGGGCGGCGGGAGGGTAGGGCTACTGGTCGTTGCTGCGTGGGAAGTCGATGCGCGGCGGCTGCTTTTGCTCGGCGGCGGCCCACGGTGCGTCCGGGACCTCGCCTTCCGGGGGCGCTTTGTCGAGCTCGTCCGTAAGGAGCTTGGCGCCGATGACCAGCGCGATGATCACCGCGAGCGCGCCGCCGTAGACAGCCGCCTGCTTGGCGGGCGAGGCGCCGTAGCGTTGGCCTCCAACCTGCCGACGCTTGTCAAGCCCCATCGCATCGACGTTCGAAATGTTCTCGGGGTCGATGCGCTCCTCTGGAGGCCGGAGGTCAATCTTTGTGTTCGGCCCGATCGATGGGGCGGTGATGCCAGCCGCGGCGTTCTCGCCGTCTTCGGATTCAGAGGAAGAGTTGCCTTTCCGCCAAGGGCGATCCTTGGTGTCGGAACCGGAGTCGACGTTGTCCCCGGAGGAGTCGGTTTGGCTCGAGCTGTCGCTCGATGCGGTGGAAGTGCCGGACGAGCTCATATGGGCGGTCTGCTCCTCGGCGTCCTCAACCGCCTGGAGGAGGTCGGCTTTGTTCATCGAGCTTCGCCCCGTGATCTCGAGCTCGGAGGCACGCTCACGAAGCTCGGCCACGGTCATCTCGTCGAGGTTTTTGTCGCTCTCGGTGGCCACGAACAGAACTTTAGCTCCCCAGGCGGCCATTCGCCACCCCCAACCAGCAACGGGCTACGGCAGGCGGTCGAAAAGGTCGCCCAGGATGCGGGCGGTCGCGCCCCAGATGAGGTGCTCATCGACAACGTAGGTTGGAGTCCGGATCGGGATGCCACGGCGGACGAGACGTCGCATGGCAAAGCTTTCACGCAGGGTGTCGAGATCGAAGACGAGGATCGCTTCAACCTCCATGGGGCTCGCGACGTAGGAGAGGTCGGCTTCGATCAGTCCAACGATCGGATGCACCTTGAAGTTCGTGACGAAGGTCCCGATGGGCGGCAGGGCGCCGACGATTTCGACGTCAGCGGGGTCGAGGGCGATCTCCTCGTGCGCTTCGCGTAGAGCGGTTTGAAGATAGCTCTCGCCGTCGTCCCGGCGCCCGCCTGGAAACGAGATCTCGCCCGCGTGGCGGCGGAGGTCGTGGCGGCGCTCGGTGAATACGAGACCCGGACGTTCTGGCCAGCCGTAGAGCGGGACCAAGACGGCGGCGTCCACGCTGCCCGAAGCGCTCATCGCCGCCGCCTCGTCGAGCGGCAGGAGCGTTTGGGCGAGGGCGTCCCGATCGGCTGCGGACGTCCGCGCGGCGTTCGACTCCGCGCTCAGATGATCACCTGGACGGTGCCGCCGTCGACGCCCCAGGCGACTCCAGTCACGTAAGAGGCAGCTTCAGAGCAAAGGAACGCGATGACCGCGCCGACCTCAGTGGGCTCCGCAAGTCGCCCGATGGGGCGGGACGAGCCTGTGGCGGCGAGCGCCTCTTCGCGCGAAGAGGCGCTGGAGAGCTCCTTCGACTGGTCGAGGAGGCCGCCCGGCTCCATCCACATCTCTGACGCAGTCGGCCCAGGGCAGACAGCATTGACGAGGACGCCGTCCGCCGCGTGGGCTTCGGCGAACACCTTCGAGAGCGAGAGCAGGGCAGCCTTCGCCACCGAGTACTCAGGCATGTGGCCCGATGGGCGCTTGCCGGCGGTAGACGAAACGTTCACGATCCGGCCCCAGCCGCGCTCGGCCATAGCCGGGATCGCTGCGCGCATCAGGCGCATGGGTGCCATCACGTTCAGCTCCCAGGCGGCTTGCCAGTCCTCATCTGGGACGTCGGCAAGGCTTCGCCATTTCGCCTGGCCTGCGTTGTTCACGACGATGTCGAGCTGACCGAAACGCTCAGAAGCTTCGGCGAGGATCCGCTCCGCCGCGCCGCCTTCGGTCACGTCGAGCTGGAGCGTTGCAACTTCGCCTTTGCAATCGGCGAGCTTGGCCGCTGCGCTGACGAGATCAGCTTCCCCGCGGGCAACCATCAGGACCGACGCGCCTTCAGCACAGACGCGGCTGGCGACGTCGAAACCGATGCCGCGGCTCGCGCCGGTGACGACGCAGGCCTTCCCATCAAGGCCGAGGTTCATACCTCAGGGCGGATTGAGTCTTCGAGGACGGTAACGGTCGTGTCTCCGGAGAGTGCCTTGTGGACTGGGCACTTCCCGGCAATCACGCGAAGCCTCTCCATCTGCTCGGCGGAGAGCTCGCTCGTCGGGCGAAGCGTGACCTCGAAGCTGGTCGGGACGGGACCTTCATAAGACGTTTCGACCTCGACTTCGAGCGCACCTAGTTCCCACCCTTTTCGGTCCGCGTACATCTCGACCGTGATCGCGGTACAAGCCGCCAGCGATGCGGCGAGCAGTCGAGTGGGGGAGGCACCGGCGTCGGCGCCCCCGGCATCAGTCGGCTCGTCGACGACGATCGAATGACCGCCCTCGATCTCGACGTCGTGGGTGAAGCCCTCCCGCCGGCGGGCGATGACGCGCACGGCTCAGTTGCCCTTCCCGCGTCCGGCGAAAAGCTCGGGCTCTGGGACGTCTGCGTAGCGGGCCATCGCGAAGAGAAGATCGGAGGCGCGATTCAGGAAGCGCAGGAGATCCTCGGATGCGAGCTCGCCGGCCTGGCTCAGCGTTACGACGCTTCTCTCGGCCCGACGGACGATGGTGCGCGCGACGTCGAGCTGCGCAGAAAGAGTCGTTCCGCCCGGCAGCACAAACTTTGGTGGCAGATCCACGCGGTCCATGTACTTGTCGATGAGCGGCTCGAGGTCGGTGGCCATCTCGGGCGTGATGCGGCTGACGCCGTCCTCGAGGCGTGCGGCGGCCTCCGGCGCCGTCGCGAGCTCGGCTCCCGCGACAAAGAGCTCGTCCTGCACGCGCAGAATGTCCGCCACGAGGTCAGTGTCCTCGCCTGCGAGGGAGCGGGCGAGGCCCAGCGCGGCGTTCGCCTCGTCGAGGGTTCCGTAAGCGTCGGTACGCCCGTCGTCCTTCGCTACCCGGCCGCCGTACCAGAGTGAGGTGGTGCCGTCGTCGCCCTTGCCGGTATAGATCTTCATGAGGGGCTTTGCCCCGAAAGAAGCATGTGCAGGTAGTTGTCCTTCATGAGGGGCTTGTCCCCGAAAGAAGCGTGTGCCGGTAGTTGTCCTTCACCACGATTCGAGGCTACTCCAGCGGGTTGAAGACCAGACCGGTCAGGAGCTTGGGATAGAAGTAGGTCGACTTGGGAGGCATGGTCTCGCCGGCTGCCGCAACCTCGCGGATCTGCTCGACCGGCGTGGGGCGCATCAAGAAGACGGCGTCGGCTCCCTCGCCCAGCCGGCCGACGGCCTCTCCGGCCGAGGCGGTGTAGGCCATGCCGCGCTTGGCTTCGACGTCCTGCGGGGTCATGCCCAGGGCGCCGCGAAGGATGAGCGTCTCGAGGATCGTTGCGTCAAGCCGACGGTAGGTCTCGGAGTGGCCCTCGAGCTCTGCGTCGAGTGCGGCGGGGTCCTTCAGGCGAAGTCGAAAGCCCTCCTTGAAGTGAGCGTCGGCGTAGCCGAAGACGCCGATCCCTTCTTCGCCCGCGGGGTCGAGCTCTTCCAAGGGGACCTCCTCGATCTCGAAGTGCTCACGGAGCGCAGCTGCCAGTGCCTCCTGCTTCGCCGGATCGTCGAGGTCCGTAAGGAGGCGGTGATAGCCGAAAACCGTCAGGCCCGGATCTGAGAGCGAGATGAGCGCCATGAGTGTGAAGCGATGCTCGCCGTCGCCGCCGACCTGATCGGCGTAGGTGCGCGCGGTCTCGTAACGGTGATGCCCGTCGGCGATGAGGAGCTCGGCGTCGGAGAGCTCGGCTTGGACGGCTGAGATCACGTCGGGGTCGGCGATACGCCAGACGCGGTTCACGGTGCCGTCGGCGTCAGTAGCCGCCCCCCACGGCTCGCCGGTGGTCGCGGTTTCGAGGTGCGGCCAGGCGTTGCCTTCATGGAGAGAGAAGATGGGGGAGAGGTTGTGGCGGGTTGCCTGCGTGAGGCGCAGGCGATCCTCCTTGGGCCCGGGCTGCGTGCGTTCGTGCGGTCGAACGAGGCCGGGGCCGTAGTCCGTCACGCGGACGCGGCAAAGAAAGCCGTGGCGCGTATGGCGCGAGCCGTCGGGTCCTTCGTACTCCTGCTCGAGTGCCCAGAGCGCCTCCTCGCGCTCGGCGGCGAGCACTCCCTGGAGCGTCCAAGCCTCGAGCGTCTCGGCCGCGTGCTCGTACGGATCGCGGCCGCCTGGGGAAACGGGCAGGTCCAGCTCGACAACGTTGAAGGGCGAGCGCTCGACGAGAGCGGCGCGCATCTCGCTGTCGATCACGTCGTAGGGCGGTGCGACGACATCGCCGAGCGACGAGACGGAGTCGAGGGCGTAGTGGAGCGCGCGAAAGGGACGGACGTCGGCCATGTGGGTCGCAGCCTAGGCGAGGCGCCGGGTAAAGCTGGTCTCGAGCGATTCTTCTTCGGTCTCGCCGGGCTTCGTCTTTTCGAGCTTGAGCTCGGCCTTGCGACCCTCGATGTGAAGGGTCGCGACCTGGTTGTCGAAGTACGGGCCTTCGATGAACCGCCAGCGAAGGTCGGGGTCGGGCACGCCCGCGGCTTTCGCCAGGGCGCGTGTGATCACCTGAACGGGCTTCGTGGTCGCAAGGCGGATCACCCGGCGCTCGTTCGCGTCCAGGGGGTTTCTGAAGGGCGAGCAAACCGCTTGGTAGACGGCGCTCTTGACGCCGTCCGTCTTACGGAACGCCATGTCGGCGAGATAGGCGTGGTGAACATCTCCTGATAGGACGACGATCGTGGCTGGGGACTCCCCCCATTCGCCTGACCCGGCGAGGCGCAGGAACTCGGTCATCTTTCCGAAGGAGAAGCCGAACGCAGACCAGTGGTCGAAGTCGACGGTGCGTCGCATCTTCTCGCCTACCTTGGACCCGAGCGGTCCCCAAGCTTTGAGCTCGACGACCTTTTCGTTCCAGGCCTCGAGCCAGTGGAACGACTGCGTGAGAAGGAACGGGTCCGAGGCGCCGATGAGGAGGTGGTCAAAGTCGCCCTTTGCCTTATCCCAGACCCACTCGCGCTCGTGCTCGTTGAAGATTGCGCGTTTCTCGGGCTCAAGGACGCGTCCGCCGCGGTTGTCCATGACGATGACTCGTGTCTTGCAGAGATCTCGGCAAAAGCTCCAGCGGATCCCGTCGCGATCGTGATGGGCCCGCCGCGCGTAGTCGGTGACGACCTCGGTCGCATCCTCGCGGTTGTCGCGCACGGCCTTCCATGTGTCGTCTTCGGCGAGGTCGGCGGGCGAGAGGTTGCCAAGGTGCTGATAGATCCAGTAGGTCGAAAAGCCGGCGACCAGGCGGATCTGCCACCACTCCTTCTTCTCCATCTCCTGAACCCAGGAGCGCGAGATGTTCCAGTCGTCCGACATGTCGTGGTCGTCGATGATCATCGCGGTCGGGATCGTCGAGAAGAGCCAGCGGACCAGGGGGTCGGTCCAGGATTCGCGGTAGAGGTGCGTGTACTCCTCGAAGTCGAGGACTTCCTCGCCCGGCTCTTCCGACGTGTCGCGACGCGAGCGGATGAACTCGCGGGTCTTGGGCGAGCCTTCATCGACGTAGACCTGGTCGCCCAGCAAGAGCAGGAGGTTGGGCCAGCGGCTGTGTGGATCGCGGACCAGTTCCTTGGCGAGAACGTGGAGCGCATCGACCTCGCGCCCCTCGTCGTGCTCGTCCTGGGCGTGGGTATGCGGCGGCTCATGCGGGACTGCCATGCGGCACGAGCCGAAGGAGACGCGAAGCTCGGACTCGGGCTGAAGGGTGCGGATACAAGGGGGCGGCAGGTCGGAGTCCGCCTCTGGCCAGACGAGTTCGCCGTCGAGCCGAACCTCGTACGGGTTCTCCGAGCCGGGCTCGAGATCGGAGATGACGACGAGCGCGTAATGGTGGCCGTCGACCCTGAAGGTCGCCTCGCTTGCACCGAGGACCTCGACCTCGCAAGGAGCGTCGGTTTCAACCCAGACTGTCGCTTCGGTATCGCCCGCGTAACGGAGCATGGGTCCGAGAATCAGCTCAGCCATTCAGGGGAAGGTATCGAGGCTGGAGCGTGGTCGCGAACAAGCTGTTCCCGCCTGAGCGAAAGGTAGGGTCGAGCGCATGAGTTCAGGCACTGAGGCTGCGACCGGTCAATCCCAGTCCGACGGCGAGGAATCGCACTCGGAAAGGGTCAACCGCGAGCTGATCGAGCTCCTCAACGAGCTTCGAGTCGCTCTGCCGGGGGTTCAGGTTCTCTTCGCGTTCCTTCTGGCAGTCCCCTTCGCTCAAGGGTTCGTGAAGACGACCGACTTCCAGCAGGACCTGTTCTTCGCGACACTCCTCTCAACAGCGGTCGCTTCCGCGCTCCTGATCGCGCCGTCGGCCTACCACCGCATCAACTTCCGTGAGTCCGACAAGGAGCAGATGCTGAAGACGTCGAACGGGCTGGCGCTCGGCGGACTCTTCTTCCTGGCCCTCTCGATCATCGGAGCGGTCGCCCTGATCGCAGACTTCATCTACGGATCGACCGCGACGGTTGTCTCCGCGGCAATAGGGGCCGTGCTCTTCGCGAGCTTGTGGTTCGTCCTGCCGATCGTGCGGCGCGATCCGGACAAGACGCCGAGCTAGCGTTCCTTCAGTCGGGGTGCCCGGATTTGAACCGGGGATCTCCTGCTCCCAAAGCAGGCGCGTTACCAGGCTTCGCTACACCCCGTGGTCGCCGATTGTAGGCCCGCCATCACGGGTACCGTCACCCGGACTACGCGAAAGATGGGATAAGCCCGTTCTATCGGACAAATCCATCTCTCGAGCGAATGACTTCGAACTGGAGGAACGACAGACCATGGTGGACTTCAAAAAGCTCAGCGACCGCGCCAAGGACCTCGTCGAAAAGCGGGGCGGCCCCGACGGCCTCAAGCAGGATGCGGCGCAGCTGCGCGAGATCGCGAAAGGCCAGGGAAGTATGGCTGACAAAGCCAAAGCTGCCGCCGCGGCGCTCAAGGAATCCGGAGCCGAGGATCCTGCCCAGCCTGCCGGCGCAGCAGCCACACCCGCTGTCAAAGCGCCCAAACCCGACCCGGCGGCGCCCTCTGCCGTGGGCGAGGAGCTTGATGCTGAACAGGGAAAGCGGAAGGCCGAGCGCCGCAAGGAGCGCGCCGAGCGAAAGGCCGGCGGCGGCGATCCCACTCCGTAGGGCTACTCTCGCCGAGAGCCCCCGTAGCTCAGTGGATCAGAGCGTCGGACTTCTAATCCGAGGGTCGCAGGTTCGAGTCCTGCCGGGGGCGTAGAGACCGCGCCGGGATCTCCCTGGCCGAGATGGGCTTCCGCGCTAGATTGAACAGTCCGCGGTGGGCGTAGCTCAGTTGGTAGAGCTCCTGGTTGTGGTCCAGGTGGTCGCGGGTTCAAGTCCCGTCGCTCACCCTCCC
>JALZIJ010000025.1 GCA_030860375.1 Actinomycetota bacterium | reverse complement strand
ACGTGCGGGGCCGATTCGGCGTCAGGATCGAGGATCTTGTGGTCGTCGAGGCGGATGGGCATCGCAACCTGAGCTCGACCTCGAAGCAGCTTCGGATCGTCGGCTAGGCGGGCAGGAGTAGTCTCAGCGTCCTTGTCGACCTCGACTCACTTTCGGACCTGTCCCTTCTGCGAGGCCACCTGCGGGCTTCGCCTTGAAGTCTCGGATGAAGGCACGGTCGAGTCGATCCGCGGCGATTCCGAGGACGTGCTCTCGGCGGGTTTTCTGTGCCCCAAAGCGTTCGGCCTGAAAGAGCTTCGGGAAGATCCTGATCGCTTGCGGGCGCCGCTGGTCCGGCGGGACGGCGAGCTGCGCGAAGCGAGCTGGCCGGAGGCGTTTGCCGCGGTCGAGGCAGGGCTTGCCCCGCTCCTTGAAGAGCACGGGCGGGATGCGGTGGCTGTCTACGCAGGGAATCCGAACGCGCACAACCTCTCGGCGATGGTCTACCTCCAGGTGCTCCTTCGCGCCCTCGGCTCAAAGAACGTCTACTCGGCTTCGTCGGTCGACCAGATGCCCAAGCACTTCTCGGCAGGCCACATGTTCGGCCACTGGTCGTCGATCCCGGTGCCGGATATTGATCGCACCGACTACCTCATGATCTGGGGCGCGAACCCGCTGGTGTCGAACGGCAGCCTCTTGACGGCTCCCGACATGCGTGGGCGCATCCGCCGCATCCGCGAGCGGGGCGGCAAGGTCGTCGTGATCGACCCGAGGCGCACGCGCACGGCCGAGCACGCCGACGAACATCATTTCATCCGCCCGGGCACGGACGCGCTGGCGCTTTTTGCGCTCGTCTCGGTCCTCTTATCCGACGGCCTTGCTGATCCGGGGCCGCTTGCCGACCTCATCGAGGGGCTGGCCGAGGTGGAGGAGCTCGCTGCGCCGTTCACGCCGGAGCGGGTTGAGTCCGCCTGCGGGATTCCGGCCGCCGAGCTGCGGCGTATGGCGCGCGAGTTGGCCCAAGCCGAATGCGCCGCCGTCTACGGGCGCATCGGTACCACCGTCCAAGAGTTCGGCACGCTTTCTAGCTGGCTCGTCGACGTCTTGAACGTCCTTTCAGGCTCCTTCGATCAACCCGGCGGGGCCATGTTCACGAGAGCGGCGGCCGCGCAGCGAAACTCGGTCGGCGAGCCGGGGCAGGGGAGAGGGGTCGTCTCGGCGCGCTGGGGGAGCCGGGTCCGCGGATTACCCGAGGTCCTCGGCGAGTTGCCGGTCTCGGCCCTTGCGGAGGAGATCGATACCCCTGGCGAGGGGCAGGTGCGAGCGCTCGTGACGGTGGCCGGGAATCCGCTCGTCTCAACGCCGAACGCCGCGCGACTCGCCCACGCCGTCGAGGGCCTCGACTTCATGGTTGCGGTTGACATCTATTTGAACGAGACGACGAGCCACGCCGACGTCGTACTGCCCTCACCCGACCCGCTCGCCCGCTCCCACTACGACCTCGCCCTACTTCAGTTCGCCGCGCGAAACGTGGCCAACTACTCGCCGCCGGTTCTCGAGCGCGACGAGGGCTTGATCGACGAATCAGAAATCTTCCTGCGCCTCACGGGGATCGTCACGGGCCAGGGCGCGGAGTGCGACACGGATGCGATCGACGACGCAGTCGCGGGTGCGCTCGTGGCGCGTGAGACCGGCACGGTCGGCGGCATAATCGAAGGGCGGGACCCCGGCGACATCTTGGCCGCGCTCGAGCCGCGGCGCGGCGCGGATCGTGTTCTCGATCTACTTCTTCGCACAGGCGCTCACGGCGACGGCTTCGGTGCCGACCCTGCTGGGCTCACGCTCGACCGCCTCGAGGCCGAACCCCACGGTATCGACCTCGGCGCCCTCGAGCCCAGGCTCCCCGAAGTCCTGAGGACGCGCTCCGGGAAGATCGAGCTTGCACCCGAGGCGATCACTCGAGACGTCCCGAGGCTTTCGGGCCGCCTCGCCGACGGCGCCTGGAACGGCTCGGGCCCGGAAATGGTCCTGATCGGTCGTCGCCAACTCCGCTCGAACAACTCGTGGATGCACAATCTGAACGCCTTGGTCAAGGGCAAGGACCGCTGCACGGCTCTCGTCAACCCTCTCGACGCCGAGCGACTCGGTATCTCAGACGGTGGGCGCGCGCGCGTGCGATCGGCAGCCGGTGAGATCGAGGTGCCCGTGGAGGTCTCTGACGAGATGATGCCCGGCGTCGTCTCCGTGCCGCACGGTTGGGGCCATGACGTCGATGGCGTGCGGATGGCAGTGGCCTCGGGACACCCTGGGGTGAATTCGAACCTCCTCGCCGACGAGTCGGGCGTCGACGCCCCTAGCGGCAACGCGGTCCTGAACGGCATCCCGGTCGAGCTCGAGCCGGCGCCCGCGGGCTAACTCTTTAGCGGCTGAGATCGACGTCGGCGTCGAGCGACTCGGCGAACGCGACGAGAAGGGCGACGGTCGCCTCGACGTCGTCGAGGTCGACCATCTCGACCGGCGAATGCATGTAGCGCAACGGGATCGAGACGAGGCCGGCCGGAATGCCCGAGCGCGAGAGTTGGATCGCGTCAGCGTCGGTGCCGGTTCGGTTGCCCGAGCCGGAGAAGGTGTGAGGAATGCCCGAAGCTTCGGCGACTCCGGCCAGAAGCTCGAAAACGTTCGGCGACAGCGTCGAGCCGCGGCTGATCACGGGACCCGTGCCGAGGTGATGGCTGCCCTCCTGGTTCTCGTCGATGCCGGGCGCGTCGGTCGCGTGTGTCACGTCAACGGCGATCGCGAGCGTGGGGCGGAGCTCGTAAGCCGCAGTGCGGGCGCCGTACAGACCGATTTCCTCCTGCGAGTTTGCGACGCCGGCGACTCGGCACTTGAGCTCTGCGGATTCAGAGCAGCGGCGGGCTACCTCCAACGCGACGTAGGAGCCAAGGCGGTTGTCCATCGAGCGTGAGACGAGGCGCGAGCCCTGCACTCGCACCGGCTCGGCCGCGATCACGGCGGGGTCGCCGATACGAACGAGCTCGCGAGTTGCCTCGCCGTCCTTCGCGCCGATGTCGATGTGGAGCTGTTTCAGCTCCACGACCTTCTTGCGCTGATCTTCCTCGAGCAGATGGATGGGCTTCCGCCCGGCAACGCCCACAACCGGTCCGTCCTTCGTTACGACCTCGACCCGCTGGCCGACGAGGATCTGCGGGTCCCAGCCGCCGATCGCGCCGAACCAGATGAACCCCTTGTCATCGATGTGGGTGACGACGAGACCGATCTCGTCCATGTGTCCAGCGATCGCGAGGAGAGGCTCGGCCTCGGCGTCGCCGACGAGTGCGATCGAGGAACCGAGCCCGTCCGATGAGACCTCGGCGAACTCGGAGGCGGCCTTTCGCCAGACCTCACTCGCCGGCGCCTCGTAGCCGGAGGGCGCGGGAACGCGAAGGAGATCGTCGAGGAGCTTGGGCGTATCGGTCACCCTGTCACCGTAGCGATCTAGCGGCTCACGGGTTTCGCGCCTGTGAGGCGCGGTAGAGGCCGAAAGAGCTTCCAAACAGCTATGAAAGGAATCTGGACATGAGCGAGAAAGAATCGACGGAAGACGGCGTCCACGGCGACGAGAACTACGTCGCAGAGCAAGAGGCCGAGGCGGCGCGCGAGGCGGCAAAGATAGGCGGGAGCGCCGGCGGCGACTACGGTGTCGAAGAGTCCGAACGGGCCCTTGCCGAGGCTGGGCAGGGCGAAGCAGAGGGCTTCGAGCTGGCAGAGCAGGAACTCATCGAGAACGCGTCACACGAGTCTGATTCAAACCCAGACCCCACGCACATGGCGGGCCGCGAAGAGGCGTCCGACCCGAATGCGCAGTCTTACGGCGAGGCCGACGACGTCGAGCAGGAGGACCTCTAGACCTCGCTAGAGGCTGAGAGAGGTCTCACCCGCCTCGATCCGCGCGATCGCCTCCTGCTTTGACCGGCCGAGGAGCGTGGCGGTCGCCCACTCGGCCGCGAGGGTCGAAAAGACCGCGTGGCGGCCGAGCATCGCGTGCTTGGCGCCTTCGACCAGAACGTAGGCGGTCGGCGTCAGCGCGCTCAGCCTCCGTGCCAACTCGATGGCACGCGTCGGGCTTGCAATCCGGTCCTTTGTGCCGTGGACGATCAGGATGCGCCGGCCGGCAAGGTGCGCGGGGTAATCAGTGGGGTACACCCATGGCGCTAGGGCGACCGCGCTTCTGACCTCCGGGCGATCGGCGGTGAGGATTGCGGCTCGCCCACCAAGGGAGTGACCGACCAGGCAGGTGGGCAGGCTCTCTCCCAGTCGATTGGCCATCTGCTGAAGCGCCCAGCGTGTGTCGTGGACGGGGGTGTGATGTGTGTCCCAGCCGCGGCGGGAGTTGAGAAGGCGGAAGACCGCAAGCTCACCCTTCCCTTCGCGCGCGATCTTCTTGGCGATCGGGATCATGCGGATCACGGAGAGCTGGGTCGGGCTCACCATCATGTTCCGCTCACGGCTGGCGCCTCCGTGGAGCACCAAAACCGCGCCCTTGGGGCGTACGGGGACCTTGATTTCAACTAGCTTGGGCTGGAGCTCCACGCTCTGCTTCTACCCCGACCTGCCCCGTCAACCGGGATTTTGGTAGTCGCTCAAGAAGCTCGTCGCGCGGCGGACCCGCTGGCGGCGGCGGCGTCGCCATGACCCTGGCAAAGGTCGTCTCGATGCGGTGGTGTAGCTCTTCGTCTTCATCGAAGACGGCGGTTCGGTCGAGGAGTCCGATGCGCCCGATCGTGCGGCGGAGAACCAGGTCGTCGTGCGCCGCGGCGACTAGCGCAGTGACGAACGAGAAGAGTGGATAACAGCCGTCACGGCGCGTTATCTCGAGATTTTCCCCCGCCCAGCGTCGGCTTCGCGCTTCGTCCATGGCACACGCAAGGTCGTAGCGCTCCCGCGCTTCTGGCGTCACTTCGGCCTGATACCTCTCGACCACGGCGTCCACGTCGGGTCCATCAGAGACCGCCCTGGCGAGTGCCTCGGCATGCGCGAGCGCGAACGAGAGGCCCCACGCGAAGGCCGGATCCGTGTGACAGAGCGCGTCCCCCACGGCCACGACACCGCGGGCGCTGGGGTTGCGGGTCCGATCGACGTTCATCAAGCCACCCATCGGCATGACCCCAGTTAGTGGGCGTCCGTAGTCCGGTGACGTCATCACGTCGAGTGGGCGCATCTCCGAACACGCCGCTGTCCAGGCATCATCGTGGCGCAGTGCGCGCAGTTCTCGATCCGGCCCGGGGGCGAGAAGAATCACCGCGTAGGTGCGGTTGTCGCCTCGGAAGGTATTGAACCCCATGTACCCCAGGTCGCCGCGCGGGTTGAGCGGGTTGAATGCACCGCCGCCCAGGTGCTCAACCCCGTCAGCGAGCTCGTAGTAACGGCTGTAGTACACGGCGCCGCAATCTTTCGACATCCCAACCTGGCGCGGCCAGTCTGGGGGGCACCGGTATCGCCCGAGCGCGTCGACCACCACGTCGCCACGTACCTCTTCGCCGTTCGCCAGAGCTACGCCCACCGCCCGATCCGAGCCCTTGCCGCTCGTCAAGAGCCCCGCGACGTGGCTCCTGGATCGGAGCTCGACCGCCGGCTCTGCCTCCGCTGCCCGTCGCAGAGCCCATTCGATCACCGGTCGCCGAACCCACAGGTAGACGAGATCATCGTCCCCAGGCTCATGCGGCCCGCTCAGGCTCATGCTCAGATCCTGCTCCTCGCCCCCAGCGCCCATGAGGTCGTTGAAGACATCCGGCGCGATGTCCCTGAGTACACGGCGACCTCGCGGTAGGAAAGCGTGAGGCTGAAGGAAATGCGGAATCCCTCGACGGGTCACCTCGAAGGCCCCAGCGGGTGACGGCTCGGGATCGACAGCGTCACGCTCGAAGACAACCGCGCTGTGCCCGGCGCGCGCCACGGCCATGGCGGCCGCGAGTCCGGCGACTCCTCCGCCTGCCACGAGGAATCTCATGAGCAGAGCCTAGACGCGCCAGAAGTCACGAGCAAATTGCGGGCGACTAGCCTTGAGGCCGTGATTTCAGCCAACCAGTTCTGAAGCGGCTGAACCTGCATATCGGCGCCCCGGAAGCTGTGATCGCTTCTCCGCCGGTTCATACTTGGGGAATGTCGGCCGAGGACGTGGAGCTGGTGACGCGCTGGTTCAAGGGATTGGGGCAGGGGGAACTCACTCCTGAAATCTGCGACCCGGAGATCGTCATTCGCAACTGGGATGAGTCGCCGGCGCGTGGGCCGTATCACGGCCATGAGGGCCTCGCCCGGTGGTGGGCTGACATCGCGGACGCGATCGAAGAGCTGCACTTCGAGCTGAACGAGGCAACCGATGTCGGCGACGGCCGCGTGCTGACCACCCAGAAGATCGTCGGGCGCTTTCGCCTCACCGGGATCGAACTGGACTTCCCGTGGGGCTCCATCGTCACCGTGCGCGAGGGCAAGATCCTGTCCGCAACCGGATATGCGACTCCCGGTCAGGCGACGAAGGCGGCTGACCCGTCGGAAAGCGCCTAGCCGGAGGGCCGACGCGCGCCGCTACCCTCCGGCGCCTTGATCTCGACGAATCAGTTCAAGAACGGCGCCCACATCGAAGTGGACGGCCAGATCTACCGAATCATGGACTTTCAGCACGTCAAGCCGGGCAAGGGCGGCGCCTTTGTGCGGACGAAGCTCAGGCGCGCCTCCGACGGCGGCGTTGTCGACAAGACCTTCCGCGCGGGCGAGAAGTTCCGCCCGGTTCGCACCGAGACGCGGCGGATGCAGTTTCTCTACGACTCGGGTGAGATGGCGGTCTTCATGGACAGTGAGTCCTACGAACAGACCGAGATCGCTCGCGATGCCGCCGGCGACGACATCAAGTGGGTCCGCCCGAACGACACGGTCGAGGTCCTCTACGTCGACGAGAAACCCACCGGCGTCCAGGTTCCCAGCGCCGTCGACCTCACCGTTTCGCGGACCGACCCGGGCCTCAAGGGCGACACCGCCTCCGGCGGTGGCTCGAAGCCTGCGACCCTCGAGACCGGCGTCGAGATCCAGGTTCCGCTCTTCATCGACGAGGGCGAGGTCGTACGCGTCGACACGCGCTCGGGCGAGTACGTCTCTCGCGCGTAGGTCCCATTTGCCGGGCGTCTCTCCGCCGCGTACGCTTGAGCGGTGCGCAGGACCGATCAACGCCGAGACGCGGTATTCGCGCTCTATCAGCGCGATGTGACCGAGCGCTCCCTCCCGGACCTCCTCGAAGGCGCAAAGCCCTTCACTCGTGAGCTGGCCGAAGGTGCCGACGCTCGCCTTGACGCCGTCGACGCGGAGATTACGAGCCTCTCGCGCGGCTGGACGATCGAGCGGATTGCGCCGCTTGAACGGTCGATCCTGCGAGTCGCCCTCTTCGAGCTCCTCCATTCCGACGCCGTACCTGCCGAGGTTGCGATCGACGAAGCGGTGGGCCTCGCACAAGAGTTCTGCGGCGCTGAGGCGCCCGGCTTCGTAAACGGCATCCTGGGAGCCGCGGCTCGCCAGGCCGGGGTGGGCACATGAGGGATTTTCATGAAACCACGGCTAGGCTCAGCGAGATCGCATCCGAGCTCGGCGACGCGGAGCTCTCCGATGAACGCGCCGAAGCGCTCGCGCGCGAAGCCGCGGATCTGGTGGGCGAAGCCTCAAACGAGCTTGAGCGGGCGCTTCGCGAAGCAGCCTCCGACCAGGATTAGGCAGTGAGCGACTACCCGGACGAGCTCCGGGAGCTCGTTGACGCATATCTGGCCGATCTGCGATTTGCCTCCGACGGGGCGACCGAAGGCCTTTCTGAGGCCATGCGCTACTCCCTGCTTGCCGGAGGCAAGCGCGTGCGCCCGGTGCTTTGTCTTGCGACAGCCCGAGCGGCTGGAGCTGAGCCCGCATCCGTTCTCCCGGCCGCCGCGGCGATCGAGCTCGTCCACACGTACTCGCTGATCCACGACGACCTGCCCGCGATGGACGACGACGACTTGAGGCGTGGCCGTCCGACATCGCACGTCCGCCACGGAGAGGACGTGGCGATCCTCGCCGGGGACGGACTCTTCGCCGAGGCGATCAACCTGTTTTCGAGCGAGCAGTGCGGCGAACCGGCGCATGTCCTCGCGGCGCTTCGATGCCTTGCAGCGGCAACGGGGGTCGGCGGCATGGTCGGCGGCCAGTACATCGACGTGACTCAAAGCGAAGAGGTAGATGCCGCCGGCCTCAGGCGTCTCCACGAGCTCAAGACCGGTCGCCTGATCGCGGCGAGCGTTCTCGTGCCGCTTCATCTCACCGGCACGTCCGATGCTGCCACACTTCCGTATAGACGGTATGCGGAAGAGCTCGGTGTCCTTTTTCAGATCGTCGACGACATCCTCGACGTGACAGGCTCGGACGCACAGCTCGGAAAGCCACATGGATCAGACGAGCGACACGGAAAGCGCACCTACGTCTCCCTATTCGGGCTCGACGACGCGCGCGAGCTCGCGGCCGAGTCACATCGAAAGGCGCGCGCGGAGCTCGCATCGATCGACGGCAACACTCGCGACCTCGACCTGATCACGGACTTCATCCATACGAGACAGACATGAGCGACGTCCTCAACCTACGCCTCCTCGACTCGATCGACCGCCCGGAAGACCTCGCAGGGCTCGACGACGCCGCGCTCACGAGGGTCGCCCAAGAGGTGCGCGAGGACATCATCGACGTGATCGGCGAGATCGGCGGGCACTTCGGTGCGAACCTCGGCACATGTGAGCTCGCGACGGTCCTCCACGCGCTCTGCGACTCGCCGCGCGACAAGATCCTCTGGGACGTCGGTCACCAGGCCTATCCACACAAGATCCTCACGGGACGCCGTGATCGCCTGAGGACGATCCGCCAATACGGCGGCCTCGCCCCCTTCTGCTCGATTGAAGAATCCGAGCACGACATCATGGGTGCGGGCCACGCATCGACCTCGATCGGGTACGCCGTCGGCTTGAAGGAAGCGATGCGCAAGGGCATTGGCGAAGACGGCAAGGTCGTCGCGGTGATCGGCGACGGCGCGCTCACCGGCGGGGTCGCGTTCGAGGCGCTTCACAACGCCGGCGGCCTCCAGACGCCGATCGTGATCGTGCTGAACGACAACGGCATGTCGATCTCTCCGAATGTGGGCGCCCTTTCGCGCTACTTCAACTCGATTCGCCTGAACCGCCGCCTCTACCACGCGCGCGCCGACGCCGAGTCGCGCCTGACCCGCCTCCCGTGGGGTCTCGGCCAGCGCGTTGAACGTCTCGGCCCTGAGATCAAGGCTGCGCTCAAGGCCTATTGGGCGCCGGGCCTCCTCTTCGAAGAGCTCGACCTCGCCTACGTCGGGGTCGTCGACGGCCATGACGTGCCAGCGCTCCGCCGGGCGCTCTCCGAGGCGCTGGAAGCCGAAAGGCCGGTAGTCGTCCATGTGCAGACGATCAAGGGCAAGGGCTTCGCGCCCGCCGAGGACGGCGGCCTTGAGGGCATGGAGAAGTGGCATGCCGCAAAGCCGGGGTCGATCGTGGACCGGATGCCCGCGCCGAAGAAGCCGCAACGAACGCCGCTCGGCCGCCCGCCGATGGAGGACGGTAAGGAGGCACCGCAGGAGACCGAGGATGCTCCGCCGGCGCCGATGACGCCTCCGCAGTACACCCAGGTCTTTGCCGATGCGCTGCTTGCCGAGGCGCGTCGCGACCGCACGGTGATCGGCATCACCGCGGCAATGGCCGGGGGTACCGGACTTCAAGCGCTGCTCGATGAGTTGCCCGACCAGTACTACGACGTGGGCATTGCCGAGCAGGATGCAGTGCTTTTGGCATCCGGGCTCGCGCTTCAAGGGGCCAAGCCGGTGTGCGCGATCTATTCGACCTTCCTCCAGCGCGCCTACGATCAGATCATCCACGACGTCTGCCTCCAAGAGCTCGACGTGACTTTCGCAATGGACCGCGCCGGCCTGGTCGGCGACGACGGGCCAACCCACCACGGCGCCTTTGACATCTCGTACTTCCGCTGTCTGCCAAACGTGGTCGTGATGGCCCCGCGCGACGAGGCTCAGCTCGTCCACATGCTTCGGACCTGTCTCGACCACAAAGGGCCCGCCGCGGTTCGCTATCCCCGCGGCGCCGCGATTGGCGTACCGCTCCCCGACGCCGGAGAAGCGATCCCGATCGGCACCGGGGAGACCCTTCGCCGGGGCGAACGCGTCGCGCTCCTCGGCTACGGCTTTGGCGTGAAGGTGGCGCTGGATGCCGCGAACGAGCTCGCCGAGCACGGCATCGGCGCGACCGTCGCGGACGCGCGGTTCGCAAAGCCTCTTGACACCGAGCTCGTCGCCGAGCTTGCCGCCGACCACGAGTTTCTCGTCACCGTCGAGGACAACGTGACCCAAGGCGGCTTCGGCTCCGCCGTTCTAGAGCACCTCGAGGACACCCTCGGCCCGGGCGCAGAGCGGGCCCGGGTCATTCGCATTGGCCTGCCCGACCGCTACGTCACCCACGGCAAGCCGGTTCTCCTCCACGAAGAAGTCGGGCTGACGGGCGAGGCAGTTTGCGAGCGTGTGCTCGCAGCGCTCGGCGCGCGCGAATCCGCACGGCGATAGGCCTCGGCCCCCGCGGTGCAGAATTCAGGGCGCCGCGGCGGCCTTTGACTGTTCGCGCTGCTGCTTTGCCGCCTCACGGAGCTGTTGGAACTGGACGACATGTCCGCCGGCGCCCCAGCTGCCCTCGTCGATTTCACGGCAAAGGACCCAGATACGAAGGCTGTCGTCTTCGGCGATGCCGGTCACCTCGCGTACCGCGCGGGTTGCCTCAGCGACGAGCTCTGCGCGGCGCCGGTCAGACAATGCGCCCTCGGGGGTAGTCACCTCGAGCCTGAAGGTCGGCTCGGAGACGGGTCGGCCGGCCGCCAGGACCGTGTTCTCCGGAAGCTCGTGCAGGTAGATCCAGGTGACGTTTCTAAAGAACTCGGTGTCGGGCGCCCGCTCGGCGCGCAAAAGCACAGTGGTCAGCTCCTCGGCGAGCGTCGATCGCTCGTCCTCGGTCAGCGCGCCTTCGGGGTAGGTGACGTCGATCATGGGCATGACGTACTCCTTAGGTGGATCGGGGTTGGTTGGTCGAGCGTAGACGCAAGCTCATCGAAGTCGCCTTTACCCGGCTTGGAACCAGTCCATTGCGACTTCGACTGCCGACCAGGATTGAGATCGCCATCGACTGGTCGAGGGCGGTCGAGGGCGACTTCGGCGCCGCGATTCTTCGAGGGACCCTGGGGGATGCGGTGGGCGTACCAAAGATTCGCTCCTATTCGGCCGCGGAGAGGCGCTGCCATTCGCGCCTATGGCAATCGGCAAGCGAGCGGCGAAGGCTTGGAAGGACGCTGAGCTCGTATCGATCACCCTGCACGAATGCCGCCACACTTTTGCCTCGCTCCTGATCGACGCCGGCGCCAACCCGAAGGCGATCCAGACGTTCATGGGACACTCGAAGATTCAGACGACATTCGATACCTACGGTCACCTAATGCCTGGGTCGCACGACGAGGTTCGCGAGCGCATGGACGCCTATCTAGCTTCCGGACCTGGTCCTAGCCCCATCC
>JALZIJ010000024.1 GCA_030860375.1 Actinomycetota bacterium | reverse complement strand
TCGCAAACCCCTGCTTCACGCAGATCCACCCCACCTCGATCCCGGCGTCGGGCCATTACCAGTCGAAGCTCACCCTGATGTCGGAGTCGCTCCGAAACGACGGCCGGGTATGGGTGCCGCGCGATCCGGCCGAAGTGCGCGAGCCCGCCGACATCCCCGATGCCGAGCGCTACTACTACCTTGAGGAGCGCTACCCGCGCTTCGGGAACCTCGTCCCGCGCGACGTCGCCTCGCGTGCGGCCAAGATCGTCTGCGACAACGGGCTCGGCGTGGGCGGCACAGGCCGCGCCGTCTATCTCGACTTCCGCGACGCCATCTCCGATCGAGGCGCCGACGTGATCGAGGACCGCTACGGGAACCTCTTCGAGATGTACGAGCGGATCACGGGCGACTCGCCCTGGCAAACGCCGATGATGATCTACCCCGCGCCGCACTACTCGATGGGCGGCCTGTGGGTCGACTACGAGCTTCAGACCACCATCCCCGGCCTTTTTGCGATCGGCGAGGCGAACTTCTCCGACCACGGGGCGAACCGCCTCGGCGCAAGCGCGATGATGCAATGCCTTGCCGACGGTTACTTCATCGCCCCCCACACGGTTACCAACTGGGTCTCCGGCGTGAGCGACCATGTCGCGACCGACCACCCCGCGTTCGAGGCGGCCGAGGCGGACGTGCGCGGCCGAGTGGCAGCGCTCCTGGCCGTCGGCGGCAAGACGCCCCAGACCGTCTTTCATCGCGAGCTCGGCGAGGTCATGCTCGACAACTGCGGGATCACGCGTGAGGCCGATGGCCTGCGCCAAGCGATGGGCCGCGTCTCAGAGCTTCGCAAAGCGTTCTGGTCGGACCTGCGAATCGAGCCCGGGGATGCGGGCATCAACCAGACGCTCGAGTACGCGGGCCGGATCGCGGACTTCCTCGAGCTCGCGGAGCTGATGTGTCGCGATGCGCTGGTCCGCGAGGAGTCATGCGGCTGCCACCTCCGCGAGGAGCACCAGACCGAAGACGGCGAGGCCATGCGCGACGACTCGTCCCACGCGAACGTTCAGGTCTGGGAATGGAGGGGCGAGGGCTCCGAGCCCGAGATGCAAACGGAGAAGCTCTCCTTCGAGTCGGTCGAGCCCGTGACGAGGAGCTACAAGTGAAGGTCACGCTCAACGTGTGGCGCCAGCCCAATGCCGGGAGCGATGGAGCCTTCGAGCGCTACGAGGACGTGGAGATCGACGAAGACGCCTCGTTCCTGGAGATGCTCGATGTCCTGAACGACCGCCTCCTCACCGATGGCCAGAGCCCCGTCGCGTTCGACCACGACTGCCGCGAGGGGATCTGCGGTTCCTGCTCGCTCCTCATCGACGACATGCCGCACGGCCCGCGCCAAGTGACGAGCTGCCAGATCTACATGCGCGACTTCGAAGACGGCGCAGAGATCACCGTCGAGCCGTTTCGAGCGACAGCCTTTCCAGTGCTTCGCGACCTCATGGTCGACCGCTCGCCGCTCGACCGGATCGTCGAGTCGGGCGGCTACGTCTCCGTCAACGCCGGGCCCAAGCCCGAGCCCAACTCCATTCCGGTCCACCCGGAGATCCAGGAGGCCGCGATGGATGCGGCGATCTGCATCGGCTGCGGCGCCTGCGTCGCCGCCTGCCCCAACGGCTCAGGGATGCTCTTCACCGGCGCCAAGGTCACCCACCTGAACCTCCTGCCGCAGGGCGAGCCCGAACGAAATCACCGCGTCCGCTCGATGGTCCGCCAGCACGACGACGAGGGCTTCGGCGGCTGCACCAATACCGGCGAGTGCCAGCAGGTTTGCCCACAGAACATCTCGATCAAGGTGATCGGCGAGCTCAACCGCGAGTACCGCGGTGCGATGATCCACAAGCTGCGCGGCCGCTCCGGACCGCTCGAGGCTCAGTAGCTGCCGCGCGGCAGCACCCAAGCGCGGGTCGAATTCCGCTCCCTCCGCGCGCGTTATTCGACCCACCCGGCGAGCGTGGGTCCGGACCATGCGTGCGGATCGAATCTCCTTCGCTCCGCGGCACTCATTCGACCCAAGCCGTGTGAAGCGAGGTTTGAGTCGTTCCCAAGCACAAGGGTCGGATTTCGACCGAATAAAGTGCCGCGGTCGATGCCTCGTCACGACGTTCTCGTCATAGGAGCAGGGCTGGCCGGGCAACGCGCCGCACTTGCCGCTGCCGAGCAGGGAGTGTCCGTCGGGATCATCTCGAAGGTCCACCCAGTGCGCTCGCACTCAAACGCCGCGCAGGGCGGGATCAACGCCGCCCTCAACCCCGACGACTCGTGGGAGTCGCACGCCTTCGACACGATCAAGGGCTCGGACTACCTGGGCGACCAGGACGCGATCGAGATCATGTGTCGCGAGGCGCCTGAGGAGATCATCCACCTCGAGCACCTAGGCGTCCCATTCCACCGCGACGACAAGGGGCATCTCGGCACCCGCGCCTTCGGTGGCGCTTCGGCGGCGCGCACCTACTACGTAGCGGACATCACCGGCCAGGCGATCATGCACGTCCTCTACGAGCAGCTCATGAAGCACTCGGACTCGGTCGATCGCTACGAGGAGTTCTTCACCACCGCCCTCGCCATCGACTCAGAAGGAGCCTGCGTCGGAGCGGTTACGCGAAACGTCCGCGACAGCTCGATGGAGCTCTTCGAGGCCAAGAACGTGATCCTCGCGACGGGCGGCAACGGGCAGATCTGGCGCCCGACCACGAACGCGCTGATCTGCACCGGTGACGGGATCGCGATGGCCTACCGGGTCGGCGCCCCGCTGATGGACATGGAGATGATCCAGTACCACCCGACGACGCTTGCGGGCAAGGGCTTTCTGATCACCGAAGGGGCGCGCGGCGAAGGTGCCCATCTCCTCAACGCGAAGGGCGAGCGCTTCATGGAGCGCTACGCGCCGAACAAGATGGAGCTCGCCTCACGAGATGTCGTCTCGCGCGCCGAGCAGACAGAGATCAACGAGGGCCGCGGGTTCGAGGACGGCACGGTCGCCCTCGACGTCACCGTCGTGCCGAAAAAGCGCGTTCACGAGGCGCTTCGCGAGATCGTCCTCGTCGGTCGCGACTTCGCAGGCGTCGACATCACCCAAGAGCCCATCCACATCAAGCCGGGCAATCACTACACGATGGGCGGCGTCAAGACGGACATCCACGGCGCCACGAACGTCGCCGGGCTTTACGCCGCAGGAGAGTGCGCCTGCGTCTCAGTGCACGGCGGCAACCGACTTGGCGCCAACTCGCTTCTCGACACGTTGATCTTCGGACGGCGGGCCGGCGAGCATGCCGCCAACCGATCCAAGCGGATCGACTTCAGTCGCGCTGCCCGATCGGTCCTCGCCGACGAGGAGTCGCAGATCGCCGACCTCATCGGCCGTGACCGGGGGGAGGGGCGGCGTATTTCCGAGATCAAGCTCGAGCTCGGCCAAACGATGGACAAGCACGTCGCCGTATTCCGCGAGAAGGAATCGATCGAGGTCGCGCTCGAGGTCGTCAAGCGCCTGAAGGAAGAGCTCGAGACCGCCTACATCGACGACCGCGGCACGATCT
>JALZIJ010000273.1 GCA_030860375.1 Actinomycetota bacterium | reverse complement strand
CGGAGGTCGTCGACAACCGACTCGCCCAGGTTCCGGTCGACGGCACCCACGTAAGGAAGCCCGGCGACCTCGCCCTTGTCAACGCGGAATTCGCCGATTGCGGCTAGAGCGAGATAGCTCGCCATCGGCTCGTCCTGGGCCCACTCCGTTGTGGTGTGACGTCCGCTTTGCGTCTTGCCGACGTACTCGCCGTTCGAGATCCCCGTCAGGGCGCGAGGTGTCCTGAGGCGTAGGCGCCACGTCGCCTTGTCCGTGGGGTGATCGTTTACCGGGGCCCACGACGGGGTTTGCTGCGGCTCGCCAAGTGCGAGCGCACCATCTTGGGTGTAGGTCCACCCGTCGCGAGAACCGTCCGGATTCGCCACCTGCTTCGGGCGTCCCTTGTAGTGCACGGCGACTTCGAACGGTTGCGAGTCTGCGATCGGTGTGGCGGGGTCGATCACGAGCTCCTGGCCCTGGCGGATAAAGCTTGCCGCTTCTCCGTTCACATTGAGCCCCCTGATCCTTGGGCCGCGGAAGTCGAGGTCGAAGCGGCGTATCGGCGCGCCGGCGCTTGACGCCCCGTCGTCCGTGTCGGCTACGGCTTCGATCACCGTCTTCGACTGGACCTTGCCCGACCTCTTGTAGTAGAGCCGGACGTCGTAGGCCTGGACGTCGTAGCCCGTGTTGCCCATCTTCGGGTAGTAGGGATCACCAACGCCCGCCGCGCCTTCGAACAACCCTCCCGCCGTCGCGACGGCCGCACATACGAACACCGCGAGACAAGTAGTGGCCGCTGCCACCTTTGCCTTCATCGAACGATTATGCAGCTAAGCGCTCAACGGGGGCGCCGTTTGCCGATCCATTGAGGAGCTCGAGGATGACCCCCTCGCGGAGACCGCCCTTCCCGATCTGAAGCGGTTGCCCCAGAAGCTCCGAGAGCTTTTCGAGAATGAGGACCCCCGCCGGCAGCATCTTGACCCGGCGCGGGTCGAGCTCGAATCGCTTCGCAACGTCATCGACGCAGTCCGACGCAAGCACCCTGACCCCACGCTCGAGGGTCTCATACTCGAGCACCGAGCCGACAAGGGTCCTAAGCGAGGTTGCGCTTCCTCCCACCGCCACGGCCTGATCGGGCTTCAGCACATCGACGCCCTCGAAGAAATCGTCGATGTAGTCGCGAAGCTTGCGGATCTCAGAAACGGAAGGTGGGTCCTGCGTCAAGAACTCGTCCGTGGTCGCGCCGGAGCCGATCTTGAAGGACTTGACCCAGTCGACGCCTCCGGCGACAGTGCCGAGGATGATCTCGGATGATCCGCCGCCCACGTCGACGACGCCGATGTTGCCATCGACGGGATGTCCAAGCGTCTTCGTCGCACCGACGAACGCGAGACGCCCCTCCTCCTGTTCGGAGAGGACGTCGATCTCGACGCCGGCGATCTCCTCGATCTTTCGCACGGCCTTCTTGGAGTTCGTGGCGTCGCGGATTGCAGCCGTGGCGACGGTACGAATGGCCTCGGCCCCGAGCTCGCGCGCGAGCTTGACCTGAGTGCAGACGACGTCGCCGACCTCAATGATCTTCTCTTTTGAGATGACTCCGTCGCGCTTTGAATCGGCGCCGATCTGCGTGTAGGCGCGCTGCTCCATGACCTTGCGGAGCTGGCCTTCCTGCGGCTCGGCGACGAGCAAGCGCGTGGTATTCGAACCAATGTCGATCGCCGCGCAGAGCATCATCAAGTCAGGACCCGAGTTTGGCAGACGGCGCGGATAACTCGGCCCGGCTTGGCCATTTCCGGTAACGGCTTCTTCACATCGCCGTCACGCCCCGGTCACCCGTACCGGATGATTTCGCCTCAAGCTTTGACGGAATGGCACAGCTTCAGCCTCGCGGGCCCTTCGATCAAACGTCGAAAGACAATGCCCCCGCCGATGTCTTCTCCGCCCTTTCGGGGCGCTACGGCCTCACGGTCCCCCATGAGTGGTGGCCCTCGGCGCACCTCGTGAAGTCGTTCGAGGCCGCCGGGTTCTCGCATGTGCAGGTGGACTCGCCGCCCATGGGCGTCCTCGACGATGCGCGGCTCGTCACGAAGCATGCCGGCGCCCTGCGAGAGTCGCTGGGGACCACCGGGCTCGCCCTTCTGCTCCACGCCCCGTCGGGACTTCGGCTCGGCACCCCCGGCGGCGACAAGGCGATGGACGGACTCATCGACTATGCGACCGAGGCTGGAGCGGAGCAGCTCATCTACCACGCGCTCGCGCTGCCCGACGAGCCGGCTAGCGAAGATGGGTTGCGCTACGAGATGACTTCGCTTCGCCGCGCCGTCCGCCGTGCAGAGCTTCATGGCTTCAGGATCGCGATCGAGAATCTCGCTCCGCTCTTTCCCGGTCGTGAATCGATCTCGGCGAACCCCATGGCCCTGAGAGCCGCGGCGAAGCGGCTCAGCTCAGAGGGAGTTGGAGTGTGCCTCGACCTCGGGCACGCTCACATCAGCGCTCAGCTGCGACGAACCTCGATTGTCCAGTTCGTCGAACCGGTGATGGACATGGTCTCGCTGATCCATGCTCATGACAACTACGGCGCGCGCCGGGACGGCGCCTCCCCCACGGCACTTGGCGTGGATCCCCTCAGGTTGGATCTCCACCTCCCTCCGGGCCGTGGCACCCTCCCGTGGCCCGACGTGGCTCCCTTGATAATGAGAAGCACCGCACCGATCGTGATGGAGGTTCATCCTCCGTTCCGTCCGCGCGTCGCCGAGCTTCACGACGTGGGCGCGCTCCTCTTCGCGACTCGTTGAGCCAACGTCCGGCGTCGCGGCGAGGCTGCCTACGCAGGCACCGATCGGAGCCGCTCCCGACTTGGAAGCGCGAGCGAGATGACTCCCGCGGCAAGCACGAAACCTGCCGAGACCAAAAGGCATGCAGTCAGACCTTCCCATTGGTAGACGAGGCCCGACAGAACGGTGCCCACCAGCCGGCCGCCGGCGTTGGCCATGTAGTAGAAGCCGACGTTCATCGCCACCTTCTCGTCATCCGCGTAGGACAGGATCAGGTACGAGTGGACTGCCGAGTTAAGGGCGAAGACGACCCCGAAGACGATCAACCCTCCGATCAGAACGGTCGAAGGATCGAGGTCGGCACTGAGCGCAATCGCGATTCCGGCCGGGAACACCGC
>JALZIJ010000154.1 GCA_030860375.1 Actinomycetota bacterium | reverse complement strand
CGGCACGCGAACCCCCGTTCATGATCGCGGGGAGCTCGGAGATCGAGATCAGGACCTGTCGCGGCTTTGAGCCCTCGTAGCCGGAGATGATGCCGCGGCGCTCGAGCATGTCGATCAGGCGGCCGGCGCGCGTGTAGCCGACGCGCAGGCGGCGCTGAATCATCGAGACGGAGGCCGTCTCGGACTCGATCACGATGCGTGCCGCATCTTCGAGGAGGTCGTCCTCATCGGGCGAGAACTCCCCGCCTCCGGGCTCGACGCCGTGATCTTCGACCTTGTCGGCGAGGAGGGCCGGGTCGAAATCCGGCTCGCCCTGCTTGGCCCAGTGACCCGTGAGGCGAGCGATCTCGTCCTCGGTGAGGAAGGCGCCCTGGATGCGCTGAAGCTTTGAGGTGCCGATCGGGCGGAAGAGCATGTCGCCTTGGCCCAGGAGCGTTTCGGCGCCGCCCTGGTCGAGGATGACGCGAGAGTCGACCTGGGAGGCAACGGCGAAGGCGATCCGCGCCGGGATGTTGACCTTGATCGTTCCCGTAATGACGTCGGTTGAAGGCCGCTGGGTCGCAAGCACGAGGTGGATGCCGACCGCACGCGACTTCTGGGCGAGGCGGATGATCGATTCCTCGACCTCGGCGGGCGCGACCATCATCAGGTCCGCCAGCTCGTCGATCACGCAGAGGATGTGCGGAAGCGGCGCGTCGCCTGTCTTACGGCGTGTCTTGTTGAGCTCGGCGAGATTTCGCGCACGAGCCTCGCCCATCACCTGGTATCGGCTTTCCATCTCGCCGATCAGGTTCGAGAGCACGTTGGAGGCCAGGCGTGGGTTGGTCACGACGGGCGTCAGGAGGTGCGGCAGGTTCTCGTAGTGGTTGAGCTCGACGCGTTTGGGGTCAACCAGGACGAGGCGGCACTCGTTCGGCGAGGCGTGAAGCAGGATCGAAGAAAGAATCGCGTTGATGCAGCCGGACTTGCCCGAGCCCGTGGTACCGGCGACGAGGATGTGCGGCATCAGCGCGATGTCCGTCCAGCAGGCATGGCCCGAGACGTCCTTCCCCAGCCAGGCGACGAGCGGCGAGGAGCCCTTTGGCTTGCCCTCGTAGATGTCGCCGAGGCGGACCAGGCGCCTCTTCTTATTGGGCACCTCCACGCCGACGGCCTTCTTGCCCGGGATCGGCGCGAGGATGCGGATGTCGGTCGAGGCGAGCGCGTAGGCGAGGTCGTCCTTCAGGGCGGCGACCTTCGAAACCTTCGTTCCCGGCGCCAGCTGGAACTCGTACCGGCTCACGTGCGGCCCGGAGACCATCCCGATCATTCGCGCCTCAACCCCGAAGTGCTTGAGCGATTCGAGAAGCGACTTTGCAGTCGCCTCGCGTTCCTTCGGATCCGGTCCGGGATCCCCCTTGCCCTTCTCAAGGACCTTGGGCGACGGGACCGTGTAGGCGACCTCGTCCGAGACCGTGATGCCGAGCTCGGTCCGCTTGTTTTTCATCGGCGTCAGCTCGGCAGGCTCGGCCGCGACGGCCTCCTTCCCCTTGCCGAGGATCGCGACCGGCTCTGATTCTTCGTCGTCGCCTGACTCTTCGTAAGAGAATGAACCCTCGCCGTCGGCGGGATCACTGCCGGCGACGGACTCATTCTCGTCCGGCGTGTCCTCCGTCTCGTCCCAGGCCGGCTCTGATTCGAGCACCTCCGTCTCGTTCGCCCGGGTGATCTGGATGTCGAGGTCGTCGGCCTCAGACCAGCCAGGGAGGGTCACGGGCGAACCGTCGCCGCGATAGCTCCGGGCCATCTCGCGCGTTGAGTCATGCGCGCGCCGGGCCACACCGCTCGCATGCTGGACGAGGTTCGCGATCGTCAACCCGGTCAGGAGAAGAAGTCCCGAGAGCAACATGAGCACCGCGAAGATCTGCGCACCCAGGCGCTGGAAGAGGGTTGTCGATGCCCAATACAGCGACTCGCCGATCGCGCCGCCGTGTGTGCGAAAGAACTCGGGCTCGAAGTAGCCGTCTCGCATCGGGCGATCCGGCCCAAGGCCCAGGGTGCCGGCTGAAAACGCCAAGAGGAGCGCGAGCAGAACCAAGAGCGCCCCGGCGTTGAGCGCACGCGGCGCCCGGATCATCGGCCGTGCGATCAGAGCGAGACCGAGGCTGAAGACCATCAGAGGCACGATGTAGGCAACCTGGCCGACCGAATACTCAAGGGCCGATTCGAGCCAGGCCCCCACCCTGCCGCCGTCCCAACCGAGGTAGAGGACGAACGATGCGTAGACCCCCATAGCGATCATGAGCAGCCCGATCAGGTCGAAATGGCGCTGTTCGAGCCCACCAAAAGCGTCCCGGGCGCGCTGACGGACGTCGGGCGTGCGCTTTACCGGCGCGCGCTTGACGGGCCGTTTGGGCGCACGGCTCTTAGCGGTGGCTCGGGCCATCGGAAGATGGTTCGACGCGCGTGGGCGGTCCCCTGCGAGCAGCCGCCATTCGAGCGAAGGGGTGATCCCGCCGGGTTTTCGCCCGTACTCTTGTAAGAGTGCTGGAAAGCGAGACAGCCACCGGCCGGGTGCTCGTCGTCGAAGACGACTCAGAGATCGCCGACGTCCTTCGCCGCACCCTTCGCGGCGAGGGTCACGACGTGAGAATCGCGGGCGACGGCGAGGAGGCGCTTCTCGCTGCCGCCGAGTTCATGCCGGACCTCGTCATTCTCGACCTCGGCCTGCCCAAGATCGACGGCGTCGAGGTGCTTCGCCGGCTGCGCTCAGACGGCGACGTCCCGATCCTGGTCCTTACGGCGAGGTCCGAGCTGGAGGATCGGGTAGAGGGTCTTGACGGCGGCGCCGACGACTACCTCGTCAAGCCCTTTGAGCGCCAGGAGCTTCTGGCTCGAATGCGCGCGTTGATGCGTCGCCGCCCCCCACGCGGCTCGGCGACTCTCGTCTTGGCAGACCTCCGCCTGAACCCCTCAACGCGCGAGGTCCACCGCGCTGATCGCGAGGTCGACCTGACCGCTCGTGAGTTCGAGCTTCTCGAGTTCTTGATGAGAAACGAGCGCCTCGTCGTGACGCGTGAACGGCTCCTCGAAGAAGTCTGGGGCTACGACCCGCTTGCGATGACGAACACGATCGACGTCTTCATCTCGAATCTGAGGAGAAAGCTCGAGGAGGGCGGCGAGGAACGCCTTCTTCACACCAAGCGCGGCGCCGGCTATGTGTTGAGGATCGCGGAGTAGACGATGGAGCCCACGAAGACCCCCCGTTCCCGCTTCCTCCTTGCTACGCCTTCGCGCTGGCCGGTTCGCTGGCGACTTGCCGGAGTCTCTGCTGCGCTTACCTTCGTCATCCTCCTCATGTTCGCGGCGCTCGTAGGAAAGCTCGCCCAGGAGCGCCTCGAGGACGACTTCCGAAACGACCTGCAGGGAACCGCGAACCGGATCGCGTTCTCCGTTCAGTTCGACGAAAAGACGGCCAAGATCATCGAGGGCCCGCTCGACGACGTCGCGATCGGCGATGCCACCGTTCGGATCACGCCGACGCGCGGTGTCCCGCTTAAGTACAACGACGTCCCGCTCCCCCCGCCCGATCCGGATCCCGTCACCTTCGGCGAGCTGGAAGTCGTGACGGCACAGGTCTCAACCACTCTCCTAGGCACCGGGCCGACCTACGTTCAGGTCGCGCGCGACTCGGCCGATCTCGATGCGACGATCAACCGCCTCTGGCTATTCCTCGCGATCGGCGTCGCGGGCGGCGCGATCCTGGCAACGCTCGCCGGCCTCGCGGTGGCCGGCCGTGCGATGGGGCCGATCGCCGCACTCACGACGACGGCAAGAGAGATCGCCGCCACTCGGGATCCCGCTCGCACAATGCCCAAGCCGGCGGCCGACGATGAGGTCGCTGAACTGGCGACGACGCTCGACGAGATGCTCCGAGAGCTTGATGCAGCTCGAAGCGAAGCGCAGGCGATGGTCCATGCCCAACGCGAGTTCGTGGCGGACGCCTCGCACGAATTACGGACGCCGTTGACCTCGATCCTTGCCAATCTCGAGCTTCTCCAGCACAGCCTCGACCGGCGCTCTGGCGCCGACCGCGATGAGACCGAGATCGTTGAATCCGCCCTTCGCTCGTCTCAACGCATGCGCCGGTTGGTGGGCGACCTTCTGATTCTCGCCCGCGCCGACGCCGGCCGCCAAGGCGCTCGCCGCCCGTGCGATCTTGCTGCCATCGCCGAGGCCGCGGCCATTGAACTGAGGCCTGTCGCTCCCAAGCACACCATCACGGTCGCAACCGAAGCCGCGTCGGTAAGCGGCAACCCCGACGAGCTTCACCGTCTCGCCCTGAATCTGATCGACAACGGCGTCCGCCACACGCCCCCCGGTTCGACGATCACGGTTACGGTCTTCGAACGCGCCGGAGATGCCGTGCTCGAGGTTGCCGACGACGGGCCGGGGCTTCCGGACGGTCTTTCCGACCAGATTTTCGGCCGTTTCGTTCGCGGCGGCGGCCCCGCCGACGAGAGCGCCGACGTCGGCACGGGTCTGGGGCTCTCGATCGTTGAAGCTGTCGCGACGGCGTACGGAGGGAGCGTAGTGGCCGACCGTTCCAACCATGGCGGAGCCCTCTTTGCGGTGAAGCTTCCGGCGCTGGGTGAGCCCGCCGTAACTCCTAAGAAACTTTCAAGGATTTTTTAGGGTTCGTTTACATATCGGGCCTACCTTTGATCGCGGACGAGACACCCCTCGCCGGATGCGGGACCCCCTGACCCCGGCGAGCATCTTGGCCCTTACCGGCCGAGAGACCCAAGGCCCGTCGGCTTTTCCCCTCCCTAGAGCCGGCGGGCCACTTTTTTAGCCGTCGGCGTCTTTTCAGACTTCGACGACGACCGGCAAGATCATCGGACGGCGGCGGAGGCGCTTGTAGATCAGCTCCGCAACGTCGTCGTGGATGTCTTCCTGGATGACGACCGAGTCGGTGATCTTGTCGTGCGCTGCGTCGGCGAGCGCGTTTGCGACCGCGTCGCGGACCTCCTCGATGAGCTTGGCGGCGTCGGGGCCCTCGATAAACGGGACCCCGCGAAAGATGATCTCGGGTTCGGTGACGGAAGTGCCGTCGTCACCTGAGAGCGTCGCAACGACGATGAGGACACCGTCGCCTGAGAGCGTGCGGCGGTCGCGGAGCGCGACGTCGTTGGGATCACCGATATCGACACCGTCGACGAAGATCATCCCTGCCTTGACGTCATCGGTGAAGCGGGCGCCGCGCTCGTCGATATCGAGCGCGAGGCCGTTTCTGCCCTTGAAGATGCGCTCGGGTGGAATCCCGATGGACTCCGCGAGGTCGGCATGAAGACGGATTCGCTTGTGGTCGCCGTGAAAGGGAAAGACGTACTTGGGCCGGGTCAGATTCAGCATCAGCTTGAGCTCTTCGCGCGAGCCATGGCCCGAGACGTGAATCGGGGCATCCGCTGCCGTCACGACCGTCGCGCCGATCTCGTAGATGCGATCGATCGTCTCGTTGACGGCTCGTTCGTTGCCGGGCACTGCGGTAGCGGAGAAGATAACCGTGTCGCCGGAATGAAGCTCGACGTCGCGATGATCGTTGTACGCCATGCGGCGAAGGGCCGAGAGCGGCTCGCCCTGGCTGCCCGTTGAGATCGCGATGACCTTTTCGTC
>JALZIJ010000244.1 GCA_030860375.1 Actinomycetota bacterium | reverse complement strand
TCGAGGCCCGCGCGGGCGAGCGCCAGATCCAGGGCGTCGACATTCTCAAGTTCGACGCCGAAGGCAAGATTCGCGAGCTGACGGTCATGGTCAGGCCCATGAGCGGGATGAACGCGCTGGCGGACCGCATGAAGGCAATGCTGGAGGCCGCAGGGGCAGTGTGAGCGTTGCGCGAGGTGCCAGGTACCTAACGCTTTGCTCACAATCGATCGGGGTCAATAGGCTCGCAGCCCACTGGCAGCTACCCAAGGAGACAGGCAGTACATGGAGATCAAGTCGGTCGGTGTTGTCGGTTGCGGGCTTATGGGGCACGGGATCGCACAAGTCTGCGCGCAGAAGGGCGGCTGGGATGTCGTCGTCGTCGAGGTCTCTTCCGAGCAACTCGAAAAGGGGCTGGGAAAGATCGAAAAGCAGCTCGCCCGTGCGGTCGAGAAGGGCAAGCTCGAGCAGTCCGAAGCGGACGCGGTGCGCGGCCGGATCAAGGGCTCCGAGGACAACGCCGACCTCGCTGATTGCGACCTGGTGATCGAGGCGATCACGGAGGACCTCGAGAAAAAGCTCGACCTTTGGAAGGAGCTCGACGGAATCGTTAAGCCGGAGGCGCTCTTTGCCTCGAACACGTCGTCGCTTTCCGTGGCTCAGCAGGCCGAGGTCACCTCGCGCCAGGACCAGTTCCTTGGACTTCACTTCTTCAATCCAGCCCAGGTGATGCCTCTCTTGGAGGTCGTCAACGCCGAGGGGACTGATGACGAGACGGTCGAGGCAGGGTTTGCCTTCGGCGACACGCTCGGCAAGACCACGGTGGCAGCGGGCGATAATCGCGGGTTCATCGTGAACCGGCTTTTGGTGCCCTACATGCTGGACGCCATCTACGCCTACGAGGCCGGGGTCGGCTCGATCGAAGACATCGACGCCGGGATGATGGCCGGCGCGAGCCACCCGATGGGTCCGATCACGCTTGCCGACTTCGTCGGGCTCGACACACTCGCCTCGATCGCAAGGGTGATGAAGGAGGCGTACGGCGAGGATCGCTTCGCGGCCCCCCCGACGCTCACCAAGCTCGTCGAAGCGGGCCACTTCGGCCGCAAGTCAGGGCGTGGCTACTATGACTATTCGGGCGAAAAGCCCGTCGCCGTCGGTCCCGAGAGCTGAGACGTTGGACTATGGAACAGCCTGAAACTCCGCCGTCCGGCTCCCGCATGAGCGGGGAGGAAGTGAGGCGCGCGACGTTTCCGCAGGCGCTTCGCGGCTACGACCGCGAGGCTGTGCACTCGATGCTGGACCGCGTCGCCGACTGGATGGAGGGCAAGGCCGACGCTGTCGCGGGCACGACGCCCGGCATGCGCGAGGAGTTGGCGAAGGTCGGCGAGCGAACCGCAGGAATTCTGACCGCGGCCGAGGAGGCAGCGCAAAATCTGCGCCAAGAGGCCACGGAGTACGCGGAGAAGCTCCGCAGCGATGTCGACGATGAGGCCCGCAAGTCCCGGCTCAACGCGAGCCAGCGGATGGACGAGATGATCGCCGACGCCGAAACCAAGGCAGAGCGGATCATCGACGATGCCGTCGCCAGGCGCCGGCAGTTGAACCAGGCGATCTCGAGCCTCCTCGAGCGGCGCGACGAGATCGCGACGGACGCGGCGAAGCTCGCCGAAGAGCTGCTCGACGCCGTCGAGGCGCTGCGTGCGCCGGACCCACGCGACGAGATGGTGGGATCAGGACCGATCGAGCCGGCGTCAGAGTCCGCAGATCCCGAGCCGGTCGAGGTGAAGGCGGAGTCCGTCGAGCCGATCCGGGCCGAGCCCGATTCAGACGCAGAGGATGTGTCCGAATCCGAGCCTGATTCCGACGAGACGCAGATCTTCGAGCCCGAATCTGAGGAGACCGCCCTTTTTGAGCCGGATTCCGACGAGTACGGCACGAAGGACGAGCTCGACGGGCCGTCCAAGCTCCTCGTCGACCCCGACGCCGAGGACGAGACTCCGCCCCGCGGTCTGCCTAGATAGTTGCGACCTCCGAAGCGGCTCGGACGCCCGAGGTAATGGCGCCGTCGATATAGCCGTTCCACAGAGTGGCCGTCTCGGTGCCCGCCCAATGGATGCGCCCGACCGGTTCGCGTAGGGCTCGGCCAAAGTCGGTCCACCCGCTCGGGCCGAAGGCCCCGGAGTAACAGCCGCGAGACCACGGCTCGGCGGCCCAGTTTCGCTCGACGTAGTCCACGGGTCGAGCGGCGCGCGCTCCGAATAGGCGGCCGAACACGCGCACGACCTCGGCGCGTCGTTCCTCCACGGATGCCGACCCCCAGCGCCGAGCAGCTCGGCCGTCGAGAAAGCCGAGGAGCACGCCGGGCGAGCCGTCGTGAGGCGTGTTGTCGAAGATCGCGTTGACAGAGCCGCCGTCCGAGACGCCCGTGCCCGAAAGGCCTTCGCGTCGCCAGAAAGGCTCGTCGTAGATCGCCATGCACTTGATGATCGCTCCCTGCGCCATCCGCTGGGTCATCTGATCGCGCCGCGGAGGTAGCGCCGGTTCGTATGCCATGCGAGCGGCGAGCGTGGGAGAGACGGCGACGACGACGCGCTCGGCCTCTAACGCGAGACCATCGGCGTCGATACGAACGCCCTCGCCCGTGTCCTCGATCCGTCGGACCGGCGCCTCGAGGACGACCCTCTCGCCAAGCTCTGAGGCCATCCGGATCGCGACAAGTTGCGACCCGCCGACGAATCGAGAGTCCTGCGCGCCCCCCGCGGTGTCGACGAGTGAGTCGAAGCCGCCGGCAGAGTGAACGTAGAAGAGGACGTGGAGGAGCGAGAGGTCCTCGGGCTCGGTTCCGAAGACGCTGCGGATCGCAAGGCGGATGAGCATTCGGGCGCCGCGCGACGGAGCATTGGAGCGCATCCATTCCGAGAACGTCACGCGGTCCCAATCGATCGCATGCCTCGCACCCCACGGAGCATCCAGCGGCACCTGCTTGGACATCGCGTTCAAGCGCCTTCGCACCCATTCCACCTGGAGCAGCACGGCCGGGTTCAAGCGCGGGATCGTCCCCGAGTAGCGGCTCACCCGCCCGCGGTACTCAATCACGTTCTGGCCGTTCACGTGCGTGGGAAAGGTTGCGACGCCAAGGCGCGCCGCCATCTCGAGAAGCGCGTGTTGCGTCGGGCCGACCCATTGGCCGCCGACCTCAACCACCTTGCCGTCGCCGATCTCGTGGTTCAGGACTCGCCCGCCGACGCGGTCGCGCGCTTCGACCACGAGGCAGTCGATCCCGCGCGCTTGGAGCTCGAGCGCCGCGGAAAGCCCTGCGAAACCGGCGCCAACGATCGCCACCTGGGTGGATCGTGTCGCCGCACTCGCGCTCATGGCCGGACTTTAGACTGGTACGCGTGAGCGAGACGACCGAAGGCACGGATCTCAGCGCTGCCTTCGAGGCTGCCCTTGGCGGCGGGCCGGAGCGCCACCACCAAAAGACCGCGGAGCAGGGCAAGCTTCCCGTTCGGGAGCGGGTGGCGCGCTTGGTCGACGCCGAGTCGTTCTCCGAGGAGGGACTTCTTGCCAACTGGGACACAGACGGTCTCGGCGCCGACGGCGTTGTCACTGGCCTGGCGCTGATCGCGGGGCGCAAGGTGGCGTTGATGGCCAACGACCCCACCGTGAAGGCGGGCTCATGGGGACCGAAGACGGTTGAGAAGATCCTGCGGATCCAGGAGCGCGCGCTCGCGCTCGAGGTCCCGATGGTCTATCTGGTCGATTCGGCGGGCGCCCGCATCACCGAGCAGGTGCGCATGTTCCCAGGGCGGCGGGGGGCGGGACGGATCTTCTACAACGAGGTGCGCATGTCGGGACGGGTGCCGCAGGTGTGCATCCTTTTCGGACCGTCGGCTGCCGGGGGTGCCTATATCCCCGCCTTCTGCGATGTCGTGATCATGCGCGAGGGGAACGCCTCGATGTACCTGGGCTCGCCGCGAATGGCTGAGATGGTGATCGGCGAGAAGGTGACGCTTGAAGAGATGGGCGGCGCCAAGATGCACACGGGCGTCTCTGGCTGCGGCCACTTCCTCGCAAAGACGGACGAGGACGCCATCGACCTCGCCAAGCGCTACCTCTCCTACATGCCCGAGAGTTGGCGCTCTGAGCCACCTTCGGCGCCTCCCGCCGATCCGGACTCAGAGCAAAAGCCGTCGGAGATCATCCCGGGTGACGAAAAGACTTCGTTCGACATCAAGCACCTCATCGCGGCCCTGTTCGACGCCGATTCGTTCTGCGAGGTTCACGAGCGCTGGGCGAAGGAGCTCGTGGTCGGTTACGCGCGCCTCGATGGCCGCGCGATCGGAATCGTCGCAAACCAGCCCCGCCAGAAGGGCGGCGTCCTTTTCGTCGACTCCGCCGACAAGGCGGCGCGCTTCATCGCCACCTGCAACGCGTTCAACATTCCGCTGCTCTTTCTTGCTGACGTACCCGGCTTCATGATCGGCACCGATGTCGAACGGCAGGGCATCATCCGCCACGGCGCGAAGATGATCTCCGCGGTTTCTGAAGCGACCGTGCCGAAGATCTCGGTGGTCGTCCGCAAGGCCTACGGCGCCGGCCTCTACGCGATGTCCGGCCCGGCGTTCGAGCCAGACTGCGCGATTGCGCTTCCGGGTGCTTCGATCGCGGTCATGGGTCCCGAGGCAGCGATCAACGCCGTCTTTCTCAACCAGATTCAGGCGATCGAAGATGAGGACGAGCGTGCCGAGTTCGTGCGCACCAAGCGCGAGGAGTACTCGGCCGACATCGACATCCTCCACCTCGCCTCCGAGATGGTCGTCGATGCCGTCGTGGAGCCGGACGACCTGCGAGCCGACCTGATCCGCCGCTACGCCCTCGCCGAGGGCCGCGGCCGCACCTTCACCGAGCGCCGTAACCCGATCACGCCCGCGTAGTTAGATCGACGCGCCCAAGCGCCTCTTGTGACACCCTCTCCATATGAAGAGGAGCGCGTATTTCATCGTCTCGCTGGTTTCCGTCGGCCTGGTCGGAGTGCCCACCGCGGTGGCTCATAAGGGGCCGCCACCGGTAGAGCTCCACGTCGACGGTGCCAAAGAGAGGCTCGGCTCCTATACCTACAGCTGGACTTCGAGCGGAGGCGGAGGGACGTGCTCCGTCATCCACGCGGATGGCTTCCCGAGTTACAAGCCGGACGCCTCGGTCGACTCGCTTCACTCCAGGCCCCGGATCTACTTCTTACGCAACCAGCGCCCGCGGGTCGAGGGCTTTCGCGCTTACTCTCAGCTAGATGACGACAGGCCCACCGGGCCGTCCGAGCGCGTGGACAGCCGCCTGAGCCGCGTCCGCCGCGACGGCGAGGTCGTCGCCTGGAAGCTCCGATTTCGCACCGAAGTAGTCGACGAGCGCTACTTCGATCTCGACGTAAGTTTTGTTCGCAAGAACAGGCGTTGCGGGGACTTCGGCGGAGCCTCCTACGCGTTCGGGCTCGAGCGCGAGTAGGGCACTCAAGCGCCGGTGGGTGTTCTCGGCGTCATCCTCGGCAGCGGCTCGGCTGGGCTGATCCTCGCCTCAGATGGTGTGGTCAGCGTGGACCGACACGGGGAGCCCTACGTTCAGCCGCATCTGATCGACCACGAGGCGAACCTGCAGACCCTCGCCGATGCAGGGTGTGACCGCGTCTTGGGCATCTCTTCCGTCGGTGGCCTGAAGCCGGACCTCGGTCCGGGGACGTACCTCGTTCCCGACGACTTCATCGCCTTGGATGTCACCCCAATGACGACGCTTGAAGGGGCCGATGCGCACCGGGTTCCCGTCTTCGACGACGCGTGGCGGCGTGAAGTCGTTGACGCGTTGCGGGATGCGACTCCCATTGTCGACGGCGGTGTCTACTGGCAGGTGGCCGGCCCCCGTCTCGAGACGCCCGCGGAGGTCCGCTTCATCGCGCAGCACGCCCACGTCGTGGGCATGACGGTGGCGTCGGAGTGCATCGTCGCGGGCGAGTTGGGCCTGCCCTACGCGTCGCTCTGCGTCGTCGACAATCTCGCGAACGGCGTGACGACTCAGGCGCTCACCGCCGAAGACGTGCGCCAGGGGCAAGCCGAGCACCGTCCGGAGCTCCGCGCCGTGCTCGCCTCGGTGCTCGGCGCACTCGCGAAGCGCCTCGCCTGACCCGCGAACGTCCCACGCTGAGGGCTATAGGCCGTAGCGTCGGACGCTCGCCGGCTTTGAACTGGCGCTACCAGTTGTCAACGATTCGCTTGGGCGGGTGGTCCCGCCAGGAGCCGCCCAGGTCAGCGGCGGCGAACGTGGACGCGACCACGCGGCGGGTGTCGGCAGGGTCGATCACGTCGTCGATCTCGAACAGGGTCGCCGCGTTGAGCGCTTTGGCGTGGTCGTGTGCGTGAGCGACCATCTGCTCGAGGCGCTCGGCGCGCTCGGCCTCGTCGGCGATGGCCTCGAGCTCGCGGCGGAAGCCGAGCTTGACGGCGCCTTCGAGACCCATCGCCCCTAGCTCCGCGGTGGGCCAGCCGACGCAAAGGAGCGGCTCATGCGTCGAGCCTGCCGCCATCGCCTGAGCGCCGAGGCCGTAGGCCTTCCTGAGAATGACGGCGCAGAACGGGACGCTGAGCGACGCGCCGACAGTGAAAAGCCGGGACGAGTGGCGAACGAGGGCAGTCGCCTCGGATTCGGGGCCGACCATCATTCCCGGCGTGTCGATCAAGGAGAGGATCGGCAGGCCGAAGGCATCGCAAAGCGCCATGAAGCGGGCGGCCTTGTCGGCGCCGTCCGAGGTGATCGCACCCGCGAGGTGGATCGGGTTGTTCGCGAGGATGCCGATAGCACGTCCTTCGATCCTGGCGAGCGCGGTGACCATGGGCCGGGCGAACTCCTCGCGCAGATAGGTGACCGAACCCGCGTCCGCGATGCCATCAATTGCCGAGTGGACGTCGTAAGCCCGCCGGCGGCGCTCGGGCACCACATCCCGGAGCGCTGCCGGGTCCGGCGCGGTCCAGTCTTGAAGCGGCCCCTGGAAGTAGGAGACGAGGCGTTTCGTCACGGCGACGGCCTCGGCCTCGTCGGCAACACGTACGTCCACGACGCCGTTTGCTGACTGGACTGCGATCGGGCCGATCGCGTCGGGCTCGAACGTGCCGAGCCCGCCACCCTCGATCATCGCCGGGCCGCCCATGCCGAGCGCGGTCGACTCGGTCGCGACGATGAGGTCGGATGAGCCCGCGAGGACCGCGTTCCCCGCAAAGCAGCGGCCCGAGACGACTGCGATTCGCGGCACGATTCCCGAGAGCCGGGCCCAGAGAGCGAAAGCACGAGTATCGAGAGCCGAGACGACGGCGTAGTCGGTATCGCCCGGACGCCCGCCACCCCCCTCGCAAAAGATGACTGTGGGCAGGCGCATCCGCTCGATCAGCTCGAAGAGGCGATCCTTCTTTAAGTGGCCGATCGCTCCCTGAGTCCCGGCCAGGACCGTGTAGTCGTAGGAGAGGACGGCGCACGCTGCACGCTCAGCGCCGTGAAGATCCGAATTGATGCGGGCTGTGCCGCCGAGGAGGCCGTCGGCGGGAGTCCGCTCGATCAGCTCATTCTCGGGGCGGCGCATGCGCTGCGCTGCGATGGCGAGTGCCCCGTACTCGACGAAGCTCATGTCGTCTATGAGGTCCTCGATGTTCTCGCGTGCCGTGCGCCTGCCTCGTTCGTGGCGTTTGGCCACGGCTTCGGGCCGCGACTCGTCGCGCGTCGCCCTCTGGCGGCGGAGCACCTCGCCCAGGTCATCGCGCCCGCCCTCCTCCTTCATGACCCAGAATCTATTCTCAAGTGATGGGACTAGCGGTCATGGATGCCACCCTCGACGGCGAAACCGTGGGTCTTCGCTGCGAAGGGGGCGTGATCGCCGAGATCGGGCCGGGCGTCACGGCACACCACGCCGACGAGCTGATCGACGGCACCGGGATGGCCCTGGTACGGGGATTGGTCAACGCGCACACCCACGCCGCGATGACGCTCTTTCGAGGTTTCGCGGACGACCTGCCACTGATGGAGTGGCTGGAGCGACACATCTGGCCCGCCGAGGCCCGGCTTGAGCCCGAGCACGTCTACTGGGGGACGCGCCTCGCTTGCGCCGAGATGATCCGGACCGGCACGATCGCTTTCTGGGATATGTACTGGCATCCCGAGGCCGTTGCGCGGGCGGTCGAGGACGCCGGCCTTCGCGCCGTGGTTGCAGCGCCTCTCATCGACGGCTCCGATGCCCCCAAGGCGCGCGCGGAAGCCGAGGAGGCGCTTGATCTCGTCCGCGAGTCCACCTCGGGACGGGTGCGCGCCGGCTTCGCGCCGCACGCGATCTACACCGTCGGCCTCGATTCGCTTCGCTGGGTCGCCGAGCGCGCGGAAGAGCAGCGCGCGACCGTCCAGATCCATCTCTCCGAGACGCGCGGAGAGGTCGAGAGCTGCCTCTCAGAGCACGGGGTGCGACCGGCGTTTCATCTCGACCGGGCGGGGCTCCTGGGACCGAGCACGATCCTGGCCCACGGCGTCTGGCTCGACGACTCCGAGCTCGAGCTGATCGCCGAGAGGGGTGCGACGGTGGTCACTAATCCGGTGGCCAACCTGAAGCTGGCGGTCGGCGGCCTCTTCCCGTATCTGGACGCGCGTGGATGTGGCGTTGCAATGGGGGTGGGCACGGACGGCCCGGGGTCGAACAATTCTCTCGACCTGTTCTCAGATCTCAAGACGTTCGCGCTCTTGCAAAAGAACGCGGCATGGGATGCGGCCGCCGTCGATGCAGGCGAGACGCTCAGCCTTGGACGCGGCGATCTGTCTCCACTCCTGCGCTCCCCGGCGCTCATTGCAGGCGCCCCCGCGGACTTCCTTCTGGTGCGCACTCGGTCGCCTGAACTCGCTCTCGGCGAGCTGGATGCCGGGCTGGTTTATGCGGCCTCGGGCTCGATCGTGGATACGACGGTCGTCGCCGGTCGGGTGCTCATGCGAGGGGGGCTGGTTGACGATGCCTCAGAAGCGATGACGAGAGCTCAGGAGTGTGCTTCTCAAATAGGGGTACGCTGAAAATATGGCCCGGCCAGGGATTGCGGGCGTTCTTGCCAACCGCTTGGGGTGGCGGTACGCCGACTCAGGGTTCGACCCCGAGGTAGACCGGGGGTGGATTGCGCGACTCCTCGCTTATCTGTTCGGGTTCGGCGGGCTGCTCCTACTGGCCACGCTACTCCTGCCGGGGGCGCCTGACCGAGAGTCGGGATCACTCGCATTGGTTGCAGCTGGCGCGCTCGGGGTTGCGGTCATCATCATGAGCGGCTACGACGCGCTGCCGCTCTGGCTCTTACGTGGCGCGCCGGCGGCCGGGACGGCCCTAGTTGCGCTTGCGATCTACTACGCGGGAGCTGAAGCTTCTGCTACGTACGCGATGTATATGGCCTGGATCGTCATCGCGGCCTTGCTCTTTCTCGACACGAGGCTGATCCTCGCGCACGGCGCCGTTGCCGTCGCTGCGTATTACATAGCTCTGACGGCGAGCGATGGAGCGGACGGGCTCGTGGCGCTCCGTTTGACGATGCTTGCGGCCACGGTGGTCGTGGTGGCGCTGGTGACGGCCGGGATCGCCGGCCAGCTTCGAGAGGTCTTGCGCAGGCTCGAGGCGGCGGCCGGCACAGATCCGCTGACTGGGCTTCTGAACCGACGGGCGTTCGAAGAGTCGTTCGAGACCGAGCTTTCGCGGGCCGGGCGCGGCAACTTCGGAGTTGGCCTGGCGATGCTGGACCTCGACGGGTTCAAGGCTTTCAACGATCGTCACGGGCATCCGGCGGGCGACATGGCGCTTCAGCGGCTCAGCCGGGTGCTCGGCGACGCAACCCGCGCCATCGACCTCGTAGCGCGGGTCGGCGGCGAAGAGTTCGCAGTTCTCGCGCCCGAGTCGACGACCGCCGGCACGCTCGCCCTCGCGGAGCGCCTGAGGCGCGCGATCGAGGTTGAGTTCTCTGGGGTGGGCCTGACGGCAAGCTGCGGGATCGCCAGCTATCCGGAGAACGGGGCTGACCCCGCCGCGTTGGTGGTCGCGGCCGACAGTGCGCTTTACGAGGCGAAGGCGCGCGGCCGAAACCGCGCTGTTGCCTCCACGGCCAAGGCCGCGTCAGCCACCCCCGCCGGCGTCAGCGGCTAGGGCGACGAAGGGATCGAGCGCGGCGGGGTTTGCAAGCGAGTCGCGGCTGGCTGCCTGATCTGGCGGCGTGCCCATGAGGATCCGCTTGACCGGAACTTCCAGCACCTTGCCCGACAGGGTGCGAGGCACCTCTTCGACCTCGTGGACTTCGTTCGGCACGTGCCGCGGCGAGCAGTCCTCGCGGACTCGGGCCGCGATCCGTCGGATCAGCCCTTCGTCGAGTTCTGAGCCTTCGCTCAGGACGACGAAGAGCGGCATCCAACCCTCGGTCCCGGGGCGGGGCACGTCGACAACCAGCGCGTCTGTGATCTCGGGAAGTGAGAGCACCGCGCGGTAGATCTCGCTCGTTCCCATGCGGACGCCGCCGCGGTTGATCGTCGAATCCGACCGTCCGTAGATGATCGCCGT
>JALZIJ010000208.1 GCA_030860375.1 Actinomycetota bacterium | reverse complement strand
GTCGGGTTTTCTACGTGGCCCCCTTCGTAGCCGACCGCGGTGTCGACAACGCCTTCCATCTCGCGGTAGGCCATCTCGACCTGCCAGAAACAGCCCGCGCCGAACGTCGCCTTCTCGGTGCGGTCGGGGGCGTTGCCGTTGTCAGTCGTCTCAGTCATCTCTCACCTTTTTCGTTGGATCGCTCATTTGTTGAGTCCGATCCGTGGCTCGAACGTTACGCGCTGAGCGCAAAAGGGCTGCCCTCGGAGTCTCTGCAGATCGCCCACCGGTCGCCAGGGTGGATGACCTCGCCGCCGTGCTCGACAACCCGCTCGAGAGCCGACGCCATGTCGTCCACCGCAAGGTAGGGAAGCGACACGGTGTCGCCGGGCCCGCTCCCGCGCTCGTGTATACCGAGCCGAGCGCCTCCGAGGTCGGCTTCCCACCCCGCGCCTTCTCCGGGCCCACGCTCCGCGAGGCTCAGCCCGAGTACGCCCCGCCAGAACGCGAGCGCGCGCTGCGGCTCGTCCGCGGGAAACTCGATCAGCGGTGCAGCCATGAGTCCCGTTCAGCCGTGCGGTTTCGCAATTGCCTGAAAGTCGAGCGCGTCGTCGAGGACCTTTTCATCGACGCCCATTTCGAGCGCGACCTCGCGGACCGTCCGCCCTGACCCAGCCGCTTCTTTGACGATCTCGGTCCCCTTGTCGTAGCCGATGATCGGATTGAGCGCGGTTGCCACTTGGAGCGTGCCCTCGGCGTAACCCTGGAGGCTTTCAAGGTTCGGCTCGAGTCCCGCGACGCACTTCTCGTCGAGAAGGCGGCAAGCCGCCGAGAGCAGCTTGATCTGGTCGAGCAGGTTGCGCGCGATCAGCGGGACTCGCACGTTCAACTCGAACTGCCCCTGGGCCCCGGCGGCCGTGATAGCCGCGTCGTTCCCGATCACCTGGTCGCCGACCTGGATCACGACCTCGGGGATCACCGGGTTGACCTTCCCGGGCATGATCGACGAGCCCTTCTGCAGCTCGGGCAGGCGAAGCTCGGAGAGACCGGCGCGCGGGCCCGAGCCCATCAGCGCCAGGTCGCTCGCGATCTTGATGAGAGAGACGGCGACGACCTTGAGCGCGCCCGAGAGCTCCACCAGGGAGTCCCGGTTGGCCTGAGCCTCGAAACGGTCAAGAGGCTCGGAGACCTCGACGCCCATCCCGTCCGAGATGAGCGCCCGGACCTTCTCGGCGAACTCTGGGTGCGTGTTGAGGCCGGTACCGGTTGCGGTGCCGCCCAATGGAAGCTGGCCGACCCGCTCGAGCGTCGTGCGCACCCGCTCGGAGCCGAGGGAAATCTGTGCCGCGTAGCCCCCGAATTCCTGTCCGAGGGTCACTGGGACCGCGTCCATGAGATGCGTGCGCCCGGACTTGACGATGTCGCTGAACTCCTGCGACCGGCGCTCCAGCGTCGCCGCCAGGCCCTCCATCGCGGGCAGGAGGTCATCCTTCACCTCACCGAGCGCAGCCAGGTGAACCGCCGAGGGAAAGACGTCGTTCGAGGACTGGCCCATGTTCACATGGTCGTTCGGGTGGACGCCTTCCCCCGCCAGGCTCGCGATGACCTCGTTCGTGTTGGTGTTCGACGAGGTGCCCGAGCCGGTCTGGAAGACATCGACGGGGAACTGGTCGTCGTGCTCACCTTCGGCGATCGAATCGCCCGCTGCGGCGATTCGATCGGCCAAGTCGGAATCGAGCTTTCCGAGGCCGGCGTTCGCCCGGGCGGCGGCCGCCTTGAGGCGGCCCAGGGCGCGTATCACCGGCGCGGGGATCGGGTGACCAGAAACCGGAAAGTTCTCCACCGCCTTGGCGGTTTCCGAGCCCCAATGCTGCTCTGTCATCTGACCTCCGAAGTTGTGTGGAAACTGGACCGTTGCAGTTCACCCAGGCTATTCAGCCCGTTGCCTGACCCGCCGCGTAGCCCTCGCCGAACGCGCGCTCGAAGTCAACCGGCAGCGGCCCGCCTCCTTCAGAAAAGCGAGCTGCCGCGTCGAGGCGGATCACGAGGTCTGAGTGAATGCCACCCGTTTCCGAAGCGCCCTCTTGCACAGCCCCGATCAGATACCCGAGGCTAACCGCCGCCTCACCCCCCGGGTCTTTCAGTGCTTCTGAGTTGAGTTGAGTCGCGGCATCGATGAGTTGCTCGCCCACGGATCCGAGATCGCCTTCCGATTGGTTCTCGACCAGGCACTCCGAGATCGCTGTCGTCCCTTCGAGCCGCACCTCGCCCGGAGCCGATCCGAGCGCTGCGATGTAGGCCTCGGCATCAGCAAGGCAGGCGACAGGGGTCCCGGCATCATCGCCGCCGCAACCAGCTAATAAGAGCGCAAGCGCAGCGATGAGCGTCCCGCGTCGCATCCCCCATCAGCCTAGGGGGCGACGTTCCTAGACTCCGCTGCCAGAGTGCCTGGTTTTAAGCCCGTCGATTCGAAGCAGTCCTTTCCTGCGCTGGAGCTTGAACTGCTCGAGCGCTGGCGCGACGAAGGCCTCGTCCAACAACAGCTCGAATCTCGGCCCGACGCCCCCACCTGGAGCTTTTACGAAGGTCCGCCCACCGCGAACGGCAAGCCGGGCTCACACCACGTCCTGAGCCGCGTGTTTAAGGACATCTATCCGCGGTTTCGCGCGATGGCCGGCTCGAACGTGCCTCGCAAGGCGGGCTGGGACTGCCACGGCCTGCCCGTCGAGCTCGAGGTGGAAAAGGAGCTCGGAATCACCTCCAAGGAGGAGATCGAGGCCTACGGGATCGCCGAGTTCAACGCAAAGTGCCGCGAGTCGGTCTTCCGCTACGTCTCCGAATGGAATCGCCTGACGGAGCGGATCGGCTTTTGGATCGACCTGGAAGATCCTTACGTCACGATGACCGATGACTACATCGAGTCGGTCTGGTGGGCGCTCCGGAGGATCTGGGACTCCGGAGCGCTCTACCAGGGCCACAAGGTCGTTCCGTACTGCCCGCGCTGCGGCACCGCGCTCTCCTCGCACGAGGTCGCACAGGGCTACCGAGACGTCGTCGATCCCTCGGTCTACGTCCGGCTGCCGGTAACGCAGGTCCCGCCAGCGGACGAGATCCCTGAGTCGCCGATTCAGACCGGGGACAATCTCCTTGTCTGGACGACGACGCCGTGGACCCTCATCTCTCACGCTGCGGTGGCCGCCGGCGCGGAGATTGAATATGTGAGGGCCCACCCCGCGGCCTCCGAGGAAGTCGTGATCGTCGCGCGCCCGCTTGCGGAACGAGTGCTCGGCGAGGGGTTCGTGGAATTGGCATCGCTGCCGGGCTCGGCGCTCGAGGGTGTTCGCTACGACGCACCGTTCCATTTCATCGTGGGCGAGGACTACGGCCCGCTCGGCCACTCCGTCCTGATCGGCGATTTCGTGACGACGGACGATGGCACTGGCCTGGTCCACACTGCCATCGCTTTCGGGGAGGACGACTACCGGCTCGGCGAGAAGTACGGGATGACGCTTCAGAATCCCGTTCGGCCCGACGGCACTTACGACGAGCGCGTCGCCGACTTTCAGGGCAAGCTCGTCTTCGAGCACAACGAGGAGATCGTGGCCGCCCTCGATGAGAGCGGCCGGCTCTTCCGCCGCCAAAACTACGAACACGCCTACCCGCACTGCTGGCGCTGCGGCACGCCGCTCCTCTACTACGCCAAGTCGAGTTGGTACATCCGCACGACAGAGGTGCGCGACCGCATGCTTGCCTTAAACGAGAAGATCGGCTGGCACCCGGAGCACATCAAGCACGGGCGCTTCGGCAACTGGCTGGAGAACAACGTGGACTGGGCGCTCTCGCGCGAGCGCTACTGGGGCACCCCCCTCCCCATCTGGCAATGCGACTTGACCGAGTGCGAGGAGTCATTCTGCGCGGGCTCTCTCTCAGACCTTCGCGAGCGCGGTGGGGAGATCCCGGAGGATCTCCATCGCCCCTACGTCGACGACATCGTCTTCGCGTGCGAACGGGAGGGCTGCACGGGCCAGATGCGCCGCGTCCCCGAGGTAATCGACACCTGGTTCGACTCCGGCTCGATGCCGTTCGCGCAGTTTCACCACCCTTTCGAGGGAAGCGAGGAGTTCGAGCACCGATTTCCCGCGCAGTACGTGTGCGAGGGAATCGACCAGACGCGTGGCTGGTTCTATTCGCTCCTCGCGGTCTCAACTCTCGTCTTCGACGAGACCTCGTATGAGAACTGCGTCTGCCTCGGCCTGATCCTCGACCCCGAAGGCCAAAAGATGTCCAAGACCAAGGGCAACATCGTCGACCCGTGGGAGGTCCTCGAAACCCACGGCGCCGACGCCTTTCGCTGGTACTACTTCACCGCACAGCAGCCTTGGTCGGGCTACCGATTCTCCGTCGAGAGCCTCGGCGAATCCACTCGCCAGTTCATGAACACGCTCTGGAACACGTACTCGTTTTGGGTCATGTACGCGAACGCGGAGGGGCTCGATCCGAAGACCGCGCCCGAGGCACCCGGGCCCGGCGAGGGCAACGATCTCGACCGCTGGATCCTCTCCGAGCTCCAAGCCACGGCTGAACTCGTCGGGCGAGAGATGGAGGGCTTCAACTGCACCCGGGCAGGACAGGAGCTTTCGGCTTTCGTCGAGACGCTTTCGAACCGCTACGTCCGCCTTTCGCGCCGGCGCTTTTGGGAGGGCGACACCCACGCCGTCGGCACGCTTCGCCACTGCCTTCTCGCCACGTCGCGGATGCTGGCCCCGTTCATGCCATTCTTGACTGACGAGATCCACCGCAATCTGAGTGCCGACGGGACGTCTGTCCACCTTGCCGATTTCCCGGTGGCCCAGTCCGAGCGCCGCGACACGGGGCTTGAAGCCGGTGTCGCCGCCGCGATGCGTGCGATCGAGCTCGGCCGGGCGGCGCGCGCCGCGGCGAAGATGAAGATGCGCCAGCCGCTGGCGAAGGCCGTGATCGTGGCGACCGGGGCCGAACGTGAGGAGATCGAGCGCCTGTCCGGGATCGTGCGCTCCGAGCTCAACGTGCGCACGCTGGAGTTCGTCACCGAGGAAGCAGAGCTCGTCTCCCACCGTGTGAAGCCCAACTACCGCACGCTCGGCCCGCGTTTCGGCAAGTCGATGCCGCAGGTCGCGGCCGCCGTCGAGGGCCTCGATCCCGACTCGGCGAGCGCGGCCGCAAAAGGCGAGCGCAAAGTCGGCATCTCGATCGATGGCACGGAGCACACGTTGGAACCGGCCGACCTCCAGCTGGTGATGGAGCCGCTCGAGGGCTACGAGGTCGAATCAGAGGCAGGGCGAGCCGTCGCGCTCGCGCTCGCGCTCGACGACGACCTGCGCGAGGAAGGCTTGGCCCGCGAGATCGTCCACGCCGTGCAGAACGCCCGCAAGGAGGCTGGCCTCGAGATCACCGACCGGATCTCCCTGAGCCTGGGTGGAGACGATGCGCTCCTCGACGCCGCCCGTGCACACGAAACGTACGTGACGGGCGAGGTGCTGGCCACGGCCATCGACTTCGAGGGCAACGTGGATAGCTCCGAGATCTCGATCGACGGCAAGCGCCTGGCTATCGCGGTAAGCCCGGCCGAACGGTAACCCCACGCGGGCGCGCTCAGGGGATCTCAGGCAGTCCGGGATTGCCCAAGCCGAGCTTCTGCGGCAGCTCGGCGCGTGACTTGATGTCGAGCTTGCGGTAGGCGTTGGTGAGGTGCATCTCGACCGTGCGCCGAGTCAGGAAGAGGAGCTGCGCTATCTGCGGGTTAGTCTTGCCCTCGGCTGCCATCGTGGCGATGCGCCGCTCGCTCGGTGTGAGAGCGTCGACCCCGGTCAAAAGGAGCCGGCGTGGCCGTGCCCCGCTGGCGGCCAGCTCGGTCTCGGCGCGCTCTGCCAGGGCAAGGGCGCCGCACCGAAGCGCGAGGTCCAATCCCTTGCGGAGCGGCTCGCGAGCCTCGGCCCGGTGGCCCGCGCGGCGAAGTGACGACCCCAGCTCGACGAGCGTGCGCAGATGCTCGAGCCGCGAAGGCGACGGCTCGAGCACGGCCAGCGACTTGCGCAGAAGCTCGAGCCCCTCGTCGCCTCCGGACACTAGCCCGAGTGTCCTGAGCGCCTGGCCCATGGCACGGGGCGCGCCGAAGCCACGCGCGAGCTCGAGGTCCTCGCGGGCAAGGCCGAGCGCTTCCCCTTGGCGTCCCAGCCTGTGAGCGGCAACGGCCGCGCCGGTCCGCCACGAAAGGACAGAGGGATTGGTGAGAGCTGCGCCATCGCGCAGCTCTCCGCACGCGGTGAGCGTCTCGAGCGCCCGTTCCGGCTCGCCGCGCTCCAGCTCGAGCCTTCCTCTCACCCCCAGGAGCCAGGTGTACGAAGCGAGGCGGGCCCACCGCTCGTCGCCGCCTGGAAGCTCGAGCGCCGCCGCCGCCGCGTCGAGCTCGCCACGCTCGAGGTAGGCCTCGGCCAGCACTGCCCTGCTCGATGGAAGTGCGACCTGCCAGCCGGCGGACGCCCCTTCGCATGACACCTGTGCATCGGCGAGCGCAGCGTCGATGCGTCCCCGGCGATAGTTGATAAACGCTCTCGGGTGGTAGGCGGCGGCGGCCTGGAGGGCTGAGCCGCGCTCTCGCGCCAGCTCGATCGCCAGGGCCACGGCGCGTTCGGCGAACTCGTACTCGTCCGCGTCATTCATCGCGTACGCCGCAAACACATACACCCAGAAGGTAAGTGGGTCGTCCCGGTCCAGCCCGGGCGCGACGGCCCGCTCGGCGAGCTCCTTCAGCTCCTCGAGGGCGCCGCCCTGGTATGCGCGCTCAGAGGCGGCCTGGGCCAGCAGCGCGCGCCCGCTGGTGCTCGTTTCGATGCCGGGAGTCCCTACTAAGGCCTCGATGCGTTCCAGCGCCGGGACGCGGGCCCGGAGGTCGTAGGAGAGGCCGATGGCGCACATCGCTTCGAGGTCGCGGGCGAGGCCGCCTTCGGCGCCTTCCAACTCCGCGATCCCTTGTTCATAAGCGCTCGTCGCCTCCCCGACCCGTGCCTGAAGGGTGAGGACCGTGCCCAGTCCGAGCAGGGCCCCCGCGCGGTCGACTGGACCGTCGAGAAGGTCAATCGCAGCCTCGAGCCGGTCGGCGCCCTCAGGTCTCCCCGCCTCGGTTTCAGCAAGACCCAAGGCCACCGAGATCGGCCCACGCGCTTCGTCGCCTTGAGCCAACTCGAGCGCGTGTGTGAGGTAGACGGCACCCACGCCCGGCGATCCGTGGCTCACTGCATCGAAGGCCGCGAGCTGAAGCTGGGAGACCACCCAGGGCTCATGGCTGCGCTCGGCTTTTAGGAGGTGGCTTGCGACCAGCTCCCGTCCATCGCCTCGCTCACGTAGGAGCGCGGCGACCGCCAGATGGATGGCCGCGCGCTCCGCTTGGGGAGCGGCTTCGTAGACGGCCTCGCGCGCCAGGGGGTGGGTGAAGCGCAGCGGCTCCCGCGCCTCGAGCACGCCCGCGAGGGCAAGCGCGTCGACCGCGCGCCGCGTCTCTTCGAGCTCGAGGCCCGCGAGCACAGCACACTCTCGCAAGGAAAGCCGCTCCCCCGCCACTGCGACCACGCGTGAGAGGGTTCCGGCGCTGGCGCCAGAGACCCTCGCCAGGACGGAGTGTGAGATGCCGACGGGGTTGACCGTGGCCAGCTCCGAGATTGCCCCGGCCCGCGGCTCGACGCCGGCCTCCCGCGCGGCGCGAAGAAGCTCGCGGACGTAGAGGGGATTGCCCCCCGCGAATGAGACGCAGGCGGCGGCGAACTCAGGCTCCGGCTCACCGAGCTCCTCGCAAACCAGCGAGGTGACCGCCTCCGCGGTCAGGTCCTGGGGCTCAACCAGCTGACTGCGCGGCTCGGCAGCGATCGCGTCGATGAGCGCTCCGGCGCCGTCGGCGGCGCTTGGCCGAGTAGCGAGGATGAGCGCGATGCGGGTCCCCTCGAGCCGGCGCAAGAGGAAGTGCGCGAAACGCAGAGAGGGTCCGTCCGCCCAGTGAGCATCGTCGATCGAGACGAGGAGGGGAGCGCGCTCGGCCAGGTTCGCGCTGAGCCAATAAAGGCCGTGGACCAGGGACAGGATCCGGTCCTCGCCGATGGCTGGGCGCATCGCCTCCCCGGAGACGAGCACCGGCTTGGCGAAGGCAGCGGCTCCCGAGAACAACTCGCCGTCGCCCGTGTGCGCGAGCCGCCCGAACAGCTGAGCGCACACGCCGAAGGACAGGTCTGACTCGAGGGCGACCGAGGCAGCCCTCACAACAAGCATGTCCGCCAGTTCGGCGCGCTCGCAGGCGGCCGAGAGGAGTGCGCTTTTGCCGATTCCGGCGGTCCCGCGCACGAGGAGGCACGCGCCCCCACCGTCGCGAGCCTCCGCGAGGGCAGCATCGATGCGGGCGAGATCAGGCTCGCGTTCGAGGAGCTCGGAGGCGTGTGTGAGGGAACTCAAGCTGCGAAGTATCCCCTTTCGAAAGTCTTCGGTGGGTCCACGTAGCGAACGACGACGCGCCGCGTGATCGTTCCCCGGGAACTCGACATGCTGACCAGCCACGACACGAGAAGGGACAAAGAAATGCGCACGATCAGGTACGGAATCGCGAGTGCGATCGTTGCAATGGGGGTTTTCGCTGCAAGCGCAAGCGCCGGCTCGCCGACCGAAATCACCATCAAGGAGAACGGCGGCGACTTCTTCGGGAAGGTGAAGTCGTCGAATCAGAACTGCTTAGAGGACCGCACGGTCAAGGTAAAGAAAGTGAGGCCCGGTAAAGACGAGTACATCGCGATGGACACCACCGATAGCGATGGCAAGTGGAACACGGGAAACACCGGTCAGGACAAGGGCAAATTCTACGCCAAGGTGAAGGAATCCGGCGCCTGTGACGGGGCAAAGTCCGAGACGATCAAGCTCTGAGGGGGCCGGGGGGATGGGCAGGGCAGCAGGGCATCAGCCCTGCTGCTCACCGCCCAAGACCCAATCCGACCTCTTCGAGTCGTCGAACTTGATCCAGACGTGGTCAGCCGAAGTCTTTCCGACCTCGACCACCGCCTCCGTGATCCGCTTGGCAAGCTCGGCCTTCTGCTCATCGGAGCGACCCTCGAACCAGTGAATGTGAATGAAAGGCATAGGCAAAGTATGAAGCGCGTCCTCCTGGTATTACCGATTCTTTTGACGACCGCGGCTGTTGCAACCGCCGGCGGATCGGCGTTCAACGGTCCGACCACGAACCGGCTGAGCGTGAAGCCGAACGGCAAGGAGGTGCAGGGCGCAGCGTCTGACTTCGCCGCCATCTCGGGTGGGGGGCGCTACGTCGTCTACGAGTCGAGCGGGCAGCTCGTCGGCAAGGACAAAGACCAGGCCTTCGACGTCTATCTCTACGACCGGAAGCGAGGCGAGAACGAGCTCGTGAGCGTCGACTCGGCGAGCAAGCCGCGAGGCGACGTGGGATGTGACGCTCCGGACATCTCCCCGAGCGGCCGTTACGTCAGCTTCGGCTGCGACGGCGCGCTGGCCAACTCAGACCAGAACGGCATCGAGGACGTCTACCGCCGCGACCTCAAGACTCAGAAGACCATCGTCGTCTCCCTGACCGCCGCGGGCGCCCAGCTCTCAGGCATAAACGACGACTCGGAGATCTCCGGGGTCTCGAGCAACGGCCTCGTCGCCTGGGAGAGCCTCGGCGAGTTCGTAAGCGGCGACTCCAACGACTCCCGCGACATCTTCGTGCGCAACCCCGAGAAGGAGACCACCGTCCGTGCGAGCCTCGCCTCGTCGGACGCCGAGCTCCCGGACGGGGTCGGCGGGCCGGGCCCCAGCAAGATCTCGAGGATCGCGATCTCGGGCGACGGCCGCCACGTCGCCTTCTCGTCTCTGGACGTGGCAACCACCGAATCCGACTTCGGCTTCATCGTCGACGCGGACGTGTTCGTGCGCGACCTCAAGCGGGGGACGACGATCAGGGCGAGCCTCAAATCGAACGGCAGCGAGGCCGATCCCGACGAGAACGCCGACTCCTACAACCCCTCGATCTCAGAGGACGGCCGCTACGTGGCCTTCGTCGCGGACGGCTTCGCACAGCTCGCCGGCAACGACGACAACGCCTTCCACGACGTCTACGTTCGCGACACGGAGAAGGGCAAGACCACCCTGGTGTCGCTGAAGTCAAACGGCGAGGGCGCGGTTCCGACCGGCTTTGGACCCCAGTATCCCGAGATCTCGCCGAACGGCCGCTTCGTCGTCTGGGACACAGAGTTCAACTTCGGCGGCGGCAAGGACCGGGACGAGAACCGCGACGTCTACCGTCACGACACGCAGACCGGAAAGACGGTCCTGGTCAGCCTGAAGGCAAACGGCGGGCGCGCGGACACAAACCAACTCGCCGACCCGGCGAACAGGGGCTGGGTTGCATTCTCGTCGATGGGCAAGCTCGCCGGCACGCCCGACGACGGAAACGACTTCGACGTCTTCCTCAGGGGCCCGCTGAGTCCCTAACGGGGGCTCGGCTTCACCCCCCGCCGCTCAGGTCAGGACCGGCTCGAGCTCGGCTTCGAGGCTTCGCTTCGGCCGAGCGCCGACGATCCGCTTTGCCTCAGCCCCATCCTTGAACAGGATCATGGTCGGGATCGAGAGGACGTCGAACTGAGCCGCCGTCTGCTGGTTGTCGTCGATGTTGAGGGAGACGATGCGAACGTCGTCGCGCTCTCCGGACATCTCCTCGAGGATCGGGTGGACCACTCGGCACGGGCCGCACCATGGAGCCCAGAAGTCAACGAGGACGGGCTCACCAGAGTCGAGGACCTCGCTCTGAAAGTTTGCGTCGGATACGTCGGGCAGCTTGCCGGTCATTTGGTCTCCTGGTAGTTGTAAGTGGTCTGATGAGCAGCTTTAGCTGCGAAACAAGCGCGTGTCGTTAGTGTCTCTGATGAGCAGCTTGGGCTGCGAAACCAGCGTGTGGCGTTGGTGATCTCTGATGAGCAGCTTGGGCTGCGAAACCAGCGTGTTGCGTTGGTGATTGAAGCTTACTATACAAAATGAAGTGAGGCGACGGTCTTACACCCGTGGCCGCACTCGCATCCTAGGTACTCCGAAGGCGGCTTCCGCAACGATGCGACCCGTCATCTTCGAACGTCCTACGCGGCGGTCGCGAAATTGGATCGGCGCTTCGTGAATCCGGAAGCCCGCTCGCGCCGCTCGATAGGTGACTTCGACCTGAAACGCGTAGCCGGCCGAAGCAATCGAGCCGAGGTCGATTGCTTCCAGCACCTCGCGGCGGATCACCTTGAAGCCGCCGGTCAGATCGCGCACCGCAAGCCCGAGCAGCATGCGCGCGTAGACCGACCCGCCCCGGCTGATCGCCTTTCTCAGCGGGCCCCAATCCGAGACCCCTCCCCCTTTGACGTAGCGCGAGCCGATCACCACGTCGGCACCATCGGCTTCGGCCAGCAGGCGTGGAATGTCGGCCGGGTCATGGGAGAAGTCGGCGTCCATCTGGAGCAGGACGCCGGCGCCACCCTCGAGCGCGCGCACGAACCCTGCGACGTATGCGGGACCCAGGCCCTCCTTGCGCGGACGGTGAAGAACCTCGAGGTCGTCCGACTCGTCGGCGAGGCGATCAGCCACCCGGCCGGTTCCGTCCGGAGAGCTGTCGTCCACGACCAAGATCCGGCTACCGGCAGGCAAATGCTCACGCACCGCTCGGACGATGGGCTCGAGGTTCAGGACTTCGTCGTAGGTCGGCAGGACGAGCCACGTTCTGGGCTCGTCCAGCGCTACCGCGGCAGGACCTCGTCCTCGTTCTTCGCAAGGCGAGGCCTCCATGCCACGATGCTAGATCAATGAATGCGACGACCTCAAAGGACCCGACCAACGCGGAGATCGCCGACGCATTCTCCGAGCTCGGCACCCTGTACGAGCTCGACGGAGCGGTCCGGTACCGCGTCAACGCCTATCGCGACGCAGCCAAGGTGATGCGCCAATGCCCGGTCTCCGTCGCCGAGCTGACCCGTGCCGGGAAGGTCACCGAACTGCCCGGTATCGGCAAGACGAGCGAGGAGAAGATCAAGGCTCTCCTCGAGACCGGCGTGATCCCGTCTGCCGAAAAGCTGAAGGCGAAGTTCCCGGCCACCCTCGTTGAGGTGACCCGGATCCCAGGACTCGGCTCGAAGACCGCGCGGCGCCTCTTCGATGAGATCGGCGTTGCCTCGATCGACGACCTGCGTCAAGCCATCGTCGAGGAGCGCATCCGCTCCATGAAGGGCCTTGGCCCCAAGGCTGAGGAGAACATCGCCGCTCAGCTCTTAAAGCTCGGCTCGGACGGCCCGGCTGAGCGGGTTCTCCTCTCCGACGTCCTTCCCCTCGCGGAGAAGCTCGCCGCCGACCTACGCGAGCACCCGGCGTCAGATGCCGTCGCCGTCGCAGGTTCGGCGCGCCGCCTGACCGAGACCTGCAAGGACGTCGACCTGATCGCGACCGCCTCCGAGCCTAAGGCGCTCGCCACCGCTCTCGCCGAGCACCCCCTTGCGGCGGCGGCTTCAAACCCGGGCAAGGGCGGAGTGAAGATCACGACTCAAAACGGCGTTTCGATCGACCTTCGCATCGTCGCCCCCGAGGCCTACGGCAACCTCCTTCAGCACTTCACCGGCTCGGCCGCCCACAACATCGAGCTCAGGGAGCGCGCGGTGAAGATGGGGCTGTCCGTATCCGAGCACGGCATCACCGACGTCGAGTCGGGCAAGGTCGAGCAATTCAGATCCGAGGTCGAGGTCTATGAGCGGCTGGGCCTCCCCTATATCGAGCCTGAGCTCCGCGAGGGCCGTGGTGAGATCAAGGCGGCGCGAGACGGAGAGCTTCCCGACCTGGTGACCCAGGACGACATCAAGGGCGATCTCCACTCCCACACGACCCTTTCCGACGGCAAGAACGAGCTCTCAGAGATGGTCGACGCGGCCCGCTCGCTCGGCTACTCGTACTTCGCGATCACCGATCACTCAGCCTCGCACGGCTTCGGGGACCACGTCACCCCCGACATGCTCTCCGAGCGCATCGAGGAGATCGCCGAGTTGAACGAGCGAATCGCGTCACGACGCTTTCGCGTGCTCGCCGGCTCAGAGGTCAACATCCTCCCGGACGGCTCGCTCGACTACGAAGACTCGCTGCTCGAGCGCCTCGACTGGGTCGTCGCAAGCGTTCACACATCATTTCGGATGACGCGCCCGAACATGACCAAACGCATGGTGGCCGCGGTGCAGCATCCGCTCGTCGACTGTCTCGGACACCCCTCGGGGCGGATGCTCCTTCGCCGCGAAGGCTATGACTTCGACATCGAAAGGGTCGTCGAAGCTGCCGCGAACGCCGGGACGATGATCGAGATCAACGGCAACCCCAACCGCCGCGACCTCTCGGAGCAGAACGCCCGACTCGCCGCGGATGCGGGGGTGAAGATCTGCCTCAACACCGACGCTCACCGGGTCTCGACTCTCGTGAACATGCGTTACGGCATCGCAAACGCTCGTCGCGGTTGGCTTGCGAAGGCCGACGTCGCAAACACCCGCCCCTGGAGCGAGTTCAAGAAGCTCCTCAAGCGCGACCTCTAACCACCGAAACGTCCCACACACCGCGCTATACCCGGTAGCGCTGGACGTTTGGATGGCTAGGCGAGGTAGTTCGCTACGCTAATTAGCGATGGCAACTACTTCTACCGAGCGCGAAGAGCGGATCGCGGAGGCGGCTGGGCGGCTTCGCCTGGCCATCGTGCGCACCGCCCGGCGCATGCGCCAAGAGGCGGGTGGCGAGCTGTCCCCCACCCTGGTCGCCGCTCTGGCGTCCATCGACCACCTTGGCCCCCTCACGCCAAGCGAGCTTGCCGACGTCGAGCGCGTGAAGCGCCCGACCGCGACCAGGATCGCCGCGGCGCTGGAGCGCGAGGGACTCATCACCCGCGCCACAGACCCTTCGGACGGCCGGGCATCGCTGCTCTCGGTCAGCGCAGAAGGGCGTGCTTTGATGAAACGTCTGAGAAAGCGCAAGAACGCGTACCTCTCGAAGCGTCTTCGCCCGATGGGAGAAGAGGAAATCGAAGCCCTCGAGCGGGCAGCGGAGATTCTCGAACGGATGCTCGAGGATCCGTCTTGACCGCCGCGCTCCGGCGCACTGTCGGCTCGTTCGAGGTTCCCAACTACCGCCGCTGGTTTGGAGGCCAGCTCGTGTCGGTGGGGGGGAACTGGATGCAGATCGTCGCCGAGGTATGGCTCGTCCTGACCATCACAGGCAGCGCGTTCGCAGTAGGAATCACTTCGGCGCTCCAGTTTCTGCCAATTCTCCTCGTCGGCGCCTGGGGCGGGCTCATGGCCGACTCGATGCCAAAGCGGCGGCTGCTTCTTTTCACGCAGTCGTTGATGGTGGTGCCCCCGCTCGTCCTCTTCGGCCTCACAGCCACCGGCTCGGTCGACGCCTGGATGGTGATGGCGCTCGTCTTCGCCCGCGGCCTCGTCCTGGCCGTTGACATGCCCGCCCGTCATTCGTTCGTGATCGAGATCGTCGGCCCGGACCGCGTCGTGAGCGCAGTCGGCCTGCAGAGCGTCCTCATCCACACCTCGCGGATCACGGGTCCGGCGCTGGCGGGCGTCCTCATCGCGGGCGGATCGATCGAGCTCTGCTTTCTCTTGAACGCGCTCTCGTTCGTGGGCATGATCGTGGCGCTCCGCTCGCTCGACCGCACCGCGCTGGCGCCGCCGAAGCTCGCCGTTCGCGAACCCGGCGCGATCCGCGCCGGGTTTCGCTACGTGACTCGAACTCCCGAGCTCGCCGTCCCGCTGGGAATGATGGCCCTCGTCGGAACCCTCGGGCTCAACTTCCACGTGCTCCTGCCTCTCTTGGCGCGCCAGACGTTCGACGGTGGCCCGGAGAGCTACTCGACGCTGGTGATCGCGATGGCCATTGGCGCAGTCGCGGGGGCGCTCGCCGCCGGGACTCGCGAGCGGATCTCCCAGGGCCTGCTCGTCGGCTCCGCGCTCGCTTTCGGCGTCTTCGCGCTCATCGCCGCCGCTGCGCCGAGCCTCACCCTCGAAGCCATTGCGCTCGTACCTCTCGGCACGGCCAGCGTCACCTTCGCGGCAGGGGTCAACTCGACGCTCCAACTCGCGGCCGCGCCGGCCATGCGCGGGCGGGTTATGGCCCTTTACGCGACCGTCTTCCTCGGCTCGACTGCGGTCGGCGGTCCGCTCACGGGTTGGCTCTCAGGCGTTTGGGACGCCCGGGCCGCTCTCGTCATGGCCGGGTTGTCCGCAATCGTGGCAGGCGCGGGCGCAGCGTTCGCGTTCAGGCGGCTCAGCCCGGAACCGGCGGTGGAGGCGGAGGCTTCGCCTGCGGAGCCCGGTCTCGGTAGAGACCGGGCGTGCGAACCAACCGGACGGGGCGGTGGGCCGGCGACGCCTCGACGTAGAAGCGAACACCGTCGCGATCCTCGATCGCCTGCACCGCGGCCTCGCGCCGACGCCCGGCGAGCGCGATAAGAATCGCGTAACCCGCCCCGATCGCGGCGACCTGTGGAAAGAAGATGCCTGCGATTACGCAGATCGCCGCGAACGCGCCGATCGGCCATAGGCGCATGAGCGCGATCCGCTCTTCGGGCTCCGCCGGCAGGCTCGTCTGCATCTTGGCGGACCGAAGGGCCGGGCTGAGCGCCTCGGCCGCACGAGCGCTCGTGCCCACGGCAAAACCGGCGAGGGTCGCCACGACCCACCAGCCGCCGAGGACTGCCAGGGCCAGCGTCGAGGGATCCTCTCGCCCCGCGAGGACCACCGAGATCCCCCCCAAGGCGGTAGCGACGCCCGCGACGAGCAACACCGTGATGCGAAGGAGCTCGGAGAAGAGCATCAGATGAGTGAACTCGTGGGATCGTTCACCTGGGGATCGAGCGCTTTCAGGATCTCGAGCACGCCGTCCGTACCGCTCACGACCACATCAGCCTCCGCTTCGATCTCGGGAGGGCTCTCGGCCGATGCCACTCCGACCAGGATCGCTGCCCCCAGCCGCGATCCTCCGGCGAGGCGCTTCATCGCCCGAAACGCATCGAGGTCCGTGCGGTCGTCTCCCGCGAAGATGGCGGCATCCAGCGGCGCATGCTCGACAAGGAGGCGATGGACCGCCGTTCCCTTGTCGATACCCGCGACCGGACGGATATCGAGCACCTTTCGCCCCCAGAGCGGAATCAGCGATTCGGCCCGAGCGAGCTCAGCGATCTCGGCAACCTGAGCCTCAGCCCCCTCCTCGTCATCCGCGCCCCGCCAGTGGAGAACCTGGATCGGCCCTTTGTCCTCCTGGCGAATACCGATGGTGGCGAGGCGGTCCTGGTCGAGCGCCGCGAGGAAGCTCGCAGCATGATCGCCGCGCGGCCGGGCGGCGGGATCGAGAAAGGGCTCGCTGTCTGACGGGCGAAGCAGCTCGAAGCCCTGATTGCCCGCGTACGCAAGCTCCTGCACGCCAACCATTGCCCGCGCCTCCAGCGCCCGGCGACCGGTCACGCAGGCAACGAGTGCGAAGCGGTCCGCGAGACGCCGGAGTGCCTCCGTCGTTTCGGCCGGCACCGCCGCGTCCTCGGGGCGATTGACGATCGGCGCGAGCGTGCCGTCGACGTCCATGAGCACCGCGCAGCGCTCGGGCGCTGCAAGTAAAGACGAAAGCAAGGTCTGTTGGGCGGCGGAAAGAGCGCTCACAATTACGCAACTAGTATCGCCCGACGGTGTCTGAGAAGTCCCGACGTCTTGGAAAGCTCGCGATCGTCGGCACGGCCGCCGGCGCGTTCAGTGGGCTCTTCGGCGTTGGGGGCGGCACCATCATCGTGCCGCTTCTCATCCTATGGTTTGGCTACGGCGAGCGCGAGGCAACCGGAACCAGCCTCGCCGCGATCGTGATCGTCGCCGCGCTCGCGGCGACGGGCCAGGGTGCGTACGGCAACGTGGACGTCGTCAAAGGCCTCGCGATCGGAATCCCTGCTGTCGGCGGGGTGATCGCCGGAACGGCGCTTCAACAGCGCATCCCTCAGCGCTTCGTCTCTTACCTCTTCGCCGCGCTCTTGATCGCCGTCGCGCTGGAGCTCCTGATCAGGTGACGGGCTGATGGACATCGTGCTCGTGATCCTGCTCGGCGTAGCGGGTGGCTTCGTCGGCGGCATGGTCGGAGTCGGCGGCGGCATCCTGTTCGTTCCGGCCCTCGCGATCGTCTTGGACGAGCCGCAGATCGAGGCCGAGGCCACTTCGCTTCTGGCGATCGTTATCGTCGCGATCGCGGGCACGATCCGCCAGCGCCGCTACGGCAATGTTCGTTTGGCCGACGCGGGCCTGATCGGGGTAACGTCGGTCGCCGGAGTGGCGCTCGGCGTCATCGTCTCGAACGAGGTTTCGCAGCGAACGCTGGAGGTCGGCTTTGCGATCGTCGCGCTCGGTATCGCGGCGCAGCTCGTGCACCGGGCGTCGCGCCAACGACCTGAGCCGACTGATTAGCTCGGCTAGAGACCGGACTCGAGTGCGCCCTTGACCTGGGCATCGAGGGCGTTCACGCGATAGAGCGCGAGCGCCTCCGGGGTTGCGAAGCGCTCGGGACCGCGAGCTCCGTGCGGGGGGCCGTGATGGGAAAGCACGCAGTTGACGAGCGCGAGGCGAAGCTCGGGATCGAGCCCCAGCCCCAGCGCCGCTGCGTCCACCATGCTCGCGCCCATCTGGAGGTGCCCCAGCATCCGCCCCTCCTCCGAGACACCGAACTCGGCCCCGTAGGTGAACTCGCGCACCTTGCCCACGTCGTGGACGAGCGCCGCGGCGAGCAGCAGGTCCGGGTTCAACCGCGGGTGGAGCTGGCAAGTCTCGAGGACCAATGTGCCGATGGCGACCGTGTGCTCGATCAGGCCGCCGAGATAGGCGTGATGGCCCCACCGCGTGCACGGCGCGCGGCGAAACTCGGCAGCGTGGGGACCCTCGAGGACGAGCGCGGCGGCCGTCTGCCTGAAGCCGTCGTGGTGGATCTCCGAGACGAGGTGCTCCAGAAAACCCTCGAGCTCTGAGACCGAGCGATAGGCGGCCGGCAAGAACTCGCCAGGATCGTAATCGCCTGGCTCGATGCGCTCGACGTCGTCGAGCTCCGCGACGGCCTCTCCGCGGAATCGCTCGACCTTCCCCTGCACCTTGACGGCATCTCCGGCCTGGAAACGGAGGCCGATCCGGTCGGCCTCGCGAAAGACCCGCGCGGGGAGCTTTCCCGAGCGGTCCCTGAGCTCGAGTGACAGGTACGTGGACCCGCTTCTCGCGGTCAGCCGGTCCTTGCGCACACATGCGAACGCTCCCGAGAAGCGCTGTCCCGGGCGCAAGTCGGCGACCCGGGACGTGTCGCCGGGCGCGGCCGGCGGGAAGTCTTGGGCGACAGGGCTCACCGAACGATTGTGGGACACAGCGCGGACGGCCCCGGCTCGCGCAAAGCACTCACGCAGGTAGTCTCGGCCTCGTGGACAACGTGATCTGGGAAGGCGACGTGCCCGAGCTTCGCTCGCCCACGCTGATCTGCGCGTTTGCCGGGTGGAACGACGCCGCGGGCGCCGCATCGACGGCACTCGAGACGATCGCCGCCAGCTTCGAATCCCAGACGGTCGCCCGCCTCGATTCGGAGGACTTCTACGACTTCCAGGTCAACCGGCCGACGATCCGCCTTGAAGACGGCCGCACCCGCCACGTTGACTGGCCGCAGAACACCTTCGTCGCCGCGACGATCCCAGGGGGCGAAAAGGACTTCATCCTGATGACAGGTGTCGAGCCCAACCTGCGCTGGCGCACCTATTCCACCGCGATCCTCGACGTCGCCGAGCGGATGGGCGCCGAGATGCTGATCAGCCTGGGCGCCCTGATCGCCGATGTCGCGCACACGCTCCCGGTCCCGATCACCGGCCTGGCGAGCGACGAGAAGCTGGTCGCAGAGCTGGGGCTCAGCCGCTCCAACTACGAGGGCCCGACCGGCATCGTCGGCGTCCTTCACGACCAGGCGCGCCAGCGCGCGATGCCCTCGGCAAGCCTGTGGGCCGCCGTGCCCCACTACGTCGCGGCCGTCCCGAACCCGAAGGCAGCACTCGCCCTCCTGCGCCGCCTCGAGGGCCTGACCGGAGTCGCGCTTGAGGCCTCCGAGCTCGAGGACGCGATGGAGCGCTTTGAGAATCAGGTCAACCGGGCCGTTTCGGCCAACCCCGAGATCGAGGAGCTCGTCCGACGCCTCGAGTCCGAGCAGGACGACGAGATCGAGCTACCCGAGGTGCCATCTGGCGACGCGCTCGCGCGCGACTTCCAGCGGTTCCTCAGGCAAAGATCAGACGACGACCCGAACGAGCAGGACGCGGGGTCTGACCCCTGAGCTATGTGAGCAAACCGTGAGGTACCTGGTACCTCACGCCTCCGAGGCTGGACAGATCAGTCGGTAGTCGCACCAGGAGCAGATCTCAAACGAAGGGCGTGGCTCGAAGTCCTGGGCCTCGATGCCGCCGGCCACATCAAGGACCGTCCGTTTCACGCGCTCCGCATCGTCCGGCGCCGAATCGACCTCGACCCGTTCGTCGGAGAGCACGTACCAGTAGGCGCCCTGCGTCGCCTCGAGCTGCCACGCCTCGCGTGCGGCAACTCGATAGAGCGCCAGCTGAAGATCTTCCGAGAGCTTGGAGGCCGCCGACTGCTCGCCGGTCTTGTAGTCGATCAGCTCATAGGCGCCGTCGGGACGCTTGTCGACGCGGTCGATCCGGCCGCGGAGATGGTGGTCGCCGATCGCGAACGAGAAGCTCCGCTCGAGCCAGACCGGCTCTGAGGCCTCGCGGACGTGGCGCTCGTGGTAACGGGCAAGCGAGGCGACGGCCCGGTCGCGGTACTGGAGCTCGTCGTCGGACGCGCCAAAGCCGGTCCGCCTCCATCCTGCCTCCAGGAGGCCGAGAAGGCGGTCGAGGCTGCCGGGCCGCCCGCCGTTTCCAGAGTGGCCTGAAGAGCCGCCGGAACCGTGACGAGTGCTCTTCATCTCCTCCGAGTGGAATCGCTCCAAGACGTTGTGAATCAGGATCCCGAAGCGCTGGTTGATCGTCGGCTCCTGAGGGATCGCGAAGACGCGAGCGAACTTGTACTTCAAAGGACAGGTCCGGTAGAGGCCGATGTCGGACGCCGAGAGCGCGATGCCGTCGCCCCGCCGCGGGATGAACTGCTCGAGCGAGGGCTCGCGCCTCGCGGCAATGCTCTCGCGCCGTCCCTCTTGTGCCCTCTCCTCACCCATCACGTAGTCATCGAGCGCAGACGTCTCCAGCACCGCACGCTGCTCGGGCGAAGCAACCCTCGCGATCAGCTCATTTACGGCGCCGAGTGCCTCCCTCGCGGCTTCCTGCCCGGGCCTTTGCAGAAGCGAGGCGAGCTTGATCAGCTCGAGATAGCGAGCAACCGCACGGTTCAAGTCTTCGGCCGTATCGAGCCGCATCTCCGAGAGCGCCGAGCCTGCGCGCCAGGACGCCTCGAGCACCTCGTCGCGGATCATCCGGTAGGTGGAGTGAAGTCCCTCGGCCGGGCCGAAGACCTCCTCGGCCTGCACCTCCTCGCCGGCGCCAAGCGCATCGCGGGCGACCTCGTAGAACGGCGCGGCGCTCACGGCCTCGCGATCTGCCTCCTCGGGCCACGAGAGAACCACCGAGCCCGTCGCCCGCGTGACCGCCAGGTAGGCAAGGCGCGCCTGGCGTACAGCGATCAGCTCGTCGCCCGCCTCGGGAAGGGTTCCCGTTGCAAGCTCTTCGGGCACCCAGCGGTCCTCCCACGGCGCGAGGCGCATCGAGCCGGCGTGAAGCCCCAGGAGATACACGGCGTCGAACTCGAGCCCCTTCACCTGCGAAGGCTCGGCCAGCATCACGGCCCCCGGTGTCGGCGGGTCTGCGTCTTCGGCCCCGACCTCTCCCGCTTCGGCGACGGCAGCGATGTGGCGGACGAAGTCCCGCGCCGACCCGCGTGGCACGCGCCGCGACCAATCGGCTGCCAGCTCGGCAAGCCGCGAGAGGTTGACCAGGCGCTCCGCCGTCTCAGGCGTCGCGGCGAAGAGGCGGTGGCGGCGCATGCCGACGCGCTCGATCAGGCGGCGGACGAACACGTCCGGTCGCATCGCCTCCATCGCCGCCGCGGCCGAGCGCTGAAGCTTCAGGAAAGCCTGGATCCGATCGCGCGCCTCGGGACGAAGCTGCGGGCTCTCGAGCGCGGCGTCGAGCGCGGAAACCATGTCGAGCTTGCGCCGCCGTGCGATCGTCGTCACGCGGGCGAGATCTGCCGAGCGAAGGTCGACGGGAGGCCTAGTCAGTGCGCGGACGACGGCAGCGGCATCGAACGGGTCTGCCAGCATGCGAAGCCAGGCCAGGGCGTCGCGCACCTCGGGGCGGGCGAAGAACGATGCGTCCCCTGCGAGGCGGAAGGGCACGCTTCGCTCCTCGAGAGCGGCCGCGACGAGGCGCCCTTGCCGCCAGCCGGAGCCGACGATGACACAGATCCGCTCGGGGAGGGTCTCACCCGCCGACAAGAGCGCCTCGACCTCGCGAGCAGCCGCCTGCGCCTGTGCGCGCTCGCCCTCGCAACGCCAAAATCGGACCGAGCGGTCGAGGGTCCCCGGCGCCTTGACAGGGTCGCCAAGAATCGCGGAAACCGCCGAGGCAGTGACCGGGCCAAACCGGTGGCGGGCGGTGAGTTCGATCCCCTCCGCCTGGGGCCAAGTCGCGCGAAACCACTCCTCCGACGCTCGGCCTGCGCCACGGAAACGCCGGATCGAGCCGTCCGGATCGTGGGTCGCAACGATGTTCGGACGCTCTGCTGTGACAAGCCGCTCCACGAGCCGCATGTGTGCGGGCGCCGCGTCCTCGAGCTCGTCGATCATGACGTATGCGAAGCGCTCGGTCAGCTCCTCCGCGGTATCGGCGCGATCCGTGAGCAATCGGGCGGCTTCCAGGACGAGATCGCCCTCGTCGAGGCTGCCCGCCTCGGACACAACTCGGTCGTGCCGCGCGTAGAGCTCCGCGAACTCAGCCTCGCGGCGTGCGCGCTCGCGCTGGGCGGGACGGGTTGCCTCGCGGTCGCGAGCGGCCGCCCAGTCGCGGAGGCGCTCGGGTGACACGCACTCGAGCTTCAAGAGGTCAATGCGCCTCAAGAGGCGTGCGAGAAGGCCGGCGGGGTTGCCGCGAATCTCGTGTCGGCGAAGCGGGAGATCGTCGACGCGATCCAGCAGTATCGCCAGTCGGTCAGCCGCGGTGACGGTTGTGAAGAAGGGGTCGAGCCCCGCCTCCGTCGGGTGCTCGCGGAGGATGCGCTCGGCGATCTCCGCGTGGGTGCCTATCCAAAGTTCCTCGTGCGGGTGAGCGAGCAGCGTCTCGACGCGTTCTCGAAGGCTCGCAGCGCCCGCCCGAGTGCGACACGAGACCAGGATGCGCTCTGCCCGCACGCCGTCTTCCACAAGCGAGACGAAGCGACGAACCAGAGCCTCGGAGCGCCCCGAGCCGGCGGCACCGGTGACCAGGAGGGGGCCTGCACGGTGGCCGATCGCGCGACTCTGCGCCGCGTCCGCCTCGTCGTGCGCTCGCTCGTCCATTCGAGCGCCAACGCTACCGCGGTACGGGGGCCTTGCGGAAGGTCACGCTCTATCTTCAGCGC
>JALZIJ010000200.1 GCA_030860375.1 Actinomycetota bacterium | reverse complement strand
GCGCCTGACGCTGCGTTTTTCACGTGCGACAAGGACGGCAAGGTCCTCGACGTGGGGAGGGGTGGCTTCGAGCTCACGGGTTTGAAAGATGAGGACGTGATCGGGCGTCCCGTACGCGACGTCCTCGGCCTCGAATGGCAGGGTGGCGACGACGCCCCCCAGCCGCCCCCCGCCGAGGACGGCGAGAGCGACCCGATCGGAACCACGCTCGAGTGGGGCGTCCGCTCACTCGGCAGGCGTGTGCAGGTGAACGCGGAGGGTGATCTGCCGGCAGAAGCGGTCGCCGACGTCTTCCCTGCATATGACGACGACGGCGGGCTTTTGCTGGTCCTGACCCCTGAGTAGGGTCTTGCCGATGCGATCGCGAACGCCCGGCCCCGGGGGGACCTCCGACTGATCATGGGGTCGCGCCGCCGCAATCTCATCATCCTCGGCCTCGTGCTCGCCCTCGTCGCGGCCTCCGTCTGGGCGGTCGCGTCGAGCCCGACCCGCCAGGGCATCGACCTCGCAGGCGGCACCGAGCTCGTCTACCAAGGAAGCCCGACGGTCGCCAACCCGACCGTGAACGCGGAGGACATCGACCGCGCCGTCGACATCGTCCGCGACCGAGTGGATGCCCTCGGCGTTGCGGAGCCCGAGATCTCGAGGGTAGGCGAGGACCAGCTCGCTGTCAGCCTGCCCGAGGTCCAGAATGCCCAGGACGCGATCGACCAGGTGGGCGACACCTCGCAGCTTGCGTTCTTCGACTTCGAGCCGAACGTCATCGCGCCCAATCCGAAGCTGCCGAGCCCGGCCGAGCGGCCGTTCAACCGCCTCTACGACGCCGTCGTCGCCTCTCAGGATGAGGACCCTGAGTGCTTCGAGAAGGACGGGGAGCCGATCTGCTCCCACAAGGGCGACCTTTTCTACCTCTTTGACGAGAACACGCTCGAGCTCTTGGCCGGGCCGGTATCGACCCAGAGCGACCTCTATCTGAAGTTCGATGACGTCAAGCCCGAGGGCTCGATTGTGGAGACGGTGCCCGAGGGCTACGTGGTCCTTCGCGAAGAGGCGCCGGCGGACGACCCGGCTACGGAGGAGGACGAGTCGGCGACCGGCCTTCGCGGTTACTTCCTCCTTCGTGACCGCCCGGAGGTGACCGGCAAGGACATCCGCAATCCCGAACAGAACTTCGATCCGGTCTCCAATGCGCCGAACGTCACCTTCGACTTCACCGACGACGGAGCGAAGGCCTTCGAGGAGGTAACGAAGCGGATCGCCCAGCGCGGTCAGGAGCGTGCAAGCGCGCAGCTCGGCGTCCAGGCTGCGCAGATCTCCGCCGAGGAGGGTGCACAGCTCTCAGACTCATTCGCCGTCGTGCTCGACGGGGAGATCGTCTCGCGGCCGATCATCAACTTCGTCGAGAACCCGAACGGGATCGACGGTGGATCGGGGGGCGCGCAGATCTCGGGCAACTTCACTATCACCGAGGCGCAGGACCTCGCCGAATTCCTTCGCATCGGCGCCCTGCCGATCGAGCTGACGCTCATCAACCAGTCGACCGTGTCGGCGACCCTCGGCCAAGAGGCGCTCGACGGCGCGATCATCGCCGGCCTCGGCGGACTCGCCCTGGTCTTGATCTTCCTGCTCGCCTACTACCGCTTCTTGGGGCTGGTTGCCGCGCTGGGGCTTGCCGTCTACGCCCTCTTTTACCTGGCGATGATCAAGATCATCCCGATCACGGTCACCCTGCCGGGCATCGCAGGACTGATCCTCACGATCGGTGTCGCAGCCGACTCGAACATCGTCATCTTTGAGCGAATAAAGGAGGAGCTACGGCTCGGGCGCTCGACCCTCTCGGCGATCGCGCAGGGCTACCGCAAGGGCATCGCGACGATCATCGACGCGAACGTGATCACCCTCTTGACGGCGTTCATCCTCTTCATCCTCGCCAGCGCCGGAGTGAAGGGCTTCGCGTTCACGCTCGGGATCGGAACCATCGTCTCGCTGTTTACGGCCGTCCTCTTCACGCAGGCGTTCCTGGCTGTGTCCAGCCGCTCGCGCTTCCTGCGGTCGAAGGCGTTCCTGAGCGGGGAGAGGCGAGTGGATTGGTCCTTTGACTTCACCGGCCTTTCCAAATACTTCTTCGCTGCCTCAGGCGTGATCTTGATGATCGGCGCGGTTGCGTTCTCAACCCAACAGCTCAACCTCGGTATCGACTTCGAATCCGGCACTCGGATCAAGGCGGCCCTAGGCGAGGAGGCGAGCGCCGACGATGTCCGCACAGCGCTGACGGACGGAGGTATCGACGGCGCCGAGAACGCTGAGATCCAGGCAGTCGAGGACGAGACCTTCGGCGCCAACGTGATTCAGATCCAGGCGAAGATCCCGCCCGACCAGGCACCCGCGGTGCAGGGCGTCCTTTCCGACGCCTTCGACGGCCTCGAGGGCGGCGAGCAGGGCTTCCAAAACGAGTCCGTCGGGCCGACCTTCGGTCAGCAGGTGGCCGCGAACGCCATGCGCGCTCTAATCCTCTCGCTGTTCGTGATCTCGCTTTACGTGGCGGTCCGGTTCGAATGGAAGTACGCGGTTCCGGTCTTGATCGCGCTCGTGCACGACATCCTGATCACCGGCGGCATCTACGCCCTGACCGGACAGGAGGTTTCGAGCGCCACCGTCGCCGCTTTCCTGACGATTCTCGGATACTCGATGTACGACACGATCATCGTGTTCGACCGCATTCGCGAGAACGTGCCGCGCATGCCGCGCGCCGCTTTCTCACAAATCGTCAACCGCTCGATGTCAGAGGTTCTGACTCGGTCGCTGATAACCGGCCTTTCGACCGTCTTTCTCATCGCCATGCTGCTCGTCTTCGGTGACGAAACGCTGCGCGGCTTCGCCTTCGCGATGATGGTCGGGATCGCCTCGGGCACCTACTCCTCGATCTTCATCGCGGCGCCCGTCCTCACCGAGTGGAAGGAGCGCGAGCCCCAGTACCGCGCCCGCCGCCACCACATCGAGGAGACGATGGGCTACGTGCCGGTCTTCCCCGAGGACAACGTCGTGGCCCGCGTCGAGGGGCATGGCGACGAAGTGGGCAGCCCCGAGCGAAAGCTCATCTCAGGCGGCCCTGCGGTTCAGACCGAGGTTCCCGGAGATGCATCCGACGCTCCGCCACCCACCGGCGCGCCTGAGACGGGTCCGATGCCGAGCGGTGAGCCGGAGCGCTCCGAGGTGGTGACGGGCCCGCCTGGCGCACTCGAGACCGATGGCGCCGGCGCAGCAGGCGAATCAGCCGATCCCGCCCTCGCTCAGCGCAAGGCGGCCGCGCGCGAACGCCGTCGTCAGCGCCAGAAGCGCCGGAAGCATGGGAGGCCGAGATAGATGGCAGCGCTTGTCTGGTTCACCGTAGGCGTCGCGCTTTGGCACTTCACCGTGTTCTTCCCTGACCGCTTCTGGGGCGGGATCGTGGGCGCGCTCCTAGGCGCGGTGGCGGGGGCGATGCTCACGGGGGCACTCGCGCAGATCGCGATCGGCGACTCCGTCGGCAATACCGGCATCGAGACCGTGCTCTTCGCTGTGCCGGGGACGATCATCGGCGCGGGGATCCTCTACCTCATCGGCTTGCGCTCGGAGTCCGAGCACACCGTCGAGTCGGCTCGCTGAGGCCCACCTGGCCCAACTGAGGCACGTCGCGTCCGACGGGTGGACGCCAGCTACCTCAGTTGGGCGGACGGCGATTCCGTCCTCGCCCGGTCCTAGCCTGGATCGGTGAGTACGTTCGCTTGGGCCGAGGGCCAAAAAAGATTCAGCCTTAAGCCGTACGCGTATCGCGAGGCGGCCGAGATCGCGCGGGCGCTCGATCTGCCGGAGCCCGTCGCGGTAGCGCTCGTCCGCAGGGGGCACCGCACCGTCGAGAGTGCCCGCGACTTTCTGGCCGCCGACGAGCGGCACGACCCTGCCGAGTTCGAGGGCATCGGCAAAGCGGTAAGAACGATCCGCGCGGCAATCGAGGCAAAGAAGCTCATTACCGTCCACGGCGACTACGACGTCGACGGCGTCACGTCGACTGCGATCCTGGTTCGTGCGATCCGCGAGCTCGGTGCCGAGTGCGATTGGCTCATCCCCGGTCGGGTCGAGGACGGTTACGGCCTCACCGAGGCGACCGTCGGACGGCTCGCGGCACGAGGGACGGGGCTCCTCGTCACGGCCGACTGCGGGATAACGTCCATCGCCGAGGTCGCGGCCGCGGTTGCTCAGGGGATCGACGTCGTTGTCACCGACCATCACCAGCCAGGCGCGGAGCTGCCCGCCTGCCCGATCGTCCACCCGGTCGTATCGAACTACCCGTACCCCGATCTATGCGCCGCTGGCGTCGCCCACAAGTTGGCCGCGGCGCTTCTCGGGGTCGAGCGGGCCGAGCGCGACCTCGACCTCGTCGCCCTCGCCACAGTTGCGGACATGGTTCCATTAACCGGCGAGAACCGCTCGCTCGTCCGGCGTGGGCTCGATGCGATGCGTCGCTCCCCCCGGATCGGATTGCGTGCCCTCATGGCCGTCTCCAGGGTGGCGCCCGAGCGCGTCTCGGCAAGCGACATCTCCTTCCGCCTTTCGCCGCGTATCAACGCTGCGGGGCGCCTCTATCGTGCCGACGCGGCCCTGGAGCTGCTCCTCGGCGACGACCCGGAGCGTGCCGCCGAGATCGCGACCGAACTCGACCGCGCGAACCTCGACCGGCGTGAGACCGAGAGGGAGGTTCTCGCCGAAGCCAACCGCCTCCTCGCCGAGCTTGAGGCCGAGCGGGAGCCAGGCGCCGCGATCGTCCTGTGGGGGGAGGGCTGGCATCCCGGCGTCGTCGGTATCTGTGCCTCGCGGATGGCCGAGCGACACTTACGGCCGGCAATCCTCATCGCACTCGAATCAGACGGTCGCGGTAAGGGCTCCGGTCGAAGCGTGGCGGGTTTCGATCTCCTCGCGGGGCTTCGCGCGTGCGGTGAGCACTTGGCTCGTTTTGGCGGGCACCGTGCAGCCGCAGGTCTCGAGATCGAAGCGGACCAGCTCGAGGCCTTCCGGGAGTCATTCGGGGCGCATTGCGCGCCAATCCTGGCGGACGGGCCGCTCGAAGCAACCGAGGAGATCGATGCCGTGGTGGGCGCGGAGGCACTCGGACACGAACTCGCTACGCAGATGGCTCGCTTGGGCCCCTTTGGGATGGGCAACCCCGAGGTGCGCCTCCTGGTCCCCTCGGCTGAGATTCGAGACGTCCGCCCGATGGGGGAGGAAGGGCGCCATGCGAGGTTTTCGCTGCGTGCAGGCACGGCGCGGGCCGGCGGTGTGGCGTTCGGCGTCGGCGGCACGCTCGAGCGATCGGCAGCGCTCGGGCCGCATGACGCCAGCGTGCGACTCGAGCTCAACGAATGGAACGGGGCGGTCGAGCCCAGGGTCCTCCTTGGCTCGCTTTACGAGCGCGCGCCGGGCGCACGTGAGGATATGTGGCGCTGCGACGACGACGAGTTTCACCAGCGCCTGACGGCGGCACTCACGGGTCCTATCTCCTTTCCGAGCGCCGCCGGCTCCGGTGAGCATTCCGGAGTGAGCGCTAGCGGGGGGGCTGCGGGTGGTTCGAAGTCATCGGGGAAACGGGAAGTCGTAGACCGGCGGGCCGCGTCCGGTCTGGCCGCGATCGCTGAGCTGGCTTCGAGCGGGAAGGCCGTTCTGATCGTCTGTGCGGATGCACTCTGGCGCCGGGCCATTGTCGAGAGCGCTGCCCATCCCGGCCGTTTCGGCGTCGGCGCGGGAGCGGTCGTCGCGGCGCGCGGCTCGGTCTCACGCGGCGTTGCGGCCGCTGAGCGGATCGCCGCCTCCGAGGAAGGCGGAGTAGTAGTCGCCGACTGGCCGGCGCTTAGCCTCGCGCCGGGCCTGCCCCGCAGCTTTCGGCACGTCGTCGTCGTTGACCCGGCGCCTAGCTTGGCGCTTCACGCGCTCGTGGCGGGTCCCGCGAGCGAGGGCGACCACCTGCACTTGCTCGCAAGCGGGACCGAGCTTTCGCTCCGAGCAGTTGTGACGGCCCTACCCGAACGCGACGATCTGGCGGCTGCCTTCCGAGCGATTCGGGAGGCAGGCGGGCCAATCGAAGGCTCGGCGCTTCGCCGGGCGCTTTGCGGACCGGGCGGCCTGAGTCGTTCGCCCGAGGCCTGCGCGCTCGTCCTTCGCTCCCTGGCGGAGGTGGGCGTCGTGCGGGTGGGGTCAAGCGGCCCCGTGACCCTGGTCGAGGTCGTATCCTCGGGCAAGGGCGAGCTTTCATCGTCGGTGAGCTTTCGCTCGATACGAAAAGCCCATGAGGAGTGCGTCCGATACCTGAGCCAACCGGAGAAGCCGAGCTCGAACCCGCTTCAAGCAGCGGCGTAGAGAGCGACGCGCTGAACGGCGCGGATCCAAGCCCGGCGGGGCACACGCGTGTTGGCGCGGCTCCGGACACCTCGTCAGCCACGGTCCCGGACGACGAGTACACCAAGGTCCTTACCGACGGTGAGCGCGCGCTCCTGGGCGACCTCTTCGCGGTGGTCGAGGAGTACTCCGACGAGGGCACTGAGACGCTGGAGCGAAAGGCCGTCGAGCACGCCTTCGCGTTTGCCTGTGAGAGGCATGTGGACCAGCGTCGGCGCTCGGGCGAGGACTTCATCACCCATCCGGTCGAGGTGGCAAAGATCTGTGCGGGCCTCAGGCTCGACACGGAAACCCTCTGCGCCGCGCTGCTTCACGACACCGTCGAGGACACCTCCGCGAGCCTGGAAGAGGTGCGCGAGCTCTTCGGCGACGCAGTCGCGGGGCTGGTCGACGGCGTCACGAAGCTGACCGGGATCACCTTCCAAAGCCGGGACGAGAACCAGGCAGAGAACTACCGCAAGATGATGGTCGCGATGGCCTCGGACGTGCGGGTCATCCTGATCAAGCTCGCCGACCGCCTCCACAACATGAGGACGCTCTCGGCTATGCCGAAGCAAAAGCAGCTCGAAAAGGCGCGGGAGACGCTTGAGATCTACGCCCCGCTTGCTCATCGCCTCGGAATCCATGCGATCAAGTGGGAGCTCGAGGATCTGGCCTTCCAGCGCCTGCATCCGCGGAAGTACGAGGAGATCAAGAAGCTCGTCGCCCAGCAGCGCGCCGAGCGTGAGGACTACGTCGAAGAGGCGGGCGCCTTCCTCGAATCAGAGCTTGCCGACGTCGGGATCGCCTCGGAGATCTCAGGGCGAGCGAAGCACTTCTACTCCATCTATTCCAAGATGACCAAGAAGGGCCGCGAGTTCAACGAGATCTACGACCTGACCGCGATGCGCGTGATCGTCGGCTCGGTCAAGGACTGTTACGGCGCGATCGGGATCATCCACTCGATTTGGAAGCCGCTTCCGGGTCGCTTCAAGGACTTCATCGCGACGCCGAAGCTGAACCTGTACCAGGCCCTCCACACCACCGTGATCGGACCCGAGGGCCGCCCACTCGAGATCCAGATCCGAACCCCGGACATGCACCGGATCGCCGAGTATGGGATCGCCGGCCACGTGCTCTACAAGGAAGTCCCCAAGGGAGGGCGACGCTCGGGCAAAGGCAAGGACCCGGCCGACCTCGCGCGCGAGAAGATGACTTGGCTGCGCCAACTCCTGGAGGAAGAGGGTGAGCAGGAGTCCGCGGAATTCCTCGAGTCTCTGAAGGTGGACCTTTTCGAGGACGAAGTGTTCGTTTTCACCCCCAAGGGCGAGGTGAAGAACCTCTCGGCGGGTTCGACACCCCTCGACTTCGCCTATGCCGTACACACGGATGTGGGACACCGCTGCGTCGGGGCGAAGGTGAACGGGAAGATCGTTCCACTCCATTACCAGCTGAAGTCCGGCGACATCGTCCAGGTTCTTACCTCGAAGGGCGACCGGGCGCCCTCGCGAGACTGGCTGAGCGTTGTGCGCACCAGCCGTGCGCGAAACAAGATTCGCGCGGCGCTCACCCGCGAGAAGCGCGAGGACGCCGAGCGTCGGGGCCGGGAGGAACTTCAAACCGCGCTCAAGAAGCAGGGCTTGCCGCCACAGAAGATCGCGGGCTCGCCGCTCCTTGCGGATGTCATCCGCGAGACCGGCTTTCGCAAGGCCGACGACTTCTACGTCGCGCTGGGCGGCTCGAAGATCTCGGCGAAAACGATCGTCAACAAGCTGATGCAGCGCCTAAAGGGTGGCGAGGCTGTTGCCGGAGATGAGACCGAGGCGCGGCTGGCCAGCGTTCTCGAAGGTCGTGACGAACGCCAGCGCCGCACTCAGGAGGCCTCTGACTACGGGATCGCGGTACAGGGGCAGACCGACGTCATGGTCCGCCTCGCCAAGTGCTGCCGCCCGGTCCCGGGCGATCCGATCGTGGGTTACGTCTCACTCGGGCGCGGCATCACGATCCACCGCGAGGACTGCAAGAACGTGAAAGCGCTCCGCAAGGCTCCCGAGCGATTCACTGACGTGTCGTGGGAGGGGGGAAACGCCACCTCGTACAGAGTCGAGCTCGAGATCGACGCGTGGGACCGGTCGCGACTCCTCGAGGATCTCTCGCGGAGCTTCTCCGAGTCTGGAGTCAACATCATCGAGGCGCGCTGCTCGACAAAGCATCCGATGGTCAAGAACCGCTTCGTGGTCGAGGTCGGCGACTCCGAGCAACTTCGCCAGTGCGTATCTCGTCTGCGCCATGTCGAGGGCGTTTTCGACGCCTATCGCGTGACCCCGGGCGCCTAATATCTGATGAGCGACGAACGTCGCGAAACCAGCATGTGCCGGTGGATGTGTTGCAGCGCCCGGGGGTGAGCGTGGTCGTCCCGTTCCGGGGCGACCAGACTGCGGCTGGGCGCCTTACCGCGTCGCTTCGAAAGCTTGAGCTTCGCGAGGGCGACGAGGTGATCATCGCCGACAACTCCGACGCAAGCATGGTCGTAACGTCGAGTTCCATCCGGGCTGTTAGCGCGACTGGCGAGTGCTCCTCCTATCACGCCCGCAACGTTGCGGCGACTCACGCCAAGGGCGATTGGCTCCTCTTCACCGACGCGGACTGCGTGCCCGACTCCAACGTCGTCGATGCCTACCTCACCGACCCGGTGCCCGACGGTGTAGGCGCGCTCGCCGGCAACGTGGTCTCCGACCCGCTCCAAAGGCACTTCCTCGCCCGATACGCCACGGACCGTGGCTTCCTCGATCAAGAGGGTGGTCTTCACACTGCTGAAGACGCGGCGGCGACGGCCAACCTCATGGTCCGTCGCACGGCATTTGAGGAGGTCGGCGGATTCGTCGAAGGCATCCGGTCTGGCGGCGACGTAGATTTCTGCCGGCGCCTCGGCGCAGCAGGCTGGCGAATCGAACGCCGGCCGGCGGCCCGCGTTGTGCACCTTCATCGCGAGTCGCTGCGGGACCTTCTGGGCTCGATCGCCCGCTACGCCTCCGGAGCCAGCTGGCTCGACGAGCGCTACCCGGGCTCGGCCCCCGAATGGCCCCTCGCGTCGGGCCTTATGGATTGCGGCCGCGACATCGGCGCCGATCTTGCCCGCCGCCGCTTCGAGCAGGCGGCCTTCCGCGGGATCGACGCGCTCGGCCTCGTCGCCCACACGATCGGCTACCGCCGCTCGAACGCTGCGGGCTAGGAAGCCACCGCCAACGCGCGCCGGATCTCTCCGATCACCCAGGCGGGCCGCTCGGTCACGTCGAACCATGTGAAGCGCAGGACGATGTAACCGTTGAGTTGGAGCTCGTTCGTCTTGCCGATGTCTCGCGCCCATGGGCGCGAATGAGAGTGGAAGGTGTACGAGTCGGCTTCGGCCACCACGCGCTGAGCGTGCCAGAGCATGTCGACCTAAGTAAGCCCCTCGATGAACGAGCCGAAGCCGCCCATCCTTGACTCTGAGGGCGATTTGGTCCCGCGTTACGCCCCGCGCCAGAAGTTGCCACCGAGCAACGGTTCCATGCTGCAAGTCTGCCAGCGCCCCGATTATCGCGTCAACGGATCGAAACCGGGATTGGCGCACATAATGCGTACAACCCCGGCCTCACATTGGACGCCCCCACAACGCGGCGGAATGCCGACCCCTTTAGTGCGCCGTTCGGGCGCGGCGCGAGGGCGGTCTAAGCCAGCTCTGCTCGGATGCGCGCCGCGACGCCAGCGGCTTCTGCGTCCGATCGGTACTTGGTCCGCGGCCAGAAGAAGCCTCGCAGGCCGTCCTTGCGCACCCGCGGCACGACGTGGACGTGAAGGTGGGGGACCGACTGCGAGACGATGTTGTTGATCGCGACGAAGGAGCCCTGGGCGCCCATTGCGTCCCTTACCGCTGTCGAAAGCCGTTGGGCGCGCGCGAACAGCGGCTCCACGAGCTCCGCGGGCAAGTCGGCGAGCGTCTCATAGTGCGGACGCGGCACGAGGAGGGTGTGGCCGTGGAAGAGCGGGCGCACGTCGAGGAAGGCGACACACGATTCGTCTTCGAGAACCAGAAGAGCCGGCTCGTCACCGCCGACGATGCGGCAAAAAAGGCAGTCGGGCGCTTCAGGCAACGATCGTCAGCGCGCCGGGATCGATCCCGAGCTCGAGTGAGGTGTGGTCGCCGATGTAGTCGCCGTCCACCTCAACGGGGAAGGGCACCGTCACGCCCGTCTCGTCGGTCGAGAGCGAGTCGACTCGCGCCTCGCGAAGGCCGGCGAAATGGTCGATCTGACGATGATTCACGGCGCGATAGCGGTTCGAGGTTGCGAGGCAGCGCGCCATCAGGGTTGGGATGTCCCGGAGCGCGGCGCGCTTCAGCATCGCCAGCGACAGCGTGCCGTTGTCGAATGCGACGCCCTCGCACACGCGGACCTCGCGATCGCCGAAGTAGGTGAACGGCTCCGAGTTCTGCGCGACGGCCGTGATTCCCTCAACCTCGCCCTGCTCAGAGCGGAGGCGAAGGCGGGCGGGCGTCTCAAACAGGTAGTGGCGGTTGAAGCCCGTGATCGCGGCGTAGGTGTAATACCACTCCCCGAACCGGGTCTTGAGCTTGGGATGGGCGTCGACGCGCTTCACCACCATGGCATCGACGCCGGCGCCGCAGGCGAAGACGAAGTGGCGCCCGCTTGCCAGGCCGAGGTCGATCTTGCGAGGGCGGAAGTTGTCCGCGAGGCCGAGTAGGTGCTCCGTGGCATCGACGACGTCTCCCGGCATCCCAAGGCTTCGGCAGACCACGTTGGTACGACCCCCCGGGAGCATCGTGACCGGGATATCCGTTCCGGCGAGGCCGTGGGCGACTTCATTCAGGGTCCCGTCGCCGCCAAATGCAACAACTACGTCGTAGCCGCCGTCAACGGCTTCGCGCCCGATCTCCGTCGCGTGATTTTGCGCCTGGGTCGAGACGGCCTCCACCTGGTAGCGGCCCTGGAGCGCGTAGACGACGAGGTTCTTGAGGCGGTCGGACACGGTCGTCGCGTACGGGTTCACGATGACGAGCATGCGCTTCTTCTGAGCGCGCCTCGTGCCGCCGTTCGTCTTCGCCTGCCTAGCGGGTTCGGCGCTTCGTGTGCTGATCGCGTCGGTCATTCCTCAGCATCCTGACCGATCGACGTTCTCGTGGCTTCGTAGCGCACCACGTCGGCGTCCTCGACCTCACGGACAAGGCCTTCGTTGACAAGGAGGTCGACATGACCGATCACTTCCGAGAGGGTCAGGAACGCCTGCGTCACAGCCACATTCCCCCACAGCTCCTGCGCGATCTCGTGCCCCGTTCTGGGCTTTTCCGCGATCAGCTTCGAGATCTTCTGCTTTCGGCGCTCGGTCATGCGCATCCGCTCGTCGATCAACGCGACGTGGTCTGTGACCGGCTCGCCGTGACCCGGGAGCACAATTTCGGCCGGCATCTCGCGCGTCTCGAGGAGGGACTTGCGATAGCTGACAAGCGCTTGGGTCCGCTCGTCCGAGCCGTCGAGCGGGCGTGTGATCAACGGGTTGGAGGAGATGTGGGCAATCAGGTGGTCGGCGGCGACCAGGATGCGGCGCTCGGCGTCCCAAAAGACCGTGTCGGACGGGCTGTGCCCCGGGCGATGGAATGCCTGGAGCTTTCGGTCTCTCAGCCCGATCGTCTCGCCGTGCGCAACCGCACGCGTGACCGTGGCGCGCGAGCCCCATGCTCGAAAGCTGCGCGAGACGCCCTGGAGTGCGACGACCACGTTCTCCGGTATCCCGCTCCTGAGCATGAGCTCGGCCGAGAAGCGGTCGTCGAGCTCAGCGTCCTCCGAGAAGTTCGCGAGGCGCCGCACCGCCTTGTCGAGGGCGGCGACCTCGGCTCCCGAGTGCTCGACGATGATCTCCACCAGGCCGACGTGGTCGATGTGCTGATGGGTGAGGATCACCAGCTCGATGTCGTCGATCGAATGGCCGAGGGCTCGGAGTTGGTTTTGGAGCTCGTCGAGAGCCTTGCCCGAGTTGGGCCCCGTATCTACGAGGGTGAGCGGGTCGTCTTCAATCAGGTAGCAGTTGACTCGGCCGACCGCGAACGGCGTCGGGATCCGAAGGGTGTGGACGCCCGCGTCGCGCGCGACCTCGAGCGCCTCCTCAGGCGTCACCGGATCTGGGCGAGCACCGCGTCGCGCTTCGCCTCCATGTCCTCGCGCGAGACGAGCGACTCAAGGTTCAAGCGAAGGAGCGGCTCGGTATTGGAGGGACGCACGTTGAAATGCCAGTCGTCGTAGTCGACCGAGACCCCGTCGAGCCAGCTGATCCGGGCGTAGGGGTTGCTTTTGGCAATCTCATCCATCTTCGCCCGCGGGTCATCGACCTCCGAGTTGATCTCACCCGAGATGAAGTAGCGGGCGCGGAGCTCTTCGACCTGCTGGGAGAGCGGCTTGCCCTCGACGCCGATGAGCTCGAGCACCAGGAGCGCTGGGACCGTGCCGGAGTCGGCCGACCAGAAATCGCGGAAGTAGTAATGGCCGGACACCTCGCCGCCGAACGTGCCGCCGTGCTCGCGCATAGCGGCCTTGAAGAAGGCGTGGCCGACACGGTTGATCTGCGGTCTGCCCCCGTGTGCTGTGATCGTGTCCGGCACGGCTCGAGAGGCGCGTACGTCATAGAGGATCGTGGCACCCGGGTCCTTGCGGAGCACCTGCTTTGCGAGTAGCGCGGTAAGGAAATCGCCGTCGACGAACTCGCCGCGATCGTCGATGAAGAAGCAGCGGTCCGCGTCGCCGTCCCAGGCGATGCCGAGGTCGGCCTCCTCGGAGAGCACGCGGTCGATCACGAACTGCCGGTTCTCGGGAAGCAGCGGGTTCGGTTCGTGATCGGGGAAGTTGCCGTCGGGCTCCCAGTAGGTCTTGACGAGGTCGAGTCCGAGGCCGTCGAGCACAGGGCCGGCCATCGGGCCCGCCATCCCGTTGCCGCCGTCGACGACGATCTTCAGCGGTCGCATGCGGGCGGGGTCGATGAAGCTGAGCGCGTGCGCCTGAAAGCCCTGGTAGACGTCGATGTCTGAGCGCGAGCCTCCGCCGGGCGCCTCGGGCAAACCCGCTTCGATCGTGCGGCGGATGTCGCCGATGCCCGCATCCCCAGAGAGCGCAAGCGCCCCCTCGCGGACCAGTTTTACGCCCGTGTACGCCTTCGGGTTGTGTGAGGCGGTGACCATCGCACCGCCATCGAGCTCGTGCGAGCCGACGAGGAAGTAGAGCATCTCGGTGCCGACCATTCCGGCATCGATGACCTCGCATCCCTCCGCGACGAGGCCGTCGGAGAGGCGTCCCGCCATCTCAGGCGCTTCGAGGCGCATGTCGCGGCCGAGGCCGACCCTGAGCTCGGACGTGGGTTTAGAGCGAAGCTCGGCCAGGACGCGTGCGAAACCACGGCCGACGAGATAGGCGGTCTCGCCATCCATATCGGTCCCGTAGAGGCCGCGGACGTCGTAGGCCTTGAAGATCTCGGACTTGACCTGGGTCATTCGAACTGGCCACGCAAGGCTGCGAAGCTCTGCTCGAGCGTCTGCGGCATGACCCGGGTGTCGGCGAGAACGGGCATGAAGTTGGTGTCGCCCCCCCAGCGCGGAACGACGTGCATGTGGATGTGATGTTCAACCCCGGCGCCCGCGACGCGGCCCTGGTTGAAGCCGACGTTGAAGCCGTGCGGCTGGTATTTCGACTGGAGAACGGCGATCGCCCGCTGAGCCAGGCCCATCATCTCGGCGGTGGTTGCGGTCGGAATGTCTTGAATTCGGCCGACGTGCTCGAACGGAGCGACCATCAGGTGTCCGTTTGTATACGGATAGAGGTTGAGGATCAAAAAGCAGAGTTCGCCCCGGTGGACGATCAGGTTCGCCTCGTCGTCACCCTCGGCCGGCTTCGCGCAGAAGATGCATTCGTCCTCGGAGTCCTTGGACGCGTCGGTCACGTACTTAAGGCGCCAAGGCGCCCAGATTCGCTCAGTGGCCACACGGCCGCATCGTAGAGAGGCCCTAAAGCCAGCCGCGGCGGCGGAAGAACGTGAGCATCGCGACCAGCAGCACGACCATGACGCCGACTACGGCGAAGAAGTCTTCTGAGTCACCTTCGCCTGGGACCCCCACGTTCATCCCCCAGACGCTCGCGACAAGCGTCAGCGGCAGGACGATGACGCTGATCGAGGTGAGGACGCGAAGGATCTCGTTGACCCGGTGGGAGATCACTGACTCGTTCGTGTCCTCGAGCGCCTCCACTACCTCCTTGTAATTCTCGAGCATGTCCCAGATGCGCTCGTGGGCGTCGCCGATGTCGTCGAAGTAGATCTCGAGCTCCTCGCCCTCGGGGGGGGAGAGGAACCGCTGCTTGGAGTTCTCGAGGTCGCGAAGGACGGCGCGTTGCGGGCGAATTACCTTGCGGAAGTTGATGATCTCCTGCTTTACGTTCGAGATGTCGCGAACGACCTCTTCGGCCGCTCCCTCGAAGATCTCGTCCTCGACAGCGTCGAGCTTGTTGCCGATCTTTCGAAGCATCGGAAAGCAGTAGTCAAAGCCGTCGTCGACGATCCTGTAGAGCAGGAAGCCCGAGCCCCTTGAGAACAGCTGGTCGCGGAGCTCTTCTTTTTGGCGGCAGCGCTCGAAGAGATATTCGACCGGCTGGAGCGGCGTGTTCGGGATGGTGACGATGAAGTCGCGCCCTACGAAGAGGTCGAGCTCACCTGCATTGAGCCGGCCGACGGCGCGGTCGAAGACCGGGAAGTGGAGGACGAT
>JALZIJ010000159.1 GCA_030860375.1 Actinomycetota bacterium | reverse complement strand
GAACCCGAAGCGCTGGGCGTTTTGAGCGAGCCACCCGTAGGCAGACGACGGACCGAGGTCGAGCTCGGTCCCGCAGCGGTGGAGGGACGTGCCCGGTCGTGCCACCATGCGCGGGTCGGGGTTGGCGGCGAAGAGCGCCGCCTGCTCGGCATCGGAGCGAAACGCGGAGTTGATGAGGAGCCCGTGCCCTTCACGCGACGCTGCTTCGGCCATCGCGTCGAACGCCTGGGCCACGTCAGGACGCATTCCCTCCCCCTGACGTTCGGCGAGTGGCCCGGAGTAGCCGCCGCCGGAAGCAACCGCAGGCGTCGCAGCCTCGTCGGGGCTCGACGCCGGGTATGCCTCGGCCACCGCTGAAACCTCGACATCGGGCACTTGGCGCTCTCCGTCGATCTCGGGCGTGGCTTCGAGAGTCACGCGAACCCGGGTGGGAGCAAACGCCGCGCCGGGGTAGGTCAGGCTGACCGCTGCCTCATCTGCCTCGTTCCGAGCCAGGGCCTCGGTTGCCGCGTCCATAGCCCGCGCTCGGTACTCCGCCTCGCTCAGATGCGCAGGATTGGGCGCTCCGTTCGGCAGGACTGGGGCAAGGAAGAGCCTGTGGTGGTCGTCGCGCATTGAGCGCGCGGCGGAGACCGCAGCGAGATCGGCGGCGCGCTGATACCTCGACGCGCCGGTAGCTGCGGCGCCGACGACCGCGAGGAGGACCCCTGCGACAACTGTCGCGAGCGCGAGGAAGAGCGTCACGGGGATGGCTTGTCCTGCCTCGACTCGCCAAGAGGCGAGCTGAGGCGGGGCTTTGGCTCGCAGGAGGCGTCTTGCGAGCCGGGCTGAGCGACCCCCGAGCTCTCCTCCCGGCTCGATCCCGGCGAGCGCCCGGCGCGCCTGCACAAGCCCGGGCTGCCTGGGGATCACGCCGGTCGGCATGCCCCCCGCGATCAGCTCCCGCGCCGCGATCGCCAGAAGCGAGCGCTCGTTCGATGCGTCCGCGCGCAGGACCACGGCGTCGACCCCACCCTCGTCCACCAGTTCTCGCCAGCGCTCAGGCTCCGCGTGGACGACCACTGCCGACGCGCGGCTTTCGCGACAGGCTTCGAGCGTCTCGCAAAGCTCGGCAGCCGGTACCGAGACGACGCACAGCGTCCCCCGAGCCGAGGCGGGCACCACGTCGCGGAGCTCGGATTCAAGCGAGCGCGCCGCGCTCGAGGAGACCAGGGTCGGCCGCCTGCGGACGCCAGAATCGGGATCGACCAGGACGACTCCCTCGGGCTCGGTCGCTCCGCACCGGGCCAGGGCGACTCCGATCGCCGCTGCGGTGGCGAGGCCACCGTCAGAGCCCGGGAGGGTCGTGACCGCGACGAGGCGCGGCTCATCAGCTCCCATTTGCGCTCCTCGCCCATGCTGAAGCACTGACCTCAAGCGCCTCGGAGAGCGCTCCGAGAGGCGCCGGCGGACGCACCGAGACCTCGATCCGCCCACCCTCGGTGCTCACGTCGACCCGTTCGGCCGCCCAGCCGGGCAGGGCGGCACGGGCAGCCTGGGTTGGGTCGGTGCCCGCCGCCACGGCAAGGGCTCCGGCCTCGGCAGCGCCGTCGGCAAGGTGGAGCGTGTATCCGGTGATTGCAAGCTGAAGCGCGATCACCAGGGCGAGGACCATCGCGGGCACGCTCGCCAAGAGCTCAAGCGAGGCCTGGGCCCGCTCCCCTTTCATCCCCCGCCCTCCGGGTCGAGCGAGGCGGACGCATGCACCGGGATCCCAGGCACGCCGGGGAGAAGTGCCGGGGCGCGAACCTCGACCTCGACGCTCGATCCCCGGACCGAGACCTCGGCTGAGCCCAGCGCGTCCGGAAGAGCGGCGCGGGCCGCGGCTTCCGCGTTGCCGCCCACATGAGCGATCCGCGCGGCCGAGCGGGCCGCCTCCCCCGCCGACAGGAGCGCCCACCCCGCAACCAGCCCCTGCGCTAAGAAGAGCGCTCCGGCCACGAGTAGGGGAACGATCGCGACCAGCTCAGCCGATGCCTGTGCCCGCTCGGTAGCCGCATGCCGTCTCATCGTTCGCGACGCTAGGCGCCGCAAGGACGCGGGTGTGAGCCGCGGTGTGCCTAGTTACTCGCGGCGGCGATTCAAATTGCTCGCGCCCGCATCACGACCGTGAAGATCGCGTACAGGCTGATGCCGAGCACGGCGAGAAACACGAAGACGCCGCCGTCCCAGTCGAGGATCACTTGGGAGCCTCCGATGATGTAGACGATCGCGCCCAATGAGGCGAGGAAGAGGTTCCGGTCGCGCTCCGGCAAGGTCAGCCACGCGAACCTGTTCTGGCGGTAGCCGAAGTAGAACGCGGCGGCGATCGCGGCCGCGAAGACGATCGTGAACGTCGCGAAGATCCCCTCGGCGACGACGCCTCCTCCCGGCACGGCGGCGAACAGGAACGCCAGGAGCATGATGATCGCGATGTTGCGAAGGACTCTCACTCGAAGACCAATCCTACGAAGCGTCCCGCCGGTGGCGACTTCGACCGTTGAGGAATCAACTCGAGGTCATGACGAAGATGCCGAAGGCAATCGCCGCCGCCGTCGCCGAAATGCCCGCGAACGTGAGCGCGCCGTACCCGATCGTGCCGAGGAGGCCGAGCTCCTGCGTGCTGTCCGTGAGGCGCGCGGCACCCAGGATCGCGAGCGAGAACGAGAAGGCCACCCCCACCCCTGCCAAGAGCGCAGCGATGACCGTCTGTCCGAGAGCGCTCCAATCGACGATCGTCGCGAGGACGCTCATGCCGGTACCGGGCCCCGTGCACGTCGAGCAAACGCCATCGCCGTCAGGATGACTCCCACGGCGGCGATGGCGACGGGCCCAACGGCGCCATCGCCGAAGAGCTGCGTGACGCCGTAGGTAAGCGCCCCGATCCCCGCGGCCATCGGGAAGGTGAGGATCCAAGCGACCACCATGTTTCCGGCGACCCCCCAGCGCACCGCGGAGACGCGCTTTGCCGCCCCGGCTCCCATCACCGCGCCCGAGATCACGTGGGTCGTGGAAAGCGGGTATCCGAAGTGGCTGGAGGCAAGGATCACCGCCGAGCCCGCTCCCTGAGCCGAGAAACCCTGCGCCGCGTCCATCTTGATGATGCGCGTGCCCATCGTCCTGATGATGCGCCAGCCCCCCATGTAGGTGCCGAGCGCAATCGCGGTTGCGGCCGAGACGATCACCCAGGTCGGCGGATCGGCGCCTGAGGCAAGGCTGTCGTTGGCGATCAGCGCGAGCGCGATCACGCCCATCGTCTTCTGAGCGTCGTTCGTCCCGTGGGCAAGCGCAAGGAGGCCTCCGGAGACCACCTGGCCCAAGCGGAAGCCTCGCGCCACCGGCCCCGGCCGTTGCCTACCGACGATCCGGTAGCAGACGACGATCGCGATGCCGCCCACAACGAAGGCGACTATCGGTGCGATCAGAGCGGGCACGAGCACCTTGCCGATCACCCCGTCGGAGAGGACCGCTTCGGTTCCCTTCGCGGCCAGCGCCGAGCCGACCACCCCGCCGATCAGCGCGTGGGACGAGCTCGAAGGCAGCCCGAAGTACCACGTCGCGAGGTTCCAGGCGATTGCACCGATCAGGCCGGCGAAGACGATCGTCGGCGTGATCACATCCCCCACCACCACATCCTTGGCGACCGTCGCCGCGACCTCGAGCGAGATGAACGCGCCGACGAAGTTGAGGATGGCCGCGTAGGTGACGGCGATCCGCGGCGACATCGCACGCGTCGAGATCGAGGTCGCCACCACGTTCGCGGTGTCGTGGAATCCGTTCGTGAAGTCGAACGCAAGCGCGGTCCCGACGACGATGTAGAGGATCACGTCCGCTTCGGTCATGGAGTCAAAGACCCAACGAGGCGAGCGCCTCAGGCGTTCTTGATTGCGATTCCCTCGAGGATGTGGGCGGCGGTCTCAGTTGCGTCTACCGCCTTCTCGAGCACGCCGAAGAGATCCTTCCATCGGATCACGACCATCGGGTCGATGCCGTTCGCAAACAGGGACGCAACGGCGTCGCGGTAAATGCGATCCCCCTCGTTCTCGAGGCGGTGGATCTCGATCAGGTAAGAGTCGAGGTCCTTGAACCCGCGAAGGCGCTCGAGTGCGAATGCGAGCTGCTCGCACGACTTCACGAGCACGCCCGCCAGGCCTACGGCCTGCTCCATGGGAGCCTCGATCTTGTAGAGGACCATGAAGTCCGACGTCTCCTCGATGTAGTCGACGATGTCGTCGAGAGCACTCGCGAGCCCGTAGATGTCCTCGGAGTCGATCGGGGTCACGAAGGTCGAGTTGAGCCGCTGGATCAGCTCGTGGGTGATCTTGTCGCCTTCCTGCTCGGCGAGGAGGATGTCGCGCGAAAGGCCTTCTGAGGAAGGCCACGTCTCGAGCATCTCCAGGAGGAGTCGAGCTGAGCGCAGGGTGTTCTGCCCCGCCTTGTTGAAGAGGTCGAAGAAGACGTTGTCCTTGGGGATCAGCGAGGGCAGCGGCACCGGGCGGAAGCTACCAATCGGCGAGGACTTCAGAGATGCGCTCAGCCGCGTGACCGTCCCAACCTTCCGGAGTTTGCGGAGTTGAGTCCGCGGTCTCCAGGAGCTTCGGAATCTCAGCGATCCTGCCGGGATCCAGGCCGAGCAGGGTGTTGGTGCCCGCTCGGATCGTCACGGGGCGCTCGGTGTTGTCGCGAAGGGTGAAGCACGGCACGCCGAGCCAAGTCGTTTCTTCCTGGATGCCGCCCGAGTCGGTGAGCACCGCCGCGGCGTCTGCCTCGAGCGAGAGGAAATCGAGATATCCCGCAGGCTCGGCCAGGGTGACGCCCGGCTGAGAGTCGAGGCCGAGCTCACCGAGACGCGCGCGCGTCCGCGGGTGGACCGGGAAGAGCACGGGTAGGTCTCGGCCGACCGCTGCGAGCGCGCCCATCGTGTCGCCCAGGAGCGGCCCGTCAACGAGCGCCGGTCGATGAAGCGTGACGAGAAGGTAGGTGCCCTTCCCAAACCCCGTTGCTTTGGCGGCGCCCCTCCCCCTGATCCGCTCCTCGAGCGCCGCGAGGGTGTCAATCATCGTGTTGCCGACGAAATGCGCTCGCTCCGCCGGCACTCCCTCTGCCGCGAGGTTGTCCGTCGCCTCCTCAGAATGGATGAAGAGAAGCTGCGAGAGATGGTCGACGACGATCCTGTTGATCTCCTCCGGCATCTCGCGGTCGAAGCTCCGCAGACCAGACTCGACGTGGGCGATCGGCACCCCGGCCCGCGCTGCGCAAAGAGTCGCCGCGAGCGTCGAGTTGACGTCGCCGGGCACCACGACGAAATCCGGTCGCTCCTCGCGAAGAACCGGCTCCAACCGCTCCATCACGCGCGCTGCCTGCGCAGCGTGAGAGCCAGATCCGACACCGAGCATGTGATTCGGCTCGGGCACGCCGAGCTCGTCGAAAAAGACCTCTGACATCGCGCGGTCGTAGTGCTGGCCGGTGTGGACGACGATGTTCGCCCCGGAGCCGAACCGCTCCGTGCAGGCGGCGATCACGGGCGCCATCTTCACGAAGTTCGGCCGGGTGCCGACGACGTGGAGGAGGCGCGTCAAGCGCTGGTCACCTAGCCCTCCAGGTGCCGGGTGAGGAAGTCGGTCTGGTCGGCGACCGCGCGCTCGAAGTGCTCGCCACGATAGATATCGAAGTGTCCGAGCCCGGCGTAGGTCACGAGCTCGCCGCGAGGCGCCTTGCCTGCTGCCTCGATTGCGGGCCCGGGAGGCGTGATCGAGTCATTCGAGGCGACTTGGACGAGTAGCGGGCACTCGACGTCTGCCGCGCGTCGGCCCGGACGGTAGAGCGGCATCGCGAGCGCGACTCGCGGAACGAAGTCCTGGCGCCATTCGAAGCCCTCGTCGTAGATCGAGCGGTAGCCGGGCTCGGCATCCGGCGTGGTCATCGCGGCCGTCGTGCCGGGCGGGCCGACGAGGGGAATCCTGTGCGGCTCCCGGCCGAGGAGCGCACCGACGCCGTCGCGAACGCCCGCGAGGGTGAGGCGGGCGGCGTTGGCGGGCCCCAGCTGGGCAAGGGTCTTGATCCCATCGATATGCGGCGCTTGCGCGATGACCGCTCGAACGCGGCGAGCCTCGGCGGCAAGCACGATCACATGGCCGCCTGAAAACGAGGAGCCCCAAAGCGCGATCCGCTCAGGATCCACCCCGTCGAGGGTGCGGGCGTACGCAATCGCGGCCCGCCAGTCGGAGAGCTGCTTTTTGATGTCGAGGAGCTGGCGCGGCTCTCCCCCGCTTTCGCCGAAATAGCGGTAATCGAACGCGAGGCCCGCGAAGCCCGCGGCCGCGAAGCGCTCTGCCGAGCGGATTGGACCTCCCTCCTTGAGCGCTCCGAACCCGTGGCCGAGCACGACGCATGGCACGGGACCGGAGGACTCGGGTTGCACCAGCACCGCTGCGCATTCTGTCTCGCCGGATGTGAAGCGAAGCTTGGTCCGGGTCAGCTGTGCCTCAGGCGAGGCCATCGATCTTCTCAGCGAGCTCGAAGTCGTTCTGGGTCAAACCGCCCTCGGAATGGGTCGTCACGAGGACCTCTACTTTGTCCCACGAAATCGCGAGATCGGGATGGTGGCCCATTTCCTCCGCGGGTTCGACGATCTGCCTGACGAAATCGACCGAGCCCGTGAAGTCGTTTCGCTCGAACTCCTTGCGGATCACATCGCCGTCCCGCTCCCAGCCTTCGAGGTCCGCGAGGCGGCTTTCAATCTCAGAATCGTCGAGCTTTTTCATACCTACCAACACCTGCTTCTTTCGCGCCAAAGGCGCTCAGGGGACATACGCCAACCTTATAGTCGCGATGCCAGTGAACCCCGACCCCAGGAAGATCGCCAGCCTCGTGCCCTCCGCGACCGAGTCGCTGTTCGCGCTTGGACTTGGGGACCGCGTCGTGGCCGTCACGCACGAATGCGATTGGCCACCCGAAGCCCGTGACCTTCCCAACATCACGCGGAGCGAGATTCCCGAAGGGCTGGGGCCCGCCGAAATCGACGCGGCAGTCCGCGAGCGGACAGCAAGCGGTGATGCCATCTACGGCCTGGACGCGGAAGAACTCGAGCGGCTCGCGCCCGATTTGATCGTGACCCAGGCGCTGTGCGCGGTATGCGCGGTCTCTTTCGACGATGTGTGCTCGGTCGCCGCAGGCCTACCAGGCCGGCCCGACGTGCTGTCCCTGGACCCGCACACGCTCGACGAGATGCTCGTGGATCTCGTGTGCTTGGCGGATACGTGCGGAGCTTCTGAGCAAGGCCACCGCTTGGATCATGAGCTGCGGGGGCGCTTGGCAGCGATCGAACAGGCCGCTGGGCGTGTTCGGAAGCCGCGCGTCGCGGCGCTCGAATGGCTGGATCCGCCGTTCGTCGGCGGGCACTGGGTACCCGAGATGATTCAGCTCGCGGGCGGCGCCGACGTTCTCGGCACACCGGGCGCCAAGTCCCAGACGGCGACGTGGGAGGAGATCGGCGCGGCTCAGCCCGACGTCGTCGTCGTCATGCCCTGCGGGCTGTACGCCGACGAGGCGGCGAAGCAGGCGCACGACTACGAGAGCGAGTTGCGTGCGCTCGGAGCCAGGTCGGTCTGGGCTGTCGACGCCGCATCGTCGTTCTCCCGGCCAGGACCGCGCCTGGTGGACGGCGTCGAGCTGCTGGCTCACCTCCTGCATCCCGACCGGGTCGAGGCGCGAAGAGCGCTCGCTTTTCACATTCTGTCCCTCTGAGCGCAATCCTTACGCGATTAGACGATCGATGGGACGACGGCGTTGCCGGCGATCACACATGCGATCGCGATCACAACGGCGAATGCAACCATGACGCCCGTCTCGACCGGCCGCGAGGCGCCGGCACCCGAGCGGCGCGCCTGCGCGAGCGCGAGCGTCAGCGCACCTCCCGCCAAGAGGCCGCCGATGTGACCGCCGATTGAGATGTTCGGCACGCTGAAGGTGAAGATCAGGTTGATGACCACGTAGAAGCCGATCTGCGAAGCCACGTCGTCGAGGCCGCGGTCCTTCGCCTCCAGAAAAGCCGCGGCCATCAGTCCGAAGACCGCGCCTGATGCGCCCACGGTGAGGCTCTCGGGCGAGAGAATGAGCGCTCCAAGCGAGCCGCCCAGGAGCGAGACGACGAAGATTCCCGCGAAGCGCCGAACCCCGATCGCGCGCTCGAGGAGGGAGCCGAGGAAGTAGAGAGCGACCATGTTCAGGCCGAGGTGAATGATCCCCGAATGGAGAAGGCCGCCCGTGATGACCCGGTAGTACTCGCCCTCGCCGACCCCGATCAACTCGGGCGTAACCTGGCCCGCGATGCCGAATCCCAACAGGCCGAAGTCGATTGTGACACTGCCCCCGGGGCTGCCGTCGACGAGGTCGGCGCCGCTCACCACCTGGGCGACGAACGCGGCGACGCAGAGGCCGATCAGGCCCATGGTCATCGGCGCTGCGCCTCCGGTCATTCCACTCGGAGCGCGGTGGATTCGAGTGCTCTGACGCGCGCACTCGGGACAGCGCATGCCGACGGGAGTCGAGGTCATGCAGTCGGGGCAAATCGGCCGTCCGCAGTTCGAGCAGGCGACGTTGGTGTCCCGACCGGAGTGCCGGTAGCAGGCGGGCATGGCGGTCGAAGTTACTGGTAGAGGACCGTCAGGAAAGGGGCGCGCCCATGATGATTCGACTGGTCGGCGTCTCTGAACCGCCCTCGGGCTCACGGGTGATGTAGACACCTTCGGCGCCTTCGAGGGAGCCTTCGATATCAACGTTGCCGTCTTCACGAATGTCGAACGTGTTCGACGGCTCCATCTCGCCGTCGCGCCTGATCCATGCCTGATACTCCTGCTCGGGCGTCAGGCCGGGCAGCTTGCCGATTTGCAGCGTGCCCTCGTCGCCCTGACGCACGAGGGTCACCTCCATCTCAGCGCCGATGCGCTCGCTGCTCACCGCCTCGATGGAGACGCTCTCGGGCTCGTTTCCTCCAATGAGGTAGCCGCCGAGTGCCCCCGCGATCAGGACCGTCGAAAGCACGCCTGCCGTCACGGGCCTCCAGATCGATCCCCAGAGCCCTCGTTCGGCACGCTTGTGCTCGCGCTCGGTACGGCGGGCCACCTTGAGGTCTGAGCTCACTGAAGCCATGAGCGACCGCTTGAGCCCTGAAGACGGCCTCAGCGGCTCAACTGACGCGGGCAAGAGATCGACGGCAGGATCAAGCCAAAAGAGGTACTCGCTGCACTCCTCGCAGCCCGCCAGGTGACGCTCGACCTCGAGCTTCTCGGCGGTATCGAGCGCGCCCAGGACATAGGCGGCGATGTCGTCGCGGTACTCGCGATGGTCGCTCATGGCAACACCTGCGAGGACTCGGTGATGCCCATCCTCTCGACGAGGAGAAGTCTGACCTTCTCGAGCCCGAGGCGCATCCGCCCCTTCACGGTACCGAGCGGCATGCGGAGCATCTCGGCGATCTCGGAATGGGAGAACCCACCGAAGTAAGCGAGGCCGATCACCTCCGACTGCTCTTCCGGGAGCTCGCGAAGCGCGCCTCGCACACGACTGGCTGTCTCCCGCCGGATCGCCTCAGAGTCGGTGAGCTCACCCGCGGGCTGCGCCTCGAGGGTCGCGTCGTCGTCGAAGTCAAGCTTGGGCGCCTTGCCGGACTGGCGGCGGAGCGCGTCGATCGAGCGGTTGCGGACCACGCCGAGCGTCCACGAGCGAACGCTACCGCGCGCAGCGTCAAAGTGGGCGCCGCTTCGCCAGATCGAGAGGAATGCCTCTTGAACGACGTCCTCGGCCGCCTCGGGGCCGCCGACGATACGGTGCGCAAGCGAGTAAGCGGCACCGCCATGGCGGTCGTAGAGAACCTCGAACGCGGCGGGGTCCTTGCGCTCGACAAGAACCATCAGGTCCTCGTCGGCGAGTTGTTGGAGGGCTTCGCGCTTCATTTATCTCTCAGATTGTGACGTGCTCGGGGGATTCGGCTGGACCCGCAACCCGGGTCCCGCCGCCGGGCCACGAGCCATGCCGAAAGTGAGTGCACGGTTTTAGATACGGTCGCCCCCCCACCCTGGATCACGTCCGCGGCCCCGGCGATAGTTCGACCTGGGCCCTCGGAAGTCCGTTAAAGAGTCCGATTGAAATGAAAGAAGCCACCCCAGCCCGTCTCTACGCCACCCTCGTCGGGGGCGCCCTCGTCGTCGTCGGGATCCTCGGCTTCTTCTACAGCTCCAGCTTCGAGACGGGGAGGCCGGTAGGGCGTGAGTCAGAGGAGGTGCTGGGAATCCTCGCTGTCAACGGCTGGCACAACCTCGTCCACATCGCGACCGGCCTCGTCGGCCTTGCCGCCGCGGCGCACGCTGCCCGCACGTATGCGCTGGCCGCGGGTCTCGCCTACATCCTGCTCGCGATCTGGGGCTTTCTCGTAATCGACGGCGAGCTCGGTTCGCTGATCTCGACCGTGCCGGTGAACACCGAGGACAACTTCTTCCACCTGATCCTCGGCCTGACCGGCCTGGCCGCGGGAGCCGCGACGCCGAAACCGGGCGGCTCGAAGGCCCGACCTCGCCCGGCGCGCAGACGCGCCTGATCAGCCTCCCCAGGGCGTACTGGTTGCGAAAAGCCGCGAATATCGCGGGTATCCGAAACCACTCGGAAGGCGGCGCCCGGATGCCGATGAAGCGCCGCGGCAACGCCTAGCGGCGCAGGTCGCCGAGGTCCGCGATCAGGCGGCTCGCGTTCGCGCGCATGCCCGTCGGCTTTCGGCGGCGTCGAGCGCCGACGATGACGAGAGCGCCCGCGGCGACGCCGCCTATGGCGACGGCGGCGACGGGGCGCACCCAGTTCCGCGGGTCGCGAAGCGACTCGAGCTCTGAGTCCGTGAGCTCCTCTGCCCAGCTGCCGAGCGCCGCTGCGGCCTGCTCGGTGATCGCGGAGAGCGTCGTCTCGACGCGACCGACGAGGTCCTCGGGCGGCTCGATCGGGCGCAGCGCATCGGTTAGGAGCGCTTCAAGCTCCATCCGCCCCGGCTCAGTCATCGGCGTCGTCCCCCCGCTCCTCGGCCATCAGCTCTTCGAGCTGCTTCAGCGCTCGATGAATAAGCACTTTTGTCGCGCCGTCGGTCTTGCCCATCGCTCGCGCGATCTCGCGGTTGTCCATGCCGAGCGCGAAGCGCATGATCAGCGCCTCGCGGCGCTCGACAGGCAACCCGTCGAGCTTTCGCATGAGCAGGCGCAACTCTTCCCGGCCCTCGACCACCCGCTCGGTGGGGTGCGGATGCGCCGGAGGCTCGACCGCATCGATGTTGGCTTCGGGCCGGCGCGAGCGGTCGCGATAGAGGTTGGAAGCGAGATTGTGGGCGATGCGGATGAGCCATGGGCGCATGGGACGCCCGTTCGACTCGCGCCGCGCCCGCTCGAAATGCCGGTAAGCCTGGAGAAACGCCTGCTCGGTCAGGTCTTCGGCGTCGTGATGATTGCCCACCCGGTAGTAGGCGTAGGAATACACGTCGCGAAGATGGGCGCGATAGAGGTCTGAGAACTCGCGGTCGAGCTCCGCCTTGGAAGGGGCGGGCGCAGGCGCGTCTGGGTCCCCCGGGGTCACGGGGCAAGCATATGTGTGAGCTGAACGAGCCGTTCTCCATCACGCCGCCCTCCGCGTGCGCTGGGCGCGGCGAAGCCCCGCGATCCACTCGGTCGCTTCGATCTCGCCGGCGATGAGCGCCGCGAGCCCTGCCAATCGAGGCGCGTCGATTCCCGATCGCAAGACGGTTTCGGCGATGAGCGGAACGGAGTCGAGGCCCTCGGATGCCTGCCCGATGCGGCCCGGGATCTGGTCGGCCGGAACACCCTTGCCCAAAAGCTCACCCGCCCTGCGGTTGCGGCTACCCGGGGCGAGGATCGTGGCAGTGAGATCACCGACGCCGGCAAGGCCCGCGAAGGTTTCGATCCGGGCGCCCTTCGAGACCCCGTAGGAGATGCACTCGTCCCAAATGCCCGCAGCTGCGATCCCTGCGGCGTTGAGACCGTGCGGCTCTGCTGCTGCAGCGGCCAGGGCGGCGGCGTTCTTCGCAACGCCCGCCATCTCGACGCCGACCACGTCGTCGGTCCGCTCGCACACGAGGCCGGCGCGGTCGAAGACCTCGCCCAGCTGCACCCGCAGATCCGAGTCGCACGAGCCCAGGACGAGCGCCGCCATCCCCGCCGCCGCCTCGCGCGCGTGGGCGGGGCCGCCGAGGCAGGCGATCGCGCGAGCGCGCACACGCTCAGAGACGTAGTCCGTCGGCAGCAGGCCGAGCGGCTGGATCAAGCCCTTCGAGAGTAAGAGGACGGAGGCACGCGTGCCGATCCGGTCCGCATAGGTGCCAACGGCCTGCGGAATTGCCTTCGACGGGACGGCGAGGCAGATCAGGTCGCATCCGGCGAGCTCGATGTCGGCCGCGCGCTTCACCTCGACGCCCTCGGGGATCTTCACGCCGGGGAGGTACTTTTCGTTCTCCCGCTTGCGGGAGATCTCGGCGGCCTTGTCGTCGTCGCGCGTGCCGAGCTGTACCTCCAGCCCTCCCCGGGCGAGCAGCGCCGCCATGGCCGTGCCCCAGCTGCCCGCGCCGATCACGGCTGCCTTGCGGAGAGGCGGAAGGCCGCCGAGGTACTCCCACTGAAGCTCGATGTTGGGCCAGATCCGCTCCGTGACGGTCTGGGCGAGGCTGGGCGACGGCCGCTCGGTCTGCGGGAACGTCATCGAGGTGCCGGCGCGCAGGCGGACCTTGCGCGGACGGATTCGCCAGCCGGTTCGGACGTGTTCGGTACCGGTCACCGCGACCGGCATCACGGAGGCGCCGGATTCGAGTGCGAGGCGCCCGACGCCGCGCTTCGGGCGAGCGAGCGAACCCTTGCGGATGCGGGTGC
>JALZIJ010000153.1 GCA_030860375.1 Actinomycetota bacterium | reverse complement strand
TCACCCGCCAATTCGCCTATCTCTACACGTTGAGAGATCGAATGATCTGCCGAATGGAGGTCTGGGACAACCGCGACGCGGCCCTCGAAGCCGCCGGGCTGTCGGAGTAGCTGCGCGGTCACGCCGCGACCTCGATCCGAGGCAGGCGAGGCCAGTTGGTGGTTTATCCGTGGAAAGGTGGGGTGGTTGCGAAAGCCGCGGCAATCAGCAACAACTCGGCGCTACTAGGGTGTAGGCATGATGACCAATGACGAGGTCTGGGTGGGTGACAGCCTGCTCTCGTTCGACGGTCGGGTCTTCGAGATCTTCGGCTACCACGGCCAAGACAGCATTCGATACCACGCCCGGAACCTCGTGATCGATATCGGCGACCCGAACAAGAAGGGGAAGCTGATCGTGCAGCTGAAGCCGAGGACGAGGGGCATGGGCTGCGCCTTGGAGATCTCCAGCGAGGACTGGGCGCACGCCGCTCCCCTATTGGAGCGGCTCCAGGCGGCGGCCGGCGAGGGTGGTATCGACCCGTAATACCGTCGAATCATTCATCTAGAGGCCTGCAGGCACCCGCTCGGGTCGGGCGAGGCCCTCGTCGCGTGCAGCCTCTTCGACCGCGCGGGCGACCTCGGCGTGGACCGCGGGGTCGAGCGCGTCGGGGACCAGCTCGGACTCGGCGGTGAGTCCCGCGATGGCTTGCGCTGCCGCCAGCTTCATGCCAGTCGAGATCACTTGTGAACCCGCCATAAGCGCGCCGCGAAAGATGCCGGGGAAACCGAGGACGTTGTTCACCATCTGGCCGTCGGCGGCGAAGGCGGCACCCGCGGCCTCGGCTTCCTTGGGGGCGATCTCGGGGTCGGGGTTCGTGAGCGCCATAATGATCTGGCCGTCGCGGACCATCTCCGGGGTGATCAGGCCCGGCCGGCCGGTGGTGGCGATGACGATCCGGGCGCGCTCCATCACGTCCTCGAAGGTGGTGACCTCGATGCCGGCGGCGCGCGCGCGCTCGTGCGACGCCTCGCTCGGATCCGAGGCGAGCACAGCCTTGGCTCCTGCCTCGTGGATCAGGTTCGCGATCCCGAAGCCTGCGGCCCCAAGGCCGATCTGGCCGACGGTCGAATCGGTCAACTCGATTCCGGCATGCGCGCACGCGACGAGCACCGCACCGAGAGTGGCGACCGCGGTGCCGTGGACGTCGTCATGCATGACGGGGATGTCGAGGTCTGAGATCAGGCGCTCTTCGATCTCGAAGCAGTCGGGCGCGCGGATATCCTCGAGGTGGATGCCGCCGAAGCCGCCGGCGATGCGCTTCACCGTCTCGACGAAGTCGTCGGGCTCGGTGGCGTCGATCAGAATCGGAATGGCAGAGATGCCGGCGAGCTGGCGATAGAACATCGCCTTGCCCTCCATCACGGGCATGGAGGCGACCGGGCCGATGTCGCCAAGGCCAAGGACTCGCGTGCCGTTGGTGCAGATGGCGACGGTTCGGCCAATCATCGTGAAGCGGTGGGCTAGGGCGGGGTCGTCAGCGATCGCAAGGCAGACGCGCGCGACGCCGGGCGTATAGACGTCTCGCATGTCCTGGAGCGTCTTCATCTCCCGCGCCGGGACGACGGCGAGCTTGCCGCCCTCGTGCGCGTGGAGGGCGCGGTCCCAGAATGAGATGACGCGCACGCCGTCCACCTCGCCGAGGCGCTCGGCGACACGCTCGGCCTGGTCGTCGCCCGAGACCTCCACTGAGATTTCGCGAATCGAGCGGTCGCGGCCGATCGAGATGGTCTGGATGTCGCCGATCAGGCCGGACTCCTCGGCGATGCGTGCGCACACCGCCGCGAGCTGACCGGGCACGTGAGGCTGCTCGAGCCGGTAGACGTAGTCGACGGCCATCGTCGACCGGGAGACTAAACGCCTGCGGCATTCGCCGGGCGCGACCCGTTGCGAGCTTGGGCCTTACCCTGAGCGGGCCGTGTTCCCGCTGATCCCTCTCAACGCCCCGAATTTCCTGACGGTTCTTCGGATCCTGATGATTCCGGTGATCGTCGTGGCTCTCTTAGAAGAGACTGCGGAGGGGGACGTAATCGCGGCGGCGCTATTTGCTCTGGCCGCCCTCACGGACGGGCTGGACGGATACATCGCGCGGCGCCAGCGACAAGAGACGACATTCGGCAAGCTGATGGACCCGCTGGCGGACAAACTCTTGGTGACGGCGGCGCTGGTCTCGCTGGTTTCGCTCGATCGCATTGCGGCCTGGGTCGCGATGGTGATCATCGCCCGGGAGTTTGCGGTGACCGGGTTGCGCTCGGTTGCGGCTGAGCGAGGGGTGGTGATCTCGGCGAGCTGGCTCGGGAAGGCAAAGACGGGACTCCAGGTAGCCGCGATCTTCGGATTGATCGCTTTCGACGACTCGCCGATCGGCGTGGACATCCTCGTCTACGCGGCGGTGGCGATGACGGTGATCTCGGGCGCGGACTACTTCCTTGGTTTGCGCCGCCACATGGAGGAAGCGGAGTCGGCGACCGCCCGGCCGGCTTCGTCACCGGCGCCGGACACGGCCGACTCCGCGTCCTAGCGCGGCCGGGCGTCAGCCCTGTTCAAGCCACTCGCGCCGCGAGAGGTGGCGGCGTGAGTGGACTCCGGTCTCGACCTCGTCGAGCACCTCGGAGATGAGGCCCGTGCGCTCGGCAACCACGGTATGGCGGTGGATAGTTTCGAGGTTCTCCTGGCGAGCCACGATGAAGCCGCCGTCGCGAAGCCCGGGGTATGACTCAGCGACGCGTCGGACCATGTCACGGACGACGTCCTCGACGAAGCGGGGGTTCCGGTGTGCCTTCTCGACGACCGATGCCTCGTCTGAGCGCTTCATCAGTTCATAGATCTCCGAGCTCATCGAGGCTTCGACGATGCGAAGCAGGTCCCGCGCGTCGATGTCAGCGTCGACGCCTTCCGGCTTGCCGAGGTGAAGTTGCCCGATGCCCCGCTGGTTGTGGGTGGCCACAGGCACGGCGTCGAGAATGCGATCGATCTCCGAGAGGCTGAAGCCGTCGGTCTCGAGCCTGTCGCGCGCACGATCGGTGAGCAGGCCCTGGGCGCAGGGGCAGGCGGTCATGCCCTGTGCCTCGATCCCGGTGAGGGTCCGGGTTCCGCCCTCGGAGGCGACGGCGACGCCGAGGAGCTTGTAGATCTCCTGCGTTGAGAGGCCCGACTCGGGGGCCTGGACGGTCTCGGCGTAGCGGGCCGTGATGCGGACCTCCGCCCGGCATCCGTGCTGGCGCTCGCGCACTTGCTCGGCGATCTTGGCGGCGAGCTCTTCAGCGCGAAGCGTCTTCGAGAGGATGACGTCGTCGATTGCGGCGTTGATGACGTCCTCGAAGCGGGACATGTGAACGCCGGCCTGGTCCGGCTTCAAGTCGACGAAGGCTTCGAGCTCTGCAAAGAAGAGGCCGGGGGTGCCCCCGGCCTCAGAAGCGACATGGATGACCTTTTCGACGCCGCGCACCCCAACTTGCGTGAGGCTCACCTGCGTGTCCGGAATACCGGCCTGGACGTCGCTTAGAGCCGGGGTGAGCGGCGCGCTGGTCTCGCTCATGGCCCTGAGCGTAGCGCCGGGGTGGGGCGATTGGGTGAGTTCGTGACACCTGTCGCATGGACCTTTGAACAATTCATATACTTCGGGTCGCTTCGGCGCCCACACGGAGGAGAGGACCGGAAGCAGTTGGCCGGAAAGGCAGAAGTCCTGTTGGTGCAAGCCGCCCCCGAGGAGAAGGTGGAGGCGGCCGAGTCGCTGGCTGACTCAGAGGATCTCGCGCGACTCGTCGCCGAGGGCCGTGAGCGCGGATATCTCACCTTCGAGGAGATCTCGGCGACGCTCGAGGAGGTCGAAGTCACGAAAGACGAAATTCGCGATCTGCACGCCCATCTCATTGAGCACGGCGTTGACGTGATCGCAGCAGACGGCGTGAGTGCCTATCAGGAGGCGAAGGACGACGCGGCCCCTCGCAAGGCGGCCGAGCTCGATCTCACCGTGGAGCCGAGCCTCGACTCGCTTCGCCTGTATCTGCGCTCGATCGGGCGCGTCGAGCTTCTTACCGCGGATTCGGAGGTCGAGCTGGCGCGGCGCATCGAGCGGGGGGACACGGCAGCAAAGCGTCACATGGTGGAGGCGAACCTGCGCCTGGTCGTTTCGATCGCGAAGGGCTACCTGGGACGCGGCCTCAGCTTCTTGGACCTGATCCAAGAGGGTTCTTTGGGGCTGATCCGGGCCGTCGAGAAGTTCGACTACCGCCGGGGCTACAAATTCTCGACCTATGCGACGTGGTGGATCCGCCAAGCTGTGACGAGGGCGATCGCCGACAAGGCGCGCACGATCCGGATTCCGGTTCATATGGTGGAGAAGCTCAATCGCGTCGCTCACGTCGAGCGCCAGCTCGTTCAAGAGCTCGGCCGGGAGCCGGAGCCGGCCGAGATCGCGGCGAATCTGGGGATCACAGTTGCGGACGTGCGCGACATCATGCGAGTGGCACAGATGCCGGTCTCGCTCGAAAAGCCGATCGGCGACGGAGAGGATGCGGAGCTCGGGGACTTGGTTGCCGACGAGTCGGCGTCCGAGCCGTTCGAGGCGGCGACGGAGAACCTCCAGCGCCAGGACGTTCAGCGAGCGCTTGACGCGCTGCCCGAGCGTGAACGGCAGGTGATCGAGCTCAGGTATGGCTTGCGGGGCCACGAGCCGCTCACGCTCGAGGAGGTCGGCCGTGCGTTCGGGGTGACGCGCGAGCGAATTCGCCAGATCGAGACGAGCACCCTTCGGAAGTTGAAGCGGTCGCCTGAGGCGCAAAGGTTGCGCGAGCGGGCTTAGGAAGCGAGGCGGAAATCTCAAGAGTTCCTAAATTCGCCCTGGCGTGTTTAGAGGGGGCCTAGGCGGGGAAAACGTGCGTCGAGGGGATAACGCTTCAAGCGGACCCTCGACGGAGTCGCTCTCGAGCGATCCCGTCACAGCCAAGCGGGCCGCCGATCCCCCCGGGCGGCCCGTTTGCGTAAAGCGAGTGCCGGAATCGGGCCGCCCCTCCCCCCGGGGCGGCCCGTTTCTGTTGTGCGGGGCAGGGTGCCCGACATAGGTCCGATTTGGGTCTCGTGCGTTTTAGGGCGGTCGGCACGCGGGTATACGTTCGGTTCAACACGTAAGAAGGAGATCGAGATGAACGACTCACCGAAGAACACCGACGACGCGAAGGGCCGGGTCAAAGAGGCCACGGGCAACCTGACCGGCGACGACGATCTGAAGAACGAGGGCAAGGCCGACCAGGCCGCCGGCACCGTCAAGGATGTCGCGGACTCGGCGAAGGACAAGGTCGAGGACGGAGTGGACAAGGTCCGCGGCAACTAGCCGTCGCCAGCGTTCAGCGACTGTTGAAACGGGCCGCCTCCGGGCGGCCCGT
>JALZIJ010000117.1 GCA_030860375.1 Actinomycetota bacterium | reverse complement strand
GTACGGGACCACGCGGCGCCCGAGCGCATGGGCCTGGCCGACGACCTGAGCTGCCGGCCACTGAGGCGAGACCCATTCGATTCCGTTCGCCTGCGCAAACGCCGGGGCGCCGTCGTTGATCTGACCCAGGGTCAACAGAGCGCGCTCGGCCTCAGGCACCGTCGCCTCCGCCACCTCGAGGTTCGGCGGCCAGAAGCTCTGGAGGATCAGATTGGAACGCGGCACCGCGCTTGCTGCGACCTCGTTCACCACGGTCTGTGCAAAGTCGTTCGTCGGGTCGAAGTCCGGATCGGTCGGGTTGTTCTTGATCTCGATCGACGCGTGGGTTCCCGTGCGCTCGAGGTAGTTCAGAACAGTCTCGAAGGTAGGAATGGGAGCCGCCCGCTCGTCGCCTGGCTCGAGCGCGATGAAATCGGCCTCGGTGCCGAGGATGTCAACGCGGCAACCTGAGAGCTGAGCGAGCGTCTTTTGATCGATGCGCCCGGCACAGTCGGTTGCTCGGTCGAGTTCTGAGTCGTGAAAGACAACCGGCACGTCGTCTTGCGTGAGCTTCACATCGAACTCGAGAACGAAGCCCTTTCTTGCCGAGTGGCGAAACGCGGGCATCGTCGCTTCAGGAAAGGTCGGCACGCTGCGGACCACCGGCCCGCCCCGGTGCGCCTGGATATATGGGGCTGCCGCAGCCTCGGAGGCAGCGAAGGCGAGCGCGGCCAGAGCGGCAGCGAGGGCCACTGCGCGGCTCAACATCAAAGCTCCTGAAGGACTTCGGCCGCTGCCCGCCTGCCGGACTCGATCGCCCCGTCGAGGTAACCGTTCCAGACGGTCGCGGTCTCCGTGCCCGCCCAGTGGAGGCGACCGACCGGCTCCCGCAGCGCTTCGCGGTAGCCCACGATCACTCCGGGCGGCATGTACCCCACGTAGCACCCGCGCGTCCAGATCTCCTCGGCCCAGCTCTTGTCGAGGTACTTCTTGGCACCCGTTCGCGCCTCGGGGCCGAAGTAGCGCTCGAACGAGCCCAGGACGGCATCCTTTCGCTCCGCCCTCGACAGGGAGGTCATTTCGCGCGCCTCCTGCCCCTCGATGAAGCCGAGAAGGACCCCTCGTGACGTGTTGCCTGAAGGCGTGTTGTCATACGTCAGCTTGACCGGGCCGGTGTCCGAGGTCGCCATCCCGGACAGGCCGTCAGCGCGCCAGAACGGCTCGTCGTAGACGGCCATGCACTTGATGACCGAGCCCATCGGCACGCGCTGGGTCAACTGGTCGCGGCCGGCCGGGAGGGCGGGCGAGTAGCGGATGCGCCCGGCGAGGGTGGGGGGTAGGGCGATGATCGCGCGCTTCCCTTCGTAGGTCCGGCCACCGGCGCGAACGCGGACCAAAGCTTTGCCGTACTTGATCGATCGCACGGGCGAGCGGAGCATCACGTGGGGGCGAAGCCGCCTGGCGAGGCGAATCGCGATGAGCTGGGAGCCGCCGACGATGCGCCGCTCCTGGGCGCCTCCCGCGGTGTCGATCAAGCGATTGAAGCTGCCCGCCGCAGCGATGTAAAAGAGGACGTGAAGGAGCGAGAGGTCACGCGGCTCTGCTGCGAAGACGGCCTCGACCGCGAGGTCCACGAGATCGCGCGCCTCGTCGGTGGTCGTGTTGTCCTGCTTCCACGTCTCGAAGGTCTGAGAGTCCCATTCGGTCGCGTTCGTCGCTTCCCAAGGGGCCTCGGGCGGCACCTCGGCCGCCATCGAGTCGAGCTTGGTTATCACGAGCAGGACCTCAGCGAGGGCAGCCGGGTTCGCCGGAGGGATCGTGCCCGTGTAGCGCTGAAGCTTGATCGGCTCGGGGTTCGCGCTTCGGTAATAGAGGTTCTCGCCGTCGATGTAGGTGGGAAACGTTTTCAGGCCGAGGTCTGAGATCAGATCCAGCACGCGGTCCTGCGTGGGGCCGACCCACTGGCCGCCGATCTCGACCACGTCGCCATTGCCGATCGAGCGGTTCTGTGTCCGGCCGCCCACGCGATCGCGGGCTTCGAGCACCACGAACGACTTACCATCCTTCCGGAGCGCGTCAGCCGCCGCAAGCCCTGCAAGCCCGGCGCCGATCACGATCGCGTCGACTTTCCGAGGCGCCGCGTCGGCGGCGTCGGGTAGGCGAGCAGCGACGATCCCGGCGCCGGTCGCAGCGCCCGCACCGATCAGCCCGCGGCGTGTGAGGCCACCCTCCGTTGTCTCCCCGGTGCTCAGACGAACATCATCCCGGTCGGAACAAACGGGCGCAAGCCCCAACTGGCAGCGGTTGCGAAAAGCGGCAATATCCGCGGCAATCAGCAACCACTGGAGAAAACTGAGGGAGCCAGCGCGGAGTGGTTGCGAAAACCCGCGCTATTCGCGGTTTTCAGCAACCGCTACGAGTCGGCGATGCCGGAGTCGGTCGTGCGCATACGCGAGTCGCCCTCGGGCACCTGGCCGTCGCGGCCGACGTAGCCGCCCTCGGCGCCGATGATCACGTAGGTGGCATCGCCTGAGCCGATGTTTTCGACCTTGCGGTGCGTCGCGGCGTCCACGCGCGCCATGCCGCCAGGGCTAAGGCGGTGCTTCTCGCCGTCGCCAAACTCGATCTCGATCTCGCCCGAGTGGACGAAATAAAGCTCCTCCTGGCGGTCGTGGAAGTGAAATCCCGACGACATGCCCTCGGGCATGACGATCGCGTTGACCCCGAACTCCTTGACGTCGAGCTCACGGCGCACCTTGCGGAAGCCGGGACCGTTGCCCATTCCATCGAGGGAGCCGACGGCATAGCCGTCGCCGGACACAGCGTTCGTACCTTCTTCTAAAGCCACGCCGAGAACCCTAATACCCTGCTCGATTCGCTGCATGACGCCTGCCACCGAGACCCAAATCCCTACGGACCTGAAGCCCGCCGACGGCCGCTTCGGATGCGGCCCGTCCAAAGTGCGCCCGGATGCCCTCGCACGCCTTGCCGACGCTTCAGACGTAATGGGCACGTCTCACCGCAAGCCTGCGGTCAAGGATGTCGTGGGCCAGGTGCGTTCGGGCCTCTCAGGGATCTTTTCTCTCCCCGACGGCTTCGAGGTCATGCTCGGAAACGGCGGCACCACTGCCTTCTGGGACGCGGCAGCTACCTGTCTCATCCGCGAGCGCTCGCTCCACCTCACCTATGGCGAGTTCTCGTCCAAGTTCGCCAAGGTCGCCGCCGGCGCGCCGTTCCTGGCAGATCCCGTCGTCGTCTCGACCGACCCCGGCGACGCGCCGGAGCCTCGATCCGAGGCGGGGGTGGACGCGATCGCCTGGGCTCACAACGAGACCTCGACAGTCGTGATGGTCCCAGTCGAGCGCCCCGCCGACTCAGACGACGCACTCGTCCTGGTGGACGCGACCTCGGGCGCCGCCGGCCTGCCGCTGGACGCAAGCCAGGCCGACGTCTACTACTTCGCACCGCAAAAGGGCTTCGCATCCGACGGCGGCCTATGGCTCGCGCTCGTGAGCCCGGCGGCGATCGAGCGCA
>JALZIJ010000112.1 GCA_030860375.1 Actinomycetota bacterium | reverse complement strand
ATCGTCTCCGCGGCGATGGCCGGCGCGGCGGGTGAGCCGTACCTGGAGGCCGATGGCGTCAATCCCTGGCTGGTGGTTTTCGCGGCCGGCTTGATGGCGGCGCTCGTTGCATTTCCGTTCGCGCTCGAGGTCAGGATGCGAGAGCGCCAGCCTGATCGCGACAAGCGCTGGGAAGCGTCCCTGGTGACCTGGGGGCTCGTCGCGGGCGTCCTCCTTGTCGCCGGTCTCATCGCGGGCTTCGAGACCTCAACGCTCGGCGGAGCGCTCGGCCTGATCGGAGTGATCGAGGCGGCGCTGGTAGCCGGAACGGTCCTCGTGTGGCTTGTCGCAGGCGGTTGAGGCTCCGGCCGGCGACCGTATAATCCGATTGACCCGTCAGTCAACGGGTCGGCGCCGCCCCCCGGACGCCGCCCCGGGAGCAAGAGGCCAGTACTCAGAAAGCGATGCGAGTCGCCGTCATTCAGACCAACTCGAACGCCGACGTCGATCGGAACCTCGAACGTGCCGAGGCGCTGGTTCGCGACGCGGCCTCAGACGGCGCCGAGCTGGCTTGCCTGCCCGAGAAGTGGGCGCTTCTGGGTCCCGGTGAGGCAATCGCCGCCGGCGCTGAGCCGCTCGACGGCCCGATCGTGAGCGCGGCACGCGAATGGGCGCGGGAGCTCTGCATCCACATCTTGGCCGGCAGCGTGTCCGAAGACCCCGGCGACGGAGGCAATCCGTACAACACCTCGGTACTGATCGATAGCGCCGGCGAGATCGCGGCGACGTATCGAAAGCTCCACATGTTCGACGTCGATGTCGGGGGCCAGGAGTACCGCGAGTCCGCTCATGAGCGCGCAGGACGGGAGATCGCGGTCGCTGGGGCCGGCGATCTCGAGCTTGGATTGACCGTCTGTTACGACCTTCGCTTCCCCGAGCTTTTTCGCGTTCTGGCCCTCCGCGGCGCCACCGCCTTCACAGTCCCCGCCGCGTTTACGGCGTTCACGGGCCGCGACCACTGGGAGGTCCTCCTTCGAGCGAGAGCGATCGAGAACGCCGCCTTTGTGATCGCAGCCGGGCAGGTGGGCAAGGCCGAGCCGCATTTCGAGTCGTGGGGCCACTCGATGGTGGTTGACCCGTGGGGCCGCATCCTCGCTGAGGTTGAAGGGGGAGAGGGGCATGCGTGCGCCGATCTCGATCTCGCTGAGCTGGGGCGTGTCCGCGACTCGCTGCCGTCACTCGCGAACCGTCGTCAAGACGCGTACGCATGGCCTGCGGAGGCGCCTGTCTGATGGTGCGCGCGATCACCGCCACCGACCGTCGCCGCCAGATCCTCGACGCGGCCATCCGCGTCTTTGCCCGCCAGGGCTTTCATGCCTGCCGCGTCTCCGACATCGCCAACGAGGCCGGCGTGGCCTACGGCCTCGTCTACCACTACTTCCGCTCGAAGGACGAGGTGATGAACGAGCTCTTCACGGAGCGCTGGTCGCTTCTCCTTGCCGCGATCAACGAGGTCGACCGCACCGACGCGCCTGGCCGCGAAAAGCTCGATGCCGTAGCCGGATTCATCATCGAGTCCTACCGCCGCGACCCGGAGCTGATGCAGGTCATCATCGTCGAGGTGACCCGGGCCGCAAACTCGTTCGGCCGGACGCACCTGCCGGAGATCAATCGCGCCTACGAGGCAATCGAGAAGATCATCTCCGACGCACAGAAGGCCGGCACTTTCCGCTCCGAGGTGGATCCGCGCCTTGCCTCGATGTTCTTCTACGGAGGCATCGAGCAGCTTCTCTCCGGCTGGGTCTTCGAGCTGATCCCATCGGGCGACGGAGACTTTGACCGGGCACGCGTCACACTGGTCGACTCGATGTGCGGCGGACTCGAGACCAGCTGAGGGTCCGATCCGCCCTAGGCTGCTTTACTGCGGCTCCAATCGGGAAAGGGAAGACATAGTGGACAACGACATCCTCAAGCGACTCGCGTGGACCGGCCTTGTGGCTGGGTTCGGCGCACTGGCAAGCGTGGCCGCGGCCCGAGTCGCAGCCGTGGCCTACCGCCGCATCTTCGACGAGGACCCGCCCGAGTGAGCGACCGTCCGGGCGGTTCCCCGCAGCGCGATCCTCGATCGGTGGCCGAGATGGCCGTCGATGTCTCCGAGCGAGTCTCCTATCTCGTTCGCGAGGAGATCGAGCTCGCGAAGGCCGAGATCACCGAGAAGGCCACGAGTCTCATCAAGGGCTCGGTCGTCGGCATCGCCGCCGGGGTCTTCGTTTTTCTGGGGCTCGCGATGCTCATGCACGCGATCGCATGGCTTCTCAACGACCTTTTCTTCGGCGACACGGTCTGGCTCGGATTTCTGGTCGAGGCCGTGGTGTGGTTCGTGGTAGCGGGCATCGCAGGCCTGATCGCCTTCAAGGCCGTCAAGGCCGGCGCACCTCCAACGCCCGACATGGCGATCGAGGAAGGCAAAGAGATCCGCGAAGCACTCCAGGCAGGGTCAGATGGCTGACGACGCTCCCGGCCTCGTCCCACGCCCCCCGGTCGGCGTAGAGCGCACGCAGCGCCCGCGCCCCGCGCCTGGCACCCGCACGCCGCAGCAGATTCGGAACGACATTGTGCGTGAGCGCGAGGAGCTCGGCAACGAGGTCGCAGCGCTACGCGGTCGCGTGGGCGAGCTCACCGACTGGCGCCGCCAGGTCCGCGAGCACAAGCGCGAGCTCGCGATCGGCGCCGCCGTGGTCGGCTTCGCCGTCGGCGGCTTCCTGGCCCTGCGCCGGCGCTAACCGAGCAGCTTCGGATCCACTCCGCCCACTCCCAGGAGTCCTGGGCCGATGTGGGCGCCGATGACCGGGCCGATCTCAGAGACGAAGACGGGGTCGGAGCCGAAGATCTGGCGGCATTCGTCGACGAGGTGCCTCGCGGTCTCGTGGTCGTGGATGTGCTGGACGACCCATGCCGTCGCGCCCGCCTCGTTGCGCTCCCGGCCGAACTCGACCATGCGCTCGAAGGCGCGGCGGCGGGTGCGCACGCGCTCGATGGGTGTGATCTCCTCTTCGAGGGTGAGGATCGGCTTTATCTGTAGGGCTGAGCCCATCCACGCTTGAGCCGCGCCGATGCGTCCACCCTTCCTCAGGTACTCGAGCGTGTCGATCGCGAACCACATTTTCAGCCCATCGCGGGCCCGGTCACCCGCGGCGAGGGTTTCCTCGCCGGTCGCGCCGCGACGCGCGGCCCTGGCAGCGGCAATCACCACCAGGCCGGCACCGCCGGCGGCCGAGCGGGAGTCGTAGACATGCACGCGGTCACCGCCCTTGCCCTCGTCAATGAGCGACTGGCGTGCCTGGGTCGCCGAGTCGAAAGTGCCCGAGATGCCGGCCGAGAGGTGGATCGAGACGACCTCTCCGCCGTCGGCCAGAAGCGGCTCGTAAAGGGTGATGAAGTCGCCCACCGAGGGCTGGGAGGTGGTCGCGCCTCCCGAGCTCTTGCGAAGGCGCTCGTAGAAGTTGTCGTACTCGGCCGCGTCGATCTCGCTTTCCTTCTTCTCCTCGCCGTCGAGCGTGACGTAGAGGCTGATCCGGTGGATGCCGTGCTCGGCGATTATCTCGTCGGGCAAGTACGCCGTCGTGTCGACGACAACTGAAGTCTTGGCGACAGAGGAAAAAGCATTCATGGTCTCCGGTGTATCAGGTCAGCGCGGCCCTACGATGGTCGTGTGGCCAAGACCCTTGTTACGGGAGCGACCGGTTTCATCGGATCGCACGTTGCTCGCGCCCTCGCGGAGCGTGGCGATGACCTGCGTCTGCTTGCCCGGCGCACAAGTCGGATGGATCACCTGGACGAGATTGATTTCGATCGCGCGATCGGCGACGTCACCGACCGCCGGGCGGTGCGTCGTGCGATGGCGGACGTCGACCGGGTGTTCCATATCGCCGGGCGCACCTCGCTTCGCAACGAGGACCGTGAGGCTGTCTGGGACACCAACGTACGCGGCACGCGGGTGGTTTTAGAGTCGGCGCTCGAGGCAGAGGTAGAACGCGTCGTCCTCACCTCCTCGGTAGCGGCTGTCGGCGTCGGAAGCTCGCGCAAGCCGATCGACGAGACCGCGATGTTCGACATCGGCCACCTCGGCATCACCTACGTGAACTCAAAGCACGAGGCTGAGGTTGAGGCGCTTCGGCTCGCGGCACGCGGGCTGCCGGTCACGATCGTCAATCCCTCCTTCGTACTCGGCCCCGATGCAACGCGAGGCAGCTCCATGGATCTCGTCAAGCGCTTCCTCTTGAAGAAAGTTCCCGCCTACGTCGAGGGCGGCCTCAACATCGTCGATGTTCGCGACGTTGCCAAGGGCCACCTCCTCGCCGACGAGAAAGGCCAAGTGGGAGAGCGCTACATCCTCTCGGGCCGAAACTTCACGCTCGACCGCCTCTTCGCCGACCTCGCGCGGATCTCGGGCGTTGACTCGCCACGGTTGAAGCTGCCGGGTCCCGTGCTCCTCCATGCACTCGAGCTCGGAAGTCGGCTACCGATGCCCGTACCGATGCCCACCTCGCCTGACGAGGTCCGCTCGGCAATGCTCTGGTGGACCTACAAGAACACTCGCGCGAAGAAGGTGCTGGGCTTCAAGCCGCGTCCGCATGAGGAGACCCTCGAGGCCGCCGTCAGTTGGCAGCGCACACAGCTTGCCGCGAAGGGGAACTGATGAGCGAAACCGTCCTCTACCGCTGTCCCACCCCGACGAACGTCCTCTGCCCCTGCGGCGCGGCGGCCCGAAAGCTCAAGCGCGCGGGCGTCGAGTTTCGCACCGAGCGCGTGCCTTACAGCCGCAAGGCGCGCCCGGAGATCGAGGAGCTGACGGACCAGCGCCGCGTGCCTGTCCTGGTTGATGGCGACGAGATCGTTCACGACTCGAAGCGGATTGGCGAGTACCTCGAGTGGAAGCAGAGTCGTCCCGGCCAACCAGCCCGCTAGCGATCCGCTTGCCTCCCTTCGGGGGCTCGCCTCCTCACCTCGCTTGACCCCGCGGGCCGGGGCTATACAATCTGAAGCATGGAAACGCCAGAGGCAGCAGTGACGCTCACCGAACCGGCGGCGGAGAAGATCCGCGCGTTGACGGTTTCGAACGACAACGCCGACGAGCAGGCGCTCCGTGTTTCGGTGCGAGGCGGTGGCTGCTCCGGGTTTCAGTACTCGCTCGCCCTCGACAAGGTGAAGGATGACGATCACGTCTTCGAGCACGACGGCATCGCCGTCATCGTCGACAAGGTGTCGATGCAGTTCGTCTTCGGGTCCGAGGTCGACTACGTCGATGGCCTCACGGGCGCCGGCTTTACGGTGAACAACCCGAACGTCGTTGCCGCGTGCGGCTGCGGCTCCTCGTTCCAGGTCCGCGAGGACGCGCCTGGCGAGCCCGCCGCCGTCTAGTTGTTATCTGAGCACCTTTAGGTGCGAAGCGGCTTGTGTCGTTAGGTATCTGTGTTGAACCACGTGCGTTGACTGGGGGTGATCCGCATGGCCATTGTCCAGGCCTCCGGCCTAACCAAGTTCATCGGTGATCGCCAGCTTCTCCAGGAAGTCTCGTTTCGCTTGGAGGGAGGCGGACGCATGGCGCTCTCGGGCAGGAACGGCTCCGGGAAGACAACGCTCCTGCGAGTACTCGCAGGGGAGGCGTCCGTGGATTCGGGCCGCGTCTCGCTCGCCAAGGGCGCCAGGGTCGTCCTCCACGACCAGCGCCCACCACGCGAACTTGGCCTGACCCTCGGCGACTACGTGGTCGGCGGGCTGAGATGGGTGCTCGAGATCGAGCGGCGCCTTGCCCAGCTCGAGGAGCGAATGGCTACGGACTCAGGTGAAGCGACGCTCGCCGCGTACTCCGATGCTCAGGCCCGATTCGAATCTGCGGGCGGCTACCGCTGGCGAGACGAGGCGCGTGCGACCGTGCGCGGCCTGGGCTTCGGCATGGAAGAGCTCGATCGCGACCTCGCCACGTTCTCCGGGGGTGAGCTCACGCGCGCCTCGCTCGCCCGCGCCTTGGCGGCAAAGCCGGACCTTCTGCTGCTCGATGAGCCGACCAACCATCTGGATATCGCCTCGCTCGAGTGGCTCGAGCGGACGCTCATCGGGATGAACGCGGCGGTCATTCTCGTCGCGCACGACCGTTGGTTCCTCGAGGCGGTGGGCAACTCCGTCTTAGAGCTGGGGGAGGGGCGCCCGAAGTTCTTTAAGGGCCCGTGGCACGAGTGGCGGTCAGAGAAGCTCAGGCGCGAGCTCTTCCTGGAGCGGGATGCGAAGCGCCGTGAGGCCGACATCGCGCGGCTTGAGCGGTTCGTCGAGCGCTTCCGCGCCAAGAGCACGCTTGCGACCCGTGCCAAGTCGAAGCAGAAGCAGATCAACCGCATCAAGGAGGACGCGCCCGAGCGTGACGGCTCGGCTTCCAAGTCGCTCGCCTTTTCCTTCGGCGAGGCCCAGCGCTCTGGCAAGGTCGTGCTTGCGATGGAAGGCGCCACCATCGACGCGGGCCCAAAGAGGCTCTTCGAGGATGCCGAGTTGTCGGTTGAGGCCGGCGAGCACGTCTGCCTAATCGGGCGGAACGGTTCAGGAAAGTCGACGTTGATCTCGGCGCTCGTGGGCCAGAGCGAGCTCCTTAGCGGGCGGGTCAAGGTTGGCCACAACGTCGACCTCGGTCATCTCCGCCAGCATGCCGCGGTGCCATCCGATCCGGGGCTGACCGTCCTTTCCCACGCTCAGCGCTCGACCGGCCTCTCGGAGGCGAAGACCCGGGCGCTCCTGGGCAAGTTCCTGTTCTCCGGCGATGACGTGATGAAGTTTGTCTCCCAGCTCTCTGGTGGTGAGATGCAGCGCCTTGGGCTGGCGATCCTCGTTTCGTCACAGTCCAACGTGCTGATCCTCGACGAGCCGACGAATCATCTCGATCTCGAGAGCCGTGAAGCGCTGGAGGACGCACTGGGCCGCTTCGGCGGGACGCTGGTCCTCGTCTCGCACGATCGAGCGATGCTCGAGGCGATCGGGACCAGGACGGTTGCCGTCGAGGGTAAGAAGCTCCGGGTGTTCCTGGGCGGCTGGACCGAGTATCGCGAGCGCGAGGCTGAGCGCGACGCCGCAGACGCGGCAGGCAACACCAAGGCCGCAGGACCCATCGACACGGAACGGGGTCCGGATGCGCGGCGCGCCCGAGCGCAAGCCCGTGCCGCGGTGGCGGATGTCCGAAAGCTCGAGAACGAGATCGAGAGGGCCGAGACAGCGCTGCGAAAGCTCGAGGAAGAGCTTGCGGACCCCGCCGCATGGTCTGATCCGCGACGATCAGAGCGCTCGACCCGGCGCCACGAGACGGCCAAGCGAATCCTTCGCGACCTGAACAAGCGCTGGGAGGCAGCGCTCGAGGAGGCTTGAGTCAGGGAGCCTTTGCGTCGATCAGGAGCGCGAGTTGGCGCGATTGTGCCACGAGGGTGCCACTCGGGGTCCACAGCTCGCCGTCCTCGTCGAAGAAGCCGTCGCGGACCATGCGGTTTCGAAAGCGGCCAAGGAGAAGCGTGTCTGAGAGCGGGAGCGGCGCGCGGAAGTGAACGGTTAGATCGACCGTTGGCGCCGGAGCGAGCTCAGCGAGGCGCGGCCAAGGTGCGGGGAACCACGCGTCGGCGACGACGGCAAGGGCGAGGGCGTCGATCGGTCTCTCCTCGACCAAGCCGATCCAGCCGCCGACCTCCCCTCGCTCGGCGCCCGTGAAGGGCAACTCGCCGAAACGACGCTGCATCGTCAGGCGCTGCGTGAAGTCAGGCGCGAGGTTGCGACCCGCTCCGTCAATGGGATCGCGGCCTTCGGGCGGATCGACGGACGGCATCGGCTCGTCCGGAAGGACGGGGCTTTCCCAAGGGGCCGAATAGGCGCCAAGCGCGATTCCGATCAGCTTGTCGTCCTGGGAGAGGCGGCCCGAGACGGTGGTGAGAGAGCGACCGGCGCGCTCGACGGCTACCTGCACCCTGATCGGCCCCACCGAGGGCGGGCGCAAGAAATGCATCGTCGCCGAGCGGGCGCTTCGCCCGGAGTCGGCGACCGCCTCTTCGAACGCGCGCAACACGAGCGCCATGACATAGCCGCCGAGTGGTCCGCGCGGCGTCGCCCAGCCGTCCGCGACCGAGCCCTCCCACTCGCCGTCGGCCAAGGGCGTGAGCGCAGTGTCGTCGTCGAAAGTGGAAGCCATGGGGCGCGGCACGATATCCGCGCGCGAGGCGCCCGTGTGTGACGTTGCGCCCGGCCTCAGCCGAGCTGCATGGGCGGGCTCGTTTGCGTCCCGCCGGGAAGGATGCGCTCAGCCTCGGGGATCTCGACGTCAGGTGTGCCCACGCCGAGGAGCTGGGAGAGCTCGCCCGAGTCCAGCATCTCTTCGACGATGTCGCAACCGCCGACCAGCTCGCCGTTCACGTAGAGCTGGGGAAAGGTCGGCCAGTCGGAGATCTCCTCTGTCACTTCGCGAAGCGGCTGAAGAGCCGGGAGCACGTCGATCGCGCCGTATTCGACCCCGAGCGCCTCCATCACTTGCACGACCCGCATCGAAAAGCCGCAGCGCGGCGCCTCGGGAGTTCCCTTGATGAAGAGGAGAACCTGATTTTGTGCGAGTAGATCCTCGACCTGGGCCTTCAGCTCTGGATTGGCAGCCATGTGTTCAGGGTACCGAAGGGCTGGCGCCGGCCCGATTCACTCCGGCGGGGCTCAGCCGGGAGCCGACGTCTCGATCGACAGCGCGTGAATCGAGCCGTCCTCAAAACGCGAACGCACCGCGGAGCGCACCATGCGGTGCTGGTCGATGCGGCTCACGCCCGCGAATTCGGCGGAGCTGACGACAGCGCGCAAGTGATCGCCGCCGCCCTCGTCGCGCACCTCGACCTCGGCGCCCGGAAGAGCGGCGCGGATCATCTCCTCGAGCTCGGTGAGGTCAGCGGCCATGGGCTTCCACTCTAGCCAGGACTGGCGTCGCGCATCAGGCTGCGGGTCAGGCGCACCAGCAGCGCCTCGGGTTGGTCGGTTACGTCCCACCATGTGAATCGAAAGACGCGCCAGCCCATCGCGTCGAGCTCTGCCCAGCGCCGCCGATCGGCAACGAACTTGGGCTGCGTCGAGTGGAACTGAATGCTGTCGAGCTCAGCCACCAGCTTCAACTCAGGCCATGCGAAGTCGGCGCGGTAGCGGCCAATGCGGAAATCCGTGCGCGGCCGCGGCAGGCCGGATCGATCGACGAGCGTGCGGAAGAGATCCTCGGCGGTCGAACGAGTCACGGACGGCTGGCGTTGAGCAGCAACGATCTCCCGAACGGCGTTGACGCCGCGCTTGCCGCCTTCTTGCGCGAGCCGGCGCTCGAGGGCCCCAAGAGTCAGATCCCGCTGGACTTGTGCCTCGTTCACCACTTGCGACAGTGTGCGCGCATCGAGTGACGAGGCGAGGTCGAAGATCGTGCGGACCGGCGCGGTCATGGGTAGTTCCTCGTGGAAGCGGATGTCCCCGCGAAGCAATTCGGCAGTCCGATGAATGACCACCCCGTTGCGCGGGCGGATTCGCCGGGTCAAGGAGACGTGGATCTCGTCGGGCCGCGGGATCCACCCCGATAACCACGCAGCCGTTTGGTGTGCCAGCGCGGTTCCAGGGCCACAGCTGATCACCGCCGCAGCTTCGAGCGCAAGTGGAGGAGGAACGCAGTGGCCGACGAGATACACCCCGGGATGGATGGGGTGGAGTGTGGATGCACTAAGGCGACGATCAATCTGGTCGTCGCTCAAGCCCTCCTGGCGGAGCTGAGATCGCTCGGCAACACCGCGGGAACGGCAGGCAACTACGGAGGAGGGATCCGCACGGTTTTCGTTCCCCTCGACGGTTTTCGGTGCTCGCGGGGAGCGTTCACCGCGCTGGTCGCGGGAATCGTCACCCGGGGAGGGCGGGGCGCCGTGAGGGTGACGTTCGCCGCGGGTTGAGCGGAGGCGCATGCCCTCATAAGGGGCGAAGCCCCGCCAATTCGCCCCGGCCTTCCCCCGGAGCGCCCCACTTACCCTCCCCTGGTTGCCCGCCGTAGGCGCCACGCGATCCGGCGTGCGCCGAGCCTCGCCCGTACGCCGTCGTAAGAGTCCTCCGAGGGAGGAATTGTCGGCGGGGCGCCACGCGCCACAACCGCGACGGAAACGAGGCGCCCCTAAGCCTCCGACGCTGTACGCGCAGCCTCGAGCATCTCGTCCACCCTCGCGAACTTCACGCGTGGGCGGCCGAGCGGTTCGCCGCGGCCGACCTCGGCCTCGTCGATTGCCTGCCAGCCCGCAAAGCTGACGGCGTCCGGAACGCGTTTGCGCACCATCTCCTCGACGGCCTCGCGTGACGTGTCACCGTCGGGCTTAAAGACGCGACCCTCTGCGACGTCCTCGAGCAACGCCGACACCGTGTCGAGGGCGTCCTTCTTGTTCGTGCCGATCACGCCGCTCGGGCCGCGCTTGATCCACCCGACGACGTATTGGCCAGGCACCCGCTCGCCCGTTTCGGGGTCTAAGACGCGGCCACGCTCGTTCGGGATCGTCCCGGCGCGCTCGTCGAACGGCAGCCCTTCGAGTCCCTCGCCCCTGTAGCCGATCGAGCGAAAGATCAGGCCGGTCTCGATCTCCTCGCGCTCACCCGTGTCGGCCGCGCGGACGATGCCTGACTCGTCGCGGCGAAGCTTGTTGCGGCCGATCACGATCGACTCCACCTTGCCGTTGCCCTTGATCTCGACGGGCGAGGCGAGGAAGCGAAGAACGATACGCCGGCGCTTGCCCTCGGGCTCGCGGCCCGCGAATCCCGTGAAGATCTCGACGTTTCGCTTGTTCGTCGGCTCGGCTTCGTCGGATTCGATCCACTCGCGGCTCAACTCGTCGAGCTCTGTTTCGGCCGCGTCGATCACGATGTCGGCGTCGACCATCTCGCCGAGCTCACGCACCTCGGGATTGGTGAAGGCCGCCTGCGCGGGCCCGCGCCTGCCAAGGACGACCACCTCCTCGACTCCGGAATTGGCGAGCGCGTCGATTGCGTGGTCGGCGGTGTCCGTCTCCTCCAGCTCTGCGCGTGTCAAGGCAAGCATCCGCGCCACGTCCGCGGCGACGTTTCCGTTCCCGATGACGACAACACGCTTCGCCGAAAGGTCGAACTCACGGTCGGCAAAGTCTGGGTGCGCGTTGTACCAGGCAACGAACTCGGTGGCTGCGTGGCTTCCCGGCAGGTCCTCGCCTTCGATCCCAAGCGAGCGGTCGGTCGAGCTGCCGTAAGCGCAGATCACCGCGTTGTAGTGCTCGCGGAGGTCGGCGAGCGTGATGTCGCGTCCTACATGGACGTTTCCGAAGAACCTGAATCCCTCGCGCGCGGCGGTCTTCTCGTAGACCCGGATCACCGACTTGATCTTCGGGTGGTCCGGCGCGACGCCGGCGCGGACGAGTCCGTACGGCGTGGGCAGCCGATCGAACATGTCGACTTCCACCGCTACGTCGTCCTGCTTGAGCAGGTGCTCGGCGGCGTAGAAGCCGGCCGGGCCGGAGCCGACGATCGCTACCCGCACGGGGCTTTCCGAGCTGCCGATCGTCACCGGTCAGCCAAGAATGGCACCGGCGTGCGCGGAGGCGGCGGTGCCGTCGAGAGCGTCCAGCGCGCGACTCGCCGACATCGAGACGCAGGTGAAGATGGGCGTGTCGCGGAGGGTGTAAGCACTCGACTCCGAAGCGCGGAGCTCTTGAACGAGGTCGAGGAATCGGTGTGGCTCGTCGGTTTCGAACGAGACGACGAACTCCTGGTCGTCGATACCGAACGAGTAGGCGGTGTTGATCGCGATATCGGGGTAGGTCCGACCGATCGCGATGTGCTCAGACATGATCCGCCGGCGTTCCTCCATCGGCAGCCCGTACCACTCCCGCTTCTTGTCGAGCGGGTAGACGAAGAGGTACTTGCGCTCCGACTGGCAGATCTCGGGACGGACGGCCGCGTCGGAGTAGGGCGAGGGTTTCGTCATCGCAAGATAGGAGTGGGGGGTGGACATCCATTTCGCGAGGCCGGACTGGGCCAGCACGACGTGGAACGTATGAATGTCGTCGAGGACCGGGCTTTGTGAGAGCAGCATCAGGTCGACGTCGCCGCGGGTCCCGACCGTCGAGTACGCGCGGAGCGAGCGGTCCTGGGCGAAGTCCTCGCAAGCGGCCAGGAATTCGGCCTTGCCGTGGGCGCGCTCGCCGGCCGCCCGTCGTTGCCAGGCGGGATCCAACTTGATGAACGTGAACTTCGCGAAAGTGCGTTCGGTCACGGGTACCTCCTGAGGGGCTTTGCCCCGAAAGACGCGTGTAAGGACGACGAAGTCGTCCGCAGGGTATTTAGGCTAGCCAGCCTCGAAGCTTCGGTACGGTCCGAAGCGCTCTATGCGAATCGCGATCGTAAGCCCATATTCCTGGAGCTTTCCCGGAGGTGTAAATAGGCATGTCGACGCGCTGACCGACGAGCTTTGGCGCCGAGACCACGAGGTCCGTGTCATGGCTCCCTTCGACCCGCCCGACCGCCTTACGCGCCTCACCCACAGCTCCGAGCCTCAGATCACGGAGCTCCCCGACCACATCCAAAGCCTCGGGCGCTCGATCGGAATCGGCGCGAACGGCTCCGTTTCGAACCTCTCCACTTTCCCGGAGGGGGTCTCTGCGCTCCGTCGAAGCCTCGACTCTTTTCACCCGGACGTGGTCCATGTCCATGAGCCGTCCGCACCGGTCGTGTCCTGGGATGCCTGTTCGTATAGCGCTGCTCCCGTCGTCGGGACCTTTCACGCGTACTCGACCAAGGCCGGGCCCAACCACGTCGCCTCGCTCCTGGGGGCGAGGCGGAAGTTCAATCAGCTCCACGGCCGGATCGCCGTCTCAGAGGCGGCGCGATGGACGGGTCGGCGCTGGTTTGGGGGCGAGTACGAGGTGATCCCAAACGGCGTCGATCTCGGCGGGCCACCGCCCGGGCCCAAGCCTGAGTCGGCGGAGCTTCGGGTGGTCTTTGCCGGGCGTGCCGAGGAACGCAAGGGCCTGCCGGTGCTCCTCGGCGCGTTCGAGGCCCTGGTCGAGCACGTTCCAGCCCGTCTCACGGTCGTGGGGGCGACACCCGAAGACGTCGCCAAGCACCTGTCTGAGCCGAAAGCGCTGAGTCGGATCGATGCGCTCGGCCGGGTCGACCACGACGAGCTCTGGCGCCGCCTGCATAACGCCGATGTCCTTTGCGCTCCGTCTCTTTCCGGCGAGAGCTTCGGCATGGTCCTAACTGAGGCCTTCGCCGCCGGAACGCCGGTGATTGCTTCCGCGATCGCGGGCTACGCAGGAGTGGTCACCGACGGACTCGACGGGGTCTTGGTCCCGCCGTCGGACGCCCAGCGCCTCGCCGAAGAGCTCCAGGCGATGTATCACGAGCCCTCCCGCCGAACGGCGATGGGCGAGGCCGCTCGACTCTCCGCGGAGCGTTACGCGTGGCCGTGCGTGGCCGAGCGAGTCGAAGAGGTGTACGCGCGGGCGATCGAGGCGCCCCTTCCCTCGTGGGATGCAACCGGCGCCCTCCGCCGCGGGGGCTTCGTACCCATCGACGGCTCGCAGCCTCGCCCGGCGAGGCGGATCCCGCCCCTCGCAACCGAGCCCGTCCCGGCCGACCGGCCGGGACGGATCCCCCGCCGGGCAGGACTCGCCGTGGGCACGGCGCTGGGCGCCGTCCTCACCTATCTTGCGGCTACTCGCATCGGGCTGGACAACGT
>JALZIJ010000103.1 GCA_030860375.1 Actinomycetota bacterium | reverse complement strand
GGGAAGATGCGCCCCTTCGAGACGTCGCCCAGGTTGTGGCCGGCGCGGCCGACGCGTTGAAGCCCTCGGGTCACCGACTTCGGCGACTCCACCTGGATCACGAGGTCGACCGCCCCCATGTCGATCCCGAGCTCGAGCGAAGAGGTGGCGACGAGGCAGGGAAGTTGGCCTCCCTTCAGCATCTCTTCGATGACGAGCCGCTCTTCGTGCGCCAGCGAGCCGTGGTGGGCGCGTGCGATCTCGATCACACCATCGCCTGCCGGCTGCTCCGCTTCGCGTCCGCTGCCGTCAGGGCCTCTGTCGAGCTCGGCGTTGGCCAGTTCGTTCAGGCGCTTCGCAAGGCGCTCGGCCCCGCGCCGGTTGTTGACGAAGAGGATCGTCGAGGTGTGGGCCTGCACCAACTCGAGGAGCTTCGGATACATGGCGGGCCAGATCGAGTTCTGGGTCGGGGCTGCATCGAAGTTGGCGTCGCCTGCGATTCCTGAGTCACCACCGTCCTTTCGCTTCTCGATCGACGCGTCGGGGTCGGTCATGTCCTCGACCGGGACAACGATCTGGAGGTCGAGCTTCTTGCGGATGCCGGCGTTGACCACGGTGCACTTGCGCTTCGGGCCGACCAGAAAGTTCGCGATCCGCTCGAGCGGACGCTGCGTTGCCGAGAGGCCGATCCGCTGCACCGTGGCGTCGGGGCCCCGGCCTTCTGAGTGCGTGCGAACGAGGTGGTCCAAGCGCTCAAGCGTCAGCGCGAGGTGGGCGCCGCGCTTCGTCGCGGCGACAGCGTGGATCTCGTCCACGATCACCGCCTCGACCTGGGTGAGGATCTCGTGCGCCTGCGACGTCATCATCAGGTAGAGCGACTCGGGCGTAGTGATCAGGATGTCCGGCGGCTTTCTGAGCATCGCTTGGCGATCCTTTTGGGGCGTGTCGCCGGTTCGGAGCCCGACCTTGATCGGCGCCCCGATTCCCTTCAAGGGCGCGCGCAGGTTGCGGTCGACGTCATAAGAGAGAGCCTTGAGCGGCGAGACGTAGACGAGGCGAACGCCCTGACCGAGCGCCTCCGGATCCTGCTCGTCAGCATCCGGATCGGGAGCCGCGCGGCGCGAGAGCTTGTCGATGCCCCACAGGAAAGCCGTGAGCGTCTTGCCCGAGCCGGTCGGCGCGCAGATCAGCGTGTTGTCGCCTGAGGCGATCGCCGGCCAGCCCTTGTCCTGGGCAGGCGTGGGCGCTTCGAAGGACGCCTCGAACCAACGCCTGGCGGGCGCCGAGAACCGACTCAAGGGTGAAGGTTTCTGGGTCGGTTTCGAGGCCATGTCGAACCGACTGAGTCTACGGACGTGCCCTGGCGTCCTACGGGATGTCTTGCTCCTCCCGCACCGCCTCCAACTCCCTTAGATCTACGCGGTCGCGTGGTCGGCCCGCCTGTCGCTTCATCGTCACAAGGTCGCCGTAGGAGCACACCCTGACGAGAGTGCCGTCGGCCAGCTCTGCGGTCTGCGCACGCGAGTCGAGGTCCGCGTAATCGAGCCCGGACACCCAGCTGAGTGCGTGAAGCGGCCCGCACTCCGTGTGAAACATGAAGTGACCCCCGGCTGCCAGCCACTCAGGCGTGATGGACCCCGCGGGAGGCGGAGTATCCGCCATGGTCACGGTGGCGTCGATCTCACCGAGAGCGTGCACCATGCGCGTGCAGTGCTCGAGGGCGGTCGAGTAAACGATGTCGACGTCCGTCGTTGCGCGTTCATAGCCGTGAGCGGAAACGGCATGGCCTCCGATGAGTACGAACTTCGCGCCGGTTTCCGCCAAAACCGCTAGGAGCCGGCGTTGGCCCGACGGCGACGCGGTCAACGCGTCCCCAGCCCCCGACGCAGCTCGCCGGAGAGCTCTGAGAGCTCGAAAGCCGCTTCAAGTCGCTCGCCCATCGTCGTCTCGCGAAATCGGGTTCGGCGCTCGCGCTTCGTCGCTCGGTTCATCTGCCTCAGCGAGGCCTGAGCGATGGCTCGGGGCCCATCCTTGTCTGGCTGCGAAGGCACGAGGCCAAGGTAGCGCCCCGGTCCGACCGACCGCACCACGGGCTCAGAAAGGAGACTCGACCTCGCTCAGGGCGGGTGCCGTCCTGTCTCGCTCCGAAAGCTGCGGATCGCTCACGGGCCACGCGATCCCAACGTCTCGGTCGTCCCAGCGGATGCCTGCCTCGGTTTCTGGGTTGTAGGTACTCGTGAGCTTGTAGGCAACGTCCGCGACATCGCTCATAACGCAGAACCCGTGGCCGAAGCCGACCGGCACGAAGAGCTGACGATGATTCTCGTCCGAAAGCTCGCGGCCTTCCCAGCGCTTGTAGGTAGGAGAGTCTCGCCGAAGATCCACCGCAACGTCCCAGATCGCGCCGCGCACGCAGCGGACGAGCTTCGCCTGACCAGGACTGGTCTGAAAGTGGATCCCGCGCAGGGTGCCCCGCGCGGAGCGGGAGTGGTTCTCCTGAACGAACGGCCCTGAGACCCCGTGTTCGGCCCAATCGTCGTCGCGAAAGGACTCGAGCAGGAAGCCTCGCTCGTCGCCGTGGGCGGTTGGCTCGAGCAGGACGAGGTCCGGGATCTCCGTTTCAATCCGCTTGATGCTCACGAAAGCTTGGTGCCGTACTGGCGCTCGTAGTAGGCGCGGTACTCGCCCGAGCGGATCGGCTCCCACCACTCCTCGTTCGAGCGATACCACTCGACGACGCGCGCGATGCCCTCGGAGAACCCAACCTCCGCCTTCCAGCCGAGGGCCTGCGTCTTCTCCGAGCCGAGCGAGTAGCGACGGTCATGGCCGGGGCGGTCCTTGACGTAGGAGATGAGCGACTCGTCCCGGTCCGTGCGTTTCAAGATCTCGCGGACGACGTCGATGTTCGCCCGCTCGTCGGGGCCGCCGACGTTGTAGGCCTGTCCCGCCTCGCCGCGCTCGAGCACGACGTCGATCGCCGCAGCGAAGTCCTCGACCCAGAGCCAGTTCCGCACCTGCCGGCCGTCGCCGTAGACGGGAAGGGGATCGCCCGCCAGCGCGTTCAGGATGCAGAGCGGGATCAGCTTTTCGGGGTGCTGGCGCGGGCCGTAGTTGTTCGATGCGCGAACGATCAGGGACTCCGTGCCGTAGGTGTGCTGATAGGCACCCACGAGAAGATCGCCGCCCGCCTTAGACGCCGAGTAGGGAGAGGAGGGATCGAGGGGTGAGGACTCCGTGAACGAGCCCTCCTCGATCGAGCCGTAGACCTCGTCGGTCGAGATCTGGAGGTGGCGAATACCCGCCTCGCGCGCCGCCTCGAGCAAGACATAGGTGCCGAAGACGTCGGTCTGGATGAACTCGCCAGGAGACTCGATCGAGCGATCCACGTGTGACTCGGCGGCGAAGTTCACAAGGGCATCGCAGTCCTCGATTGCCTCTCGCACGGCGTCGGCATCGGCAATATCGCCCTCGACCAGCTCGCATCCTTCGACGCCATCGAGGTTCTCTCGCCGCCCCGCGTAGGTGAGCTTGTCGAGGACGCGCACCTCGTCGCCGGGGTGGGCGCCACCGAGGCGATGACGCACATATGCCGAGCCGATGAACCCGGCGCCGCCGGTGACGAGAATTCTCATTTATCCATGAGCGCTTGGGTAAGAAAGAAGCGTGTGTCGATGGTGATCATTTCAGGCTGGCACGTTCGCGGAGGTACTGTCGCAAGCCGTCGCGCCACTCGGGGAGAACGGGCGAAGAGTGGCGCTCAGTGCCGAGCACCGAGTAGGCGGGCCGGGGTGCCGGGCGGCCCAGCATCTCGGTCGTTCCCGCCATGACCCGGCAGTCGCAGCCCTCGACGTCGAAGATCTCCTGCGCGTAGTCGAACCACGAGCACTCTCCCGCGGCAGCGACGTGGTGGATCCCGTACTGGTCGGTCTCGATCAGCTCGGCGAGCGCGGCGGCGAGGTGGCGGGTGTAAGTGGGCGCACCGACCTGGTCTGAGACGACGATCACCTCGGCCTCGATTCCCCCGATCCGCAGCATCGTCTCGACGAAGTTGCCGCCGCGGGTCCCGAAGAGCCACGAGGAGCGGACGATCATGTGGCGGTCGTTTGCAAACGCGGTCGAGTTCTCGCCGGCCGCCTTGGAGCGACCGTAGGCCGAAAGGGCCCTGGTGATGTCGGACTCCACGTAGGGCACCCGCTTTTGCCCGTCGAACACATAGTCCGAGGAGACGTAGGCGATGCGGGCGCCATGATTAGTCGCCGCGGCGGCGATGTTTCCGGCGCCCGCGTCGTTCACGGCCATCGCGCCTTCTTCTTCAGCCTCAGCGCCGTCCACGTCGGTCCAGGCGGCGCAGTTGACGACGGCATCGGGATGCAGCTCGCTCAAGATCGCGTCGCACGCCGTCGCGTCTGTGATGTCGAGCTCGGCCCTGCCAAGGGCGAAGACCTCCTGACCTCGTCCGACGCACGCTTCCACAAGGTCTTGGCCGAGCATCCCCCCCGCGCCCACTACCACCGTTCTCACGGGAGGGTTATCTCGGAGCGGTCACCGACGATCATCGAGAGCGTGCGCGGGACGCCGGACCCGCGGGTCAGCTTCACGTTTCGCCCAAGAAGGCTCGCCTCCATTCGTGACTCGAGGTCCGACACGATGCAGCCCGACAGGATGATCGAGTGCTCGACCTCCGAGCGCTCGATCGTCACCTCTGAGTCGATCGCCGTGTACGGCCCGATGTAGGAGTCCACGATCCGAGTGTTCGCGCCGATGATCGCCGGGCCGCGGACCAGCGAGCCCTCGATCTTGGCACCGGGAGCTACCACGACGCGCCCTTCGACCTTCGAATCCGAGAGTTCGCCGTCGATCGAGCGCTCGAGGTCTTCGAGGACGAGGCGGTTCGCTTCGAGCATGTCGGCGAGTTGGCCCGTGTCCTTCCACCAGCCCCGGACCGTGCGGCTTTCGACGCGCTTCCCTGAGTCGATCAGGTGCTGGATCGCGTCGGTGATCTCGAGCTCGCCGCGCCCAGACGGCTCGATCGCGCGCGCGGCGTCGAAGATCGGCGGGCCGAAGAGGTAAACGCCCACGAGAGCCATATTCGAGGGCGGTTCCTTCGGCTTTTCGACGAGCCTGACGATCCGATCGCCGTCGAGCTCGGCGACTCCGTAGTGCCACGGGTCATCGACCCCGGTGAGGAGAATGAGGGCATCGTGGTCGCCCGCGCGAAAAGCGTCGGCCAGCTCGGAGATGCCGTCGCGCAGGAGATTGTCGCCCAAGTACATGACGAACGGGCTTCCGCCGAGCGTCTCCTCCGCGGTCAAAACAGCGTGCGCGAGCCCGCGCGGCGCATCCTGTACGACGTAGGTGATCTTGGCGCCGAAAGCCGAGCCATCGCCCGCGGCCTCGCGGATTTCGCCGCCTGTCTCAGGCGCGATCACGATCACGATCTCCTCGATTCCTGCCTCGACCAGCGCCTCGATCCCGTAGAAGAGCACGGGCTTGTTCGCGACGGGCACGAGCTGCTTCGCCGAGGTGTGCGTAATCGGGCGCAGGCGCGTCCCCGCGCCCCCCGAAAGGATCAGTCCCTTGAGCGGATCCATCGGCCCGGAGGCTACCCGGAGGCCGACGGGCCCGGCGATCTACTTCAGTACGTGCCGTCGAGCTTGCGGTGGTCCCAGCTGGCCACTCGCTTTGCCTCGAAGCGGATCGCGACGCGCTTCGCCGCCTGGGCTTCCATCGCCTTCGCGGCATCGCCCTCGATCGATTCGATTCCCTCGGAGTAGCGGATCGTCAACTCCTTGCCGAACTCGAGGATGCGCTCGGGATTGCGGATGATCTGGGCCTCAGCCTCGACCTGGACGCCGCGAAGCTCGAGATACTCCTCGCCGGCCTCGACCAGAAGCGTCGCCCTGGGGTCGCGCTCGAGGTTTCGCACCTTCTGAGACTTCGCGTAGGTCCAGATCCAGATCTCGACCGGAGGGCCGTCCGGGTGCGCGTCGCCCTCTGACTCGCGCAAGGTGAACCACATCGGCATCGAGTGCGGCCAGCCGCGCGGGCCGTGCGACGAGACGATTACCACGCGTGCCTCGCCGAGGAGCTCCGCCTGTTCGCCGACCGACAGCTTGATTTGGTCACGGCGACTCAAGTGGCTTGCAGCCTAAAGGTCGATGCCTCTCCAGCGTCTCGACGACACCGCAGGCTGCGAGACGCTGACTTGAGCGCTTAGCCGAGCGCGCGGTCGAGCTTCTTCCGGAGGCTCGCTGGGTCCACCGACGGAAACCGGAAGAGCTCGCCCTCGATTGCCGCGTAGAGCTCGCGAAGGCGACCCGGGTCCACTAGGCCACGTTCCAGCATCGCGCGGACGTCTGCCAGGTCGAGCTCAAAGCCGCGCGCGACCTTCGAAAGCGCCTGCGAATAGAAGTCGAAGTCGTAGACCTCGATTGCGCCTTCCCGAAACCGGGACCGGCTCCGCTCGCGCCACTCAGGCAGGGCCGGTAAGAAATCAAGCGGAGATGCCAGCTCCACGTTCACCTGTAGCTCTTCTTTGAGCTCGGAAAGCCGGCGCATCACGACGTCTGACTCCGGTTCGATCAGCATGTCGACATCTACAGTCGAGGCGCGCCAACCTTCGAGGACGGCGGTTGCGCCTCCGGTGAGATAGACCGCAGTCGGATCGGGAGCCACCTTGCCGAGCTCCTTCGCGAGCGCTCGAATTCGGCTTTTGTCAGCGCGATCCCGCACGCTCGGCCGCCTGAAGGAAGCTCGCCAGTCGTCCGACGATCGCGTTGTAGCGAGAGTGAGCATCATCCTCGTTCTCGGTGGAAAGGAGGTCGTAGAGATGATGCGCCGCAGGGTCGGGGCAGGAACTCTCCGGCAGCGAGATACCTACCTCGCCAAGTCTCGTCGACGCCATTCGAAGAGCGCTGGCGGCCGCTGTATCGCGGCGCGCTTCGAGGTCGGCGCATCCCCTAAGGACGATCTCGCCTCCCGGCAGGCGTCGTATCACCGTTTCGTCCACACAAGGATCGTAGGACTTCATTCGGTTAGCTCGGCCAGGTTGATCCTTTGCTCGGCCTCGAGCTTTTCCAGGTGCGCCTGCATCGCCATCGCCGCAGCGCGCCTGAGCCCGGCTGGAACATCCTCCCAGGCGTCGGCGAGGAGCAAGTCACGCGAGCGCTCTCCAGCATCGAGAGCCGCGACGAGCTTGCGCTCGCGCTCGGCGCGGTGAGTCAGGTACTCGTCGATCTTGGCGTGTGGGTCGGTGATCCAGGGGCCGTGGCCGGGAGCGAACAACGATGCTTCGACCTCGCGCAGGCGCTCCAGGGAGAGGAGGTAGTCGCCCAGCGAGCCTCCGAAAGCCGACGGCGGCACGATGGTCGATCCTTCCCCGAGAATCAGGTCGCCGCAGAAGCAGACGTCTTGCCAGGCGAAAGCTGCGTGGTCGGCTGCGTGGCCGGGTGTCGGGATCACCTCGAAATCGGGGGGCGCGTCATTCGCGGGCCGGGTCCCAGGATCGGGCTGCCAACTCGTCTCGTCGATCGAGCTCACCGCGCCCCAGACAAGCGGCGCGGCGAGCCGCTCTACCCCGGCGGAGTGATCGGCATGGGAATGCGTGAGCAGCACGCCGCCGACCCCGCCGCGCGCGTTGCCCTCGGCCCGCACAGCCTCGACGTGATCGGCGTCGTCGGGCCCGGGATCGATCACCCACGCAGGCTCGCGCCCGACGACGTATGTGTTGGTGCCCGAGAGCGTCATCGGGCCCGGGTTGTTCGCGCGGATCAGGACGACGTCGGAGCCGTCGGGGGCCGGCTCGACCGCGCCCATGGGCGCGCTCAGGCGGCTTCTTTGACGGCGGCGAAGACGGCTTCGCGGGCATCGTCGGGCTCGAGGACGACCAGGTCCCCCGCGCCCTTCAGGATCTCGCGGACGAGCCACTCCTTGGAGCCGTAAGGGACCTCGACGACCACAGCGTCATCGGCAAGCTCCTCGACCACGGTGCGCTCCTCGCGAAGCCAGCGCGCGCGCTCGGGTGCGACCCACACTCGCGCGACACCAGCGGAGGCGACCTCGCCGTGAGCCAGCCACTCCTGCTCGGCGAGCCGCTCGTCGATGCCCTCACGCGGCTCGAAGGTCTCGTCGGTCTTGCGCGCCTCCTTCATCCGGTCGAGGCGGAAGTGGCGCGTGTCGCGAGGGCCGAGGTCGTAGCAACCGAGATACCAGCCCTCGGGGCCGTTGACCAACTGATACGGCTCGACCCTTCGCTCGACGAACTTGTCCTCGTTCTCCTTGTAATAGTGGAGCTCGAGGATGCAGTTCTCGTGAATCGCTTCGTTCACGGTCCTCACGACGTGGGAGTCGTCCCGGCCGGGCGCGATCTCGAGGCCCTCTTCGGATGGGTCATGGCCGAGCGCCTCGACGATCTTCTCACGGGCGGTGGCAAGACCGGCCTGGGGCAGGTGATCCCCGAAGAGGTCAATCGCGGCGATCAGCGCCTTCGCCTCCAGCGGAAGGAGCCGTGCCGGCCGGTCGAAGTTATCGCCGTAGGTGTCAGGGTCAACCTCGATCACGTCGCCGACGACCTCCGCGTAGAGGACGTAGGTGCCGCCGCCGAAGTTGACGACGTTCAAGACGTCGATGTCCTCGCGGAGCTCGTCGATGTTCATGTTGAGCTCGCGCATGACATGGGCGACGGAAAGCGGGGTGCCCTCCCGGGCCGCGCCGATCATCATCCCCGCGAAGGTGACCAGCCGCGCGAAGCGCTCGGGACGGATCACTGCCTCGCCGCGGCTGCGCGAGCCGCTTGAGCGGGCCGGACGCCCCTCAGCCTCCAACACCGGACGGGCGACGATCGACGCCACTTCAAAGGCACCGCGATGGCGCGCTCGCAAGAGCTTCATGCGCTCGGCACCGGCGGTGGCGGCGTCGGAAGGCGCGATGAGCTGCGCGTTCTCGCGCCACGAGAGCACCCACGAGATCAACTGGCGAATCGAGGCGTACTCCGTCTCGTAGACCATGCCGCGACCCTTGACGCCGTCCTCCTTGGCCACCTTGCGAAGCGACCCGTACTTACCGAAGTCTCGTTCGACGAGCCACGCGATGCGCTCGCGCACGAAGACCTTGGCCGTGCCGGAGATCTCGCCCATCTGCCACTCCGCCCGCGACGCGTAGTCGCGGGCGTCGAAGTTCTCGGGCGGCGAAAAGTCGTGCTCTGCCTTCGACGCGTAGGAGACCTTGCCACGGATGCGGCTGAGGCGAAAGATCCTGACCGCGTCGCGCTCGTGCGCCAACCCGATGAGGTAGAACTGCCCGTCCCTGAAGACGAGGTGATACGGATCGACCCTGCGGTCGGAGACCTCGTCGCGCTGCATCGTGTAGTAGCTGAACTCAATCCGCTTGCGGCGCGAGATCGCGGTCTCGATCTTGGCGAGGCGCTGCGAGAGCTCCTTGCCACCCCCGTTCGTCGAGAGGCGGATGTCGATCGGCACGTCTTCGCCCTCTTGGAGGGGGCTTGGCCTTCCCCATGAGACCTGCTGGAGCGCGAGTCGAAGCGGCTCCGCATAGGCGAACTCGCCGTCGAGGAGGCTGAGCGCGGTGCGAAGCGCCGCCAGCTCGCCGTCGGCGAACTCGATCGGACGGAGGTAGTAGTTCTCAGGCGGGAGGGCGTAGAGCTCGGCCTCGAAGAAGCCTTCGGCCGGCTTTTCGACCTGGAGAGAGATGCCGAGGCTCTCGAGCTCCGCGCGGTCCGCGTAGAACCGACGCGCGAACGCGTCCTCGTTCATCGAGGAGTATCCCTCGACCTCGCGCTTGATCTCAAGAGCCGAAACAGGACGACGGTTGGCCATGAGGAACGAGATCAGCGAGAGCTGGCGGATCAGCTTTTCAGTGTCCTTGGCCATAGGGTCAGGATATTGGGGAATTCGTGACCTCTTCGTGGCCGACTGAGCCGCAAAGTACGCAGTTTGCGTACTGGCTTTATGGTTCAGGCGGGAGGAGATCAATGAATTGATTGGCGCCGGCACCATCATCAACCCAATCCTGAAGATCGTGACCACGGTGGCGATCCTCGGCGCCGTCTACCTGTTCATCGTGCGGCCCGTCCTCGACACCACCGAGAACATCTCGGGCCAGGTGGGAGACCAGATCCGCCAGTCCACCGCTGACGCCAACGCTCGCAGCGAGGAGTTCGATCTCAACTTCGCTCGCGACAGGGCCGAGTCGTTCGCCTCGAGCCTCTACTCGGGGTGGCCCGAGGCAGCCCGTGAGGTGCGCGACTGCGTGCGCGAGGCCGACGACAACGCAAAGGCGATGCAGCGCTGCGACGAGTTCGGCCACACGCTGATCACCGAGGCGCAGTCGAACCGAAACTTCGCGCTCTCCTATGCGGACAGTCTGAGCGCCCGGGGCGACGTGGCCCAATCCGATCAGGTCGACAACTGCGTCGAGGACGCCGGCTTCGACATCAGGGACATGCAGCGCTGTCGCGATCTGGCCGATCGCCTGCTGTTCCCGTAGTCTCCAGTCGGCAGCCGCGCCTAGCGGGGGAACAAACCTGGGGGCAGAATCAGATGAGCACCTTTAGGTGCGAAAGCAGCCTGTGTCGGTGGGTGAGTAAATGATCGGCGCCGGAACCATCATCAACCCAATCCTGAAGATCGTCACCACGGTGGCGATTCTCGCGGCGGTCTACTTCTTCATCTTGAAGCCGATCTTGGACACGGGCGAGAAGATCTCGGGCAGCATCTCCCAGTCCTTTCCCGATCTGGATGGGCTTGACGACCAGATTCGGAAGTCTCTCGAACAAACCGAAGGCGGCGAAAACATCAATGTCGGGACTCCCAAATCCGCTAAGCAGGCACAGAGGCTCGGCAACTGCATGCAATCAGCCGTAGGCGACACCGATGCGATTCAGCACTGCGTCGATCGCTTTGCGCCCTAGCCGACGACCCCTGGGGGTTACGCCGCGCGGCGGGTGCTGAAGTAAGCCGCTGAGTCAAGGCCGCGGTCGAACTTCGACCAGCTCTGCCCAGCGGCGAGGTCGCGCTCGATCCGGTCGAAGCTGCCGAGCCTGCCGCCCAGGTTGTCCATCATGTGGACGAGAGTCGCCTCGCGGGTCGCGGGGACGACGGGCGAGCCCATCTCGTGCGTGCCGTGGTGGGCGAGGATGATGTGAAGGACAGATTGGGCGAGCTCCGGGTCGAAGCCGTCGATCGACTCGATCTCGCTGCGGACCAGGTAGTAGCCGATCGGAATTTCGCCGAGGAGCCGGCCGGCATCGGTGAGGTCGATCGCGAGAGGATCGTCGTTGTAGGCCTGGGTCTTGCCAATGTCGTGAAGTAGCGCGCCGGTGACGGCAAGATCACGGTCGATGCCCGGAAACGCCGCCGCGGCGGCGCTGACGGCCTGCGCGACCGAGAGCGCATGCTCGAGGAGGCCGTGGGTGTATGCCTGGTGGTAGTACTTCGCCGCCGGCGCCACGCGAAAGCGCTTCCAGCTCTCCGTCTCGACACCGAAGAAGCGGTCGAGGAGCGCCGCGAGATCCGGATCGCGGATCGTCCCAAGGATGTCGCGAAGGTCAGTCTCCAAGAGCTCCACGGGAATCGGGGAGCTCTCGAGCAGGTCGCCCTCCGCGTACTCGCCCGCCTCGGCGAGGCGGACCGAGTCGATCGTGACCTTCGGGCCGTAGCGGGCGTGGATCGTGAAGCGGCCCTCGATCCAGACGATGGAGCCGGGTTCCGAGCACTCGAAGCACTCATCCACTGCCTCCCATGCGACGGCCTCGACGGTGCCGGTGCGGTCGCCGAGGATGAGCTTTACGAAGTCGTCCCCGTTCCTGCGCGTAAGGCGATTGCGCTCCCGGACGGCGAATGCCGCGGCGACCCCGTCACCGTCGCCGAGGTCAGTGAGAAACACCCGAGCCGCATGCTCCGGCGTGGGCGATCCAAGCGTGGGCTGAACTGCAAGTCGAGGGTTCATCTGCGCGGAAGGTAAAGGCAGAATCGGACGGTCATCTCGTCATGGGTGTCGCTTTGCGTAACCCGAACCTGACTCGTTGCAGAACCGGCGCTTCCAGCGCGTGTTCTGCTCGGGCCGCTAGATCGTCGTTGCGCTCGGCGGCCGCTGGGCGGGCTCGTCGCCCGCCATCGACTCGGCTTCGGTGACGAGAGTGCCGCTTCGCGACAGCTCGACGTTGAACGTCGCGCCGATAAGCAGTGCGAGATTCGAAAGCCAGATCCACACCAGGAAGACGATCACGCCCGCAATCGAGCCGTACGTGTTCGAGTACGAGCCGAAGTTCGCGACGTAGAGGGCGAAGCCCGCCGAAGCGACCAGCCAGAGAAGGGTCGCAAGGAACGCCCCGGGTAGGAGGCTCCGAAAGCCCGCGTGGTCGACGTTTGGGCCCTCGTAGAGCAGCAGGGCAAAGAGGAACGAGACGACCGCCGCCAGCGCCGGCCACTTGGCGACAGAAAAGATCGCGAGAGCGGTATCGCCGACCCCGATCACGTTCCCGATCGACTCGGCAAGCGGCCCGGTGAGGACGAGGGTGAAAAGGGTTGCGGCAAGCCCGACCATGAGAACAGCAGTGAGCGCGACCTGCCTCGGCAGCGTCTTCCAGAACGGGCGCGTCTCACGCACCTCGTAGATGTCATTCGCCGCGCGGGTAAAGGCTCCGATGTAGCCCGAAGCGCTGTAGAGAGCTACCCCGATCCCGATCACCAGCGCAATCCCCGCACCCTCCCCGTTGACGGCCCCCTCGATCGCGCCGTCGAAGGTGTCGGCCGCCTCGCCGGGTGCGAGGTCGCGAATGATCTGGAGGAGCGAATCGATCGTCCCCTGATCGCCGAAGAGTCCCAGCAGTGAGACCGTGACGATCATGCCGGGGAAGACCGAGAGGATCCCGAAATAGGTGAGCCCCGCCGCATGATCGGAAAGCTTCAAGCGACCGTAGGCGCCGAATGCGCGCTTCAGGGCATCGAGCGGCCTGCGGCCTGTGATCTGAGAGGATTCTGAGGGCAAGGGAGAGGAAGCTATCCGTAGAGAGGCGAGAGCTGTCATGAGCGACGAGGGCGCGAACAGGGAGATCGACGAAGCCAAGCGGCAGGCCGATGAGAAGCTCGGCGGGCTCGAGGAGGACGCCACCCGGATGGACGACCGGCTCTCAGAGCACGAGTCAGACGCGGAAGAGATCGAAGTGCCGCAACCGGACAAGGGCGATGACCTGAGCCTGAGCAAACCCGATGGCGAGGACGAGCCGGGGGTGGGCGAGGACGACGTTCCCGACGACGAAGGCGAAGCGGCGGACGAGGCCGGTCAGTAAGACCTGACGGCGCTGGATGGCGAGACCCGGATCGAACCGGGGACACCAATTGCGTCTGCTTGCTCTGGTGCGAAGGCACCCGGTGTCAGCGACACAGTCGCCCTCGTCGAATAGGCTCGGCATCTAATGCGACAGCATTTGCATTTGGTTCCCGTCCGGCGAATGTTCGTGCTATTGGTCACGGCTGTCGCGACCGTGATCAGCGGTCCCGCCTCGGCAGGTGGCCAATCACTCCCGAGCGGCTATTGCGATCCGGCGGCGGGGTCGCTCTTCGACCCGGTGGACGTCCCTGCAGAAGGCTCGGGTCCCGCTGCTGGACCGGGCATCAGGGAGCGCAGCATCACCGTTTCAGGCCAAAAGACGCGTCTGCTCGAGTCCGGAACCCGGAAGGGAAAGGTCGCCGTCGTGCTCGTGCACGGCATTCCCGGGTCGGCCGCGGATTGGGCTGATCTGCTGCCGCAGCTCGGTAATCGCAACCGGCGCGCGGTCGCTCTGGACATGCCCGGGTTCGGGCACGCCGCTGACGCTTGGGGCCTCGGACGCACTCCCGATGTCGGCGCGCGCTTCCTGAACCGCGCGATGAGAAAGCTCGGGATCCGTCGCGTCCACCTGGTCGCTCACGACATCGGCGGACCGGTGTCACTCGAGTGGGCCTCGCTCAGGCCGCGCCGGCTGCGAAGTGCCACCCTGATCAACACCGGCCTCCTACTTGGCTACCGCGACCATTCACTCGCTTCGATCTCGCGCCCGTCGGGCACCGGAGAGCTCTTTTGGCTGGGACTGAACCGGCCGGTCTTCACCACCGGCCTCTCAAGCGGTCAAACGGTGCCACTCCCCCAGGCGACAACGGACCGCTGGTACGACGACCTCGACCGCGAAACGCGCTGCACCATCCTCGAGACGTACCGCTCGGCGAGCGAGGCGGAGGTCGATGCGACGGCGCAGGCACAGGCTTCGGCACTCGCCCGCCGGGCCAATCGACCGGCGCTCGTGATCTGGGGGGCCGACGACCCCTATCTACCGGTGGCGATGGCCGCCCGCCAACGGGAAGGCTTCCCGGCGGCTCGGGTCGAGATCTTCGGCGACTCGGGACACTGGCCTTTCATCGACTACGTCGACCGAACCGCACGGCTGGTCGTCCCGTTCGTGCGCAGCGCGATCAGGCGCGATCGTCACAGCC
>JALZIJ010000091.1 GCA_030860375.1 Actinomycetota bacterium | reverse complement strand
AGCACGGGACGTTCAACATGCGATTTAACAAGCAACGCGGGGGCGTCCCCCACGTCGTCGTCCACGCAGCGAGGAGAGCGACTTGAGCGGGCTGCGGGAGCTCGTGCGAAAGATTCGCTATGCGCCGCGCAAGGTCGGCTACTTCTGGGGTCCGCGCGTGATGTCGGAGCTACGGAAGCGCTGGGTGCTGTTTCGCCACCCACACGCGAACATCGTCTTCGAGGGTCCCGTGTATCTGGGGCCGGGCTTCAGCCTCCACATCCCTGACAAGGGGAACTTCATCGTCGGTGCGGGCGTCGAGTTTCGACGCCGGTTTCGCGCCGAGATCTACGACGGCGGCACGATCAAGATCGGCGACGGCTCCTATCTCACCTATGACGTGATCATCACCTGCGCCACCACCGTCGAGATCGGAAAGCGCTGCGGGCTCGCGCAGGCCACCTACGTGGCCGACGGCAACCACCGCTACAAGGACCTCGACGTGCCGTTCCTGTACCAGGGTTACGACTTCCGCCCGATCAAGATCGAAGACGACGCACAGATCCACTCGAAGTGCACAATCGTGAACAACATCGGCACTCGTGCCGTGATCGGCGCCAACGCGGTGGTTTCTCGGCCGATCCCCCCGTACTGCGTCGCCGCCGGCGTGCCCGCTCGCGTAATCGACTACTTCGGCCCTGAGGGGGAGGAGCCCCCGGAGTGGACGGAGTCGAGCAGGTATGGAGCGACCGGCCCCTCCGCCGGCTCCGGCGGCTCGTCCGAGTCCCAGGCCTCGAGGAATCCCGGCGCCAAGCCTTGACGGTAATAGAGGTCGGCGCTTGTCCACACGCGCGGGCCGAGCCAGGGAAACGCGCGGGGAACTAATCGGATCAGCCCTTTTCCCCGTCCACGGGCCGGAGGTAAGGCGGCGGCCTTGCTGAACAGCTCGTAGAAGTACGGCGGAATCTCGGGATGCTTGGCAACGAAGGTTCGTTCGACCCGGGCCAGACGCCCGACCTTCTGTTGCCAGAACTCCAGGTCCATCTCACGCAGGTGCTCGACCTCAGCGCGGCGGTTGTAGAGAACCCGGAAGCCGAGCTTGCTCGCTCGGTAGCCGAAGTCGAGGTCTTCGTAGAGGTAGGGGAGGCGTACCTCGTCGTAGCCGCCAACCCGCTCGACGAACGAGCGCTTCGCTGACGAGTTGGCGCCGTAGAACCGCCCCCAACCGGCCTCGGTCCCATGAATGTTCGGGTAGTCGAACTGGACGCCGTGATCGAGCCAGTGCATGAAGGGCGTCACCTTGATCTCACGCGCCCAGCGCACGTGGCCGACGACGCCGACCTCCTCCTCCGGGTTTTCGCGGTGCCAAGCGAGGTGCTCGGAGACGAGCTGTGGGCTGGGAATCGTGTCGTTGTCCGTGAACAGAACGAGCGGCGCCTCCGAGGCGGCGGTCCCTGTATTCCGGTTTGCCGACAGACCTCGACGGTTGCCGGTCAGCCGTCGTACGGGATACGGCCTGTCGACCAGAAGCGCATCCACTCGGTGGGGTTCCGGATCGGCGCAGTCCGCTACGACCAGCACCTCGAAGCTGCCCTCAGGCGCATCCTGGTGCTCATAGCCTTTGAGCACGCGAGCGAGGCCCTCGTAGTTACCGAGGGTGGATATGACGACGCTGACATCCGGCATTCGGCGCCGAAGGTATCGTCTCGCCGATGCCGGGGAGCCCGCTCGAAGTCGACCCTGCTCGCGAGGAGCAGGAGCTGCGCGACTACCTGGCCGAGGATTTCGAGCTTGAGAGCCTGCAGAACTATCAGGCCACTCTCGACCGCGAGGCGGAGGCGATCGGGGACGAACAGCGCCTGTACCGCACCTCGCGCGCCTACCTCTACAACCTGACTGTATTCGCGATGACTGGCACCAAGACGCCCTACTTGCGCGCACTGGCTGCCCACCTCCCTGCGGGTGCGCGGGTGCTCGACTACGGATGTGGGATCGGCTCGGACGGCCTGCTCCTGGCCGAAGCCGGGTACAGGGTCGAGTTCGCCGACTTCAACAACCCCAGCACCGAGTATCTGCGTTGGCGGCTGGAGCGGCGTGGCATTGAAGCGCCCGTCCACGACCTGGACCGGTCGGTGCCCGGCGGCTTCGACGCGGCCTTTGCCTTCGACGTGATCGAGCATGTGGATGACCCGGTGGCGTTTTTGGGCGAAATGGAGAGCCGGGCCCAGCTCGTGATGGTGAACTTCCTCGAGCCCGAGCCGGAAGATCAAGCCCTCCATCACGAGTTGCCCGTTGAAGAGCTTGTCGACCGCGCTGCCGATGGCCGGCTCACCTACTACGGTATCCACCACGGGCGTTCGCACCTGGTGCTCTACACGGCGCGACGCGCCTCGGGGGCTCGACGGCTCAAGCAGCGGGCGGCCGTCAGGCTGGCGAGGGCTCGATACGCGCGAGGTTGAGCCTGGGCGACGTCTCGGAGGGCGGTGTCGGATACCGTGCGCAGGCGATGTCTGGATCATCGACCGTCGAGCCGCAGCCGGATCTCCAGACGGAGGTCGAACGGCATCAGTGGTACCACACGTTTGAGCTGGCACCAGGGATCGAGACACCGGGCTGGTTCGACCTCCGTGAGATCGCTTCCACGATTCCCTTCCCCGCATCGCTCGAGGGCAAGCGTTGTCTGGACGTGGGCACCTTTGATGGGTTCTGGGCGTTCGAGATGGAAAAGCGTGGCGGTGACGTCCTCGCAATCGACATCCTCGACCCGCTGAGGTGGGATTGGCCGGCAGGCGCCGAGGCCGCAACCATCGAGGCCATCAACCAACGCAAGCGCGGCGGCGGCGGCTTCGAGCTGGTCGCAAGCACCCTCGGCTCTGCGGTCGAGAGGCGGGAGCTGAGCGTCTACGAACTCGACCCCGATGACGTCGGCACGTTCGATCTCGTCTACCTCGGGAGCCTGCTGATCCACCTGCGCGACCCAGTCCGCGCTCTGACTCGGCTCCGCGAGGTCTGCTCAGGCACGGCCATCATCTGTGATGGAATCGACGTGACCAAGAGCATCCTGTTCCCCCGCGAGGCGGTCGCGGGAATGGATGGACAGGGGCGGCCGTGGTGGTGGCGGCCGAACGTCACTGGCCTCGAACGGATGGTGGACGCCGCCGGGTTCAGGCGCCTCGGCAAGACGCAGAAGCTACGCATGACGCCTGGCCGCGGAATGCAACACCCCCCGGTGAGCGTCGCGAGCTTGCGGTCGCGGGCGGCTCGCGAGCAGGTCTTCCACTCACGGCTCGGGGATCCGCACGCAGTCATCGTCGCGGCACCTCGTTAGAACGTGGCGGATACTGCTGAGATGCGGTGGACTGCTCAGAACGTGCGGCTTGGCGATGACGAGTTCGCTTTCGGAGAGCCGAGTGTCGGCGCGGCCGAGATGGTTGCGGCGAGACTCATTCAACTCGGGAGCGATCTGCTCGGTCCTTTGGAGGGACTCCGGATTCTAGATCTGGCCTGTCTTGAGGGGCTCTATGGGCTTGAGTTCGCGATGCACGGTGCCGAAGTCGTGGCGATTGAGGGGCGAGAAGAGAACGCAAAGCGTGTCCGCTACGCGGCTGAGCGGCTATCGCCACCGCGATTCGAGTTGCATCTGGAGGACGTGCGCGACCTCTCTCCGAAACGACACGGCACCTTCGACCTGACGCTGTGTCTAGGGATCCTTTACCACCTGGATGCAGACGACGTGTTGAAACTCGCTCAAGCGGTTTACGACTGCACCGAGCGGGTCGCGATCTTCCGGACGGCGATCGGGCTGAGCGGGGATCGCATGGTCGGCGATTATCGAGGGTTCGAGTATGCAGAGACTAAAGGTGCGTGGGCGAGTATCGGGAACCGGTCGAGCTTCTGGCCCACCAAGGCATCCCTCTTGAACCTCCTAACCAACGTCGGCTTTACGAGCGTCATGGAAGTCCTTGCCCCACCGGTGATTGAGATTGATGGTGCGGCAGACGGGACGTTCCTGGTGGCGACAAAGGGCGCGTCGATTGAAGTACTCGCCGCCCCACCGGCTGCTGCGGAGCGCTACCACACCTCCCGCTGGCCTGAAAACCACACCTTCGAGGCTCATCCCGCCCAAGGCGGTCGGCTCGCGCGGCGCTTTCAAGTTCGCTCCTACTGGCGCAAGAAAATGCGCCGAACCTAAACGGAGCCCGAGAGCCCTCAGGCGCAGGCACCGTCAGAGGGCGTGACAGGACTCCTGCATTGACGACTTGACAGGGCAAGCCCCTAAGCTGGCGCCGATGGCATCCGCGCCCCGCCAGCCGGCTGGTCTGCCAGCGCCGCCTCCTAACGCTCGTAACCTGGTCGTCGTCATCCTCGACAGCCTTCGCTACGACTCCTGGATCGAAGCGTGTCCGCGGGCGCTGGCCCAGCTCGGCGAGGTGGAGCGGCGCTACAGTTACGCGAGCTGGACCGCGCCCTCGCACTACAACCTCTTGATGGGTCTTCTGCCGCACACGAGCCCGGCCGAGGTCTATGCCTCCGAGTACTACAAGCAGGACTTCCTTCGCTACGGCGAGCGGCTCGGCGTCGAAGGGGTCGAATTCAAGTCGATGCTGCCTTCCCTCTTCCTGCCTACCTTCCTCAAGCGGAAACTCGGATACGCGACCCACGCGATGGTTTCGATGCCCGTGCTGAATCCCACGACCGCGATCAACCGCGACTTCGATAGCTTCGAGCTGATGCCCAGCCACAACGACATGGCAGCGATGCTGCCGAAGCTTTCGTTCGATCCCGACCGCCCGAGCTTCCATCTCCTGAACGTGGGGGAGACCCACTACCCGTACGCCCTCCCCGACGAGGATCCCAGCGAGTGGCCGCGTATCTCCGGCGTCCACGGCGTCTTCAAGCGACTCGACGAGCGCGAGCAGGACCAGCCGCATCCGTCCGAGCCCCGTGAGTTCTTCGACGCGACGACGATGCGTCAGCTTCAGGACCGGCAGATAAACGCGGTCCAATACCTTGACGGCGTCTTCGCCCGGCTCTTCGACTCGCTGCCCGACGACACCTGGGTGATCGTCACCGCCGACCACGGCGAGCTGTTCGGCGAAGAGCAGTACTTCGGGCACGGGCCCGTCATGCACGAGAAGGTCTTCGAGGTCCCGTTTGTCGAGGGTCGTGTCCCCTAGCGCTGCGGCTGAACGCACCGGTGCTTCGAAGACTGCGAGGCCCGAGATCGCTGTTGTCATCCCCACCCGCGATCGCGAGACGCGCCTGGCGTTCGCGCTCGAGGCGCTCGCCGCGCAGACGCTTGCCGCGGAGCGCTTCGAGGTGATCGTGGTTCGTGTCGCCGACGCCTGCGACGGGCCGCTCTGCGAGGTGCCTTCCGGCCTGCCGGTGCGCTTCTTGACTTCGACGGTGGCGAGTCCGGCGGTGCAGCGAAACATCGGGTGGCGGGCGGCGGACGCGCCCCTGATCGTCTTTACCGACGACGATTGCAGGCCGCCTCCCGACTGGCTGGAGCAACTACACCGTGCGCAAGAGGATGAGATGACGATGCTCCAGGGACGTACCGAGCCCGATCCCGATGAAGCCCACCTCTACTGGGGACTGGCCCGAAGCTGGCTGATCACCAGCGAGAACGAGTGGTTTGCGACCTGCAACATGGCCTACCCGCGCTCGCTGCTGGAGCGCCTCGACGGTTTCGACGAGCGCTTCCCGGCCGCTTGGGGAGAGGACACCGACCTCGGACTGCGGGCACGCGAACTGGGCGCGTCTCAGTGTTACGTCGGCGAGGCCCTGACCTGGCACGCCGTCCTGCCGCGCTCGCTTCCCGCGGCGATGCGCGAGGCGAGCCGACGCGAGGGCAGCGTGATGGTCGTCGCCCGCCACCCCGAGTACCGCGAGGAGCTCTGCTGGCGCTACTTCGCCCACGTCCGGCACGCTCGTCTGCTCTTGGCGCTGTCGGGACTGGTCGCAGCCCGGCGATTCCCGGTCGTCGCAGCGCTCGCGGCGTTTCCGTACCTGCGAGCCGCATTCGACTCCCGCTATCTCAGCCCACAGGGGTTCGCCCGCCAAGCTGCGCATCTCCCGGTGCGCCTCAGTCTGGACCTGACCGAGATCGCCGTCTTCGCACGGGCGTCGATCCGCGAGCGGGTGTTTCTGATCTGAGCGTCGGACCCGAGATCTCGGTCGTGATCCCGACCCGTCGCCGGGAGACCCGCCTTGCGTTCGCCCTCGATGCGCTCGCGGACCAGACCCTCGCAGCGGAGCGCTTCGAGGTGATCGTGGTGCGCTCGAGCGACACGGAAGGCGAGCCCGCCACCGGCTCCCCCCCTGGCCTGCCAGTGCGTTTCATCGCAAGCCCCGTCGCCGGCACTTCGGCGCAGCGCAACTGTGGCTGGCGTGCGGCCCGCGGGCCGGTCGTCGCGTTCACCGACGACGACTGCAGGCCAGCGCCCGGGTGGCTTCAGGGACTTCTCGACGCAGGCGCGGGTGCCGAGGTCATCGTGCAAGGGCGCACCGTGCCGGATCCGGACGAACGGCACCTCTTCCGGGGACTCGCGCGGACAATTCTCAACGTTCGACCAAGCGGTTGGTATGAGACCTGCAACATCGCCTACGCGCGCGCATCGATCGAGCGGCTGGGTGGGTTCGACGAAGCGATCGACTTCCTGGGTGAGGACGTGGATCTGGGCCTGCGAGCCCGCCGGGCGGGGGTCGGCCTCCGCTTCACGGACCGCGCCCTGGTCTGGCACGCCGTGCACTGGCGCAGCGTCCCGGCGGCGCTTCGCGACGCGCGCAAGCGAGGCTCGCGGCCGGCGATCGTCGCGCGTTACCCCGAGTTGCGCGAGCGTCTGTGGCTTGGCGTGTTCACGGATCGTGACCACGCATGGCTCCTGCTCGCGGCCACCGGCTTGGGCCTGCTGCGCCGCGTGCCCAGCCTCGGGGTACTCGCCGCGCTGCCCTACGCGTATCGTCACTTCGTGCGCTCGTACCTAAAGCCGTGGGACCTCGTCCGATACCCTGGCAACCTCGCTGCGGGGGCGCTGGTCGACGCGACCGAGATCGTGTGGTTTACGGTCTCTTCGGTACGCAGCCGCGCCGTGGTCCTGTAAGAAGGTCTGCGCCCGCGTCTGCGGGATCCAATGCTCGACCCGTGAGAATCCTCGATCCGTGAGAATCGCCCTCCTACAACCCTGCTACTGGCCCGAGGTGCGCAGGGGAACCGAGCGCGTCGTGCACGACCTCGGAGCCGCGCTGGCTGCGAGGGGCCACGAGGTGACCCTCATCACCAGTCACGCGGGTGGACGCGAGTGGAGCTCCGAGGACGGGATGAGGGTGCTGCGGACGAGGCGGCCGCCCAAGTTCGCGCCCCTGCGCTGGTACGAGGACCACCTCGATTCCCTCCCGGCCGCCATGCTCGCCCTGCTTCGGGGCCGGTTCGATGTTGCGCACGCGTTCCACCCTGCGTATGCCTGGGGGGCGGCGAAGGCGAAGCGGCTGGGCGGGCCTCCATTCGTGTTCTCGTTCCACGGGATACCCGAGCGTGCGTACCTCGTGCAGCGACGCTATCGCCTCGAGATGATGAAGACGGGCATCTCCGGAGCCGACCGAGTGACCGTGCTCAGCACGGCTGCCGCGATCCCGTTCCGCCGCTACCTGCTGGTCGAGCCCGAGGTGCTGCCGGGCGGTGTGGTCGGCGCCGACTTCGCGGTCCGGGCGAACCGGCCCGAGCGGCCCACCCTGGTCTGCGCCGCCAGCCTGGGCGACCCCCGCAAACGCGCTGAGCTGCTGTTCGCGGCTTTTGCCGAGCTGCGCCGGAAGCGCCCTGAAGCGGCGCTTCGCATCGTGCGCACGCGCGATCCGTTCATGAGCCCCCTCCGGCCCAGCTTGCCCGACGGCGCCGAGTGGGTCGACGGCGATTCCACATCTGCGCTGGCCCGCGCGTATGCCTCGGCCCATGCGAGCGTCCTCACCAGCGCCGGCGAGGCCTTCGGCCTGGTCGCGCTCGAGTCCCTGGCGGCGGGCACGCCGGTGATCGCGGCCAGAGGGAGTGCCCCGGCCGAGCTGCTCGACGAGGGCCGTACCGGAGAGCTGTTCTCAGAAGACGAGGGGTCGCTGGCGGAAGCGATGGATCGCGGCCTGGAGCTGGGGGAGCGGGACGGAGCCGTCGCGGCGTGTCGCAGCGCTGCCGAGTCCTACGACTGGGAACGCCTGGTGGCCCGTCACGAGGCCCTGTACGAGGCGATCCTCGACGAGGGTCGGTCCGGATGAGCTCAGGCGACCGCTCGGCTGCGGCGCGCCAGGCGATCGAGTCCAACCCGATCTGGTACCACACGATCGCGCTGGCGCCTGGGGTCGTGACGCCGGGCTACGTCGACATGCGCCCGGCCGCGCCGCGCGTGTTGCCCGATGATCTCCGCGGCAAGCGGGCGCTCGACGTGGGCACCTTCGACGGCTTCTGGGCGTTCGAGATGGAGCGGCGAGGAGCCGAGGTGACCGCGATCGACCTCGAGAAGATCGACGACGCGCAGTGGCCACCGCACAAGCGCTCGGAGCTGAAGCGGGAGGTCGAGGAGTTCGGAGTGGAGCTCGGGCGCGGGTTTCGCCTGGCCTCGGCGCAACTTGGGTCGCAGGTCCACCGGGTCGTCAGCGACGTCTACGACGTTACGCCGGAGCGGATCGGGGGGCCAGTGGACCTGGCCTTTATCGGCACCCTGCTTCTCCACCTGCGCGACCCGGTACGCGCCCTGGAGATGGTGCGGTCGTGCC
>JALZIJ010000080.1 GCA_030860375.1 Actinomycetota bacterium | reverse complement strand
GTCTGTTGCAAGGCATAGCCCAGACGACAGAGATTTGGGACGACTTCTCGGTCGAGCTCCGCGAGATGCGCGACTTTGACAACCACGTTCTCGCTTCGCTGCGGTGGTGGGGACGTGGACCGAGCAGCGGGATACAGATGGAAGTCGACATCTGCGCCCTCGCCACCTTCCGTAACGGCAAAATCGTCCGTTGGCAGTTTCTCGAGTCTGAGCAGCAGGCTCTCGAAGCCGCCGGGCTGTCGGAGTAGGGCGCTCACGTCGCGACCTCGATCACCGGCAGGGCGAGCCCCTCCGGTTTATCTGTGGATAGGTGGGAGGGCAGGCACTGCGCGATACTGCGCGGGCGATGTCGCAGGAGAACGTGGAGATTGTGCGCCGGGTCTACGACGCCGTGTCTCGCGGTGACCACGCCACTGTCCTCGCCGCCTATCACCCGGAGGTCGAGTGGGATTTCTCCCGGAGCCCGTTCAGGCGGGTGATGGACCGCCGCATCTACAGGGGGCCCGAGGGTATGCGGAGCCTCATCCGCGAGCGCTACGAGGCGTGGGAGACTGCCGACGACCATCTCGAAGAGGCCATCGACGCGGGGGAGCAGGTTGTATCCGTCGTGGTCTCCCAAGGCCGAGGGCGGGCGAGTGGGGCCGAGGTGAAACAGAGGCACCACGGAGTCTGGACGTTCCGGGACGGCAAGATCGTCCGGGTTGCGTGGCTCGGAACGCGAGAGGAAGCCCTCGAAGCCGCCGGGCTGCCGGAGTAGCTGCGCGGTCACACCACAACCTCGATCCGAGGCAGCGCGAAACCAGTTGTTGGTTTATCCGTGGAAAGGTGGAAGTTGGGCGGATTTCGGAAAATTGCCTTCCCCACGCCTCAAGCCCTAAGCAGAGAAAACCTGCCATTAGCGGGGCTTTCTTTGATGGGCGCGGCTGGTTTCGAACCAGCGACCTCTCGCGTTGAAGCGGTGGTCCCTCAGGCACGGATGGGCGTCGACCGACCCCTCGATGCCTTTGGATGTGCTCGGATGCCTTCGGACATGGCACCAGAAACCGCGCGGTGCCCATTTGCCGGTCTGACCGAGATCTGCCGCGTTGAGCTACGGCTATACAATGGCTTCGTTCCCATCCGGGTCGAGTCTCGGATCAGCGATTCAGGAAACGGGTGATGTGGCTGACTACCTGGTAATCGGAGCTGGCGCTACGGGCATGGCGTTCACCGACGCGCTGATCGCCGACTCGGACGCGACCGTGGTGTTGGCTGACCGCAGACACGCACCGGGCGGCCACTGGAACGATGCCTATCCGTTTGTCCGACTCCATCAACCGTCGGCTTTCTATGGGACGAACTCGTTGCCGTTGGGTCACGATCGGATCGACGAATCCGGCGTCAACGCGGGGTTTTACGAGCAGGCCAGCGCGTCTGAAATACGCGACTACTTTCGGCGCGCGCTCGACCACCTGTTGGCCTCGGGGCAGGTCACCTGGCTCGGGGGCCACGAGTATGTCGGAACCGACGGCGACGGCCATCGGCTGTTGTCTCGCGTGACTGGCCGAGAGACGATGGTCCCGGCACGGAAATTGGTTGATGCCACCTACCTGAACACCGAGGTGCCCGCCCGCCACGACCCTGACTTCGATGCCGACCCCGGCGCGCGCGTCGCCACCCCGAACGAGCTCGTTGAACTCAGCGACCCTGCCGACAGGTTCACGGTCCTCGGCGCGGGCAAGACCGCGATGGACACCTGCACTTGGCTGTTGAGTCGATCGGTCGCTCCGGAAGACATCCGGTGGGTACGACCGCGCGATGCCTGGACGCTCGACCGCAGCTTCACGCAGCCGCTCGACCTGGTCGCTGGGATGGTTGAAGGGCTGGCGGACGCCTATGAGGTCGCCGCTGAGGCCTCGGACCTCGAGGATCTCTACGCGCGTGCCGAGGCGTGCGGCCAGGTTCACCGGCTGGATCCGGAGATAGAGCCAGACATGTTCCATGGTGCGACGCTGAGCGCAGCGGAGCGGGGGCAGCTGCGCCGCATCTCGCGGGTGATCCGCAAGGGTCGGGTCCGACGGGTCGGGATCGACACACTGGTCCTGGACGAGGGCACCGAACCCACCGCCCCGGGAGAACTCCACATCGACTGCACCGCGCACGGGCTCGGCTGGGCACCACCGCGCCCGATCTTCGAGAGGGATCGGGTCACTCCGCAGCCCACGCGTTTCGGCATGCTGCCGTTCAGCGCGGCGCTGGTCGGCTTCCTCGAGGCCAGCGAGCGCGACGATGGCGAGAAGAACCGCCTCGCTCGGCCGAACCCGTGCCCGCGCACGCGCAACCGACTGGACTGGGCATGGTCAACATATATCGGTGCCGCCAACGAAGTGGCCTGGGGTCCGGAGGAAGACATCCAGGCTTGGCTCCAGCGTTCACGGGTGAACATCGGGCGAGCCGTGCGAGCCCACCTCGATGACGAGCGAATGAAGACGGCGCTGGTCCGTGTCGGCACGCACATGAGTGCGGCGATCGCGAACTTGGGTGGCCTCCTGAACGACCGCCCCGTGCTCACCGCTTGAGGCCGCCGACGCCGCGTCGCCGATCGCCTGTGGGCGCGTTTTAGGGATGGGCGCGGCTGGTTTCGAACCAGCGACCTCTCGCGTGTGAAGCGAGCGCTCTCCCACTGAGCTACGCGCCCTAGGCGGATGATGATAAGCGTCGGTCAGCACAGGCTCGAGACCTTGGCCATGAGGGGTGACCACTCATTTTTTCCGTGTTACGCGTGACGCCAATATTCAGCCACGGTCGTTTGAACGTCCCCCCTTACGGTCATGATGGTCCCATGACTATTGGAACTTCTCTTTTCTTGATTGCTGTCGGCGCCATCCTCAAGTTCGCCGTTGCGGACTCGATCGACGAGGTGGACCTTTCTACGGTCGGCCTCATCCTGATGGTCGTCGGGATCATCGGCCTGGTGATCGGCCTCTTCATGATGAACCGTCCGGCGCGGGGTGAAACGGTCGTCACGCGCGAGCGCGACCCACAGGACCCGCGCTACTAGCGCAGGGCAGCCGGCAGGAGCCGTCGAAGCCCAGACGGAGTAGGATCCGCAGCGGACCGTGCTAGGTGGGGTGCTAGCGGTGCCTTGTCACCCGCAATCCGCTCTAGCGGGGCTGAACGCCCGCCCGAGGACCGTTGGTTCTTCGGGGTCAGTACGTCGAGGGCGGCGTTGATGGTCAGGTCCCGCGCGATGCACACCCGTGAATCAGGTCAGGTCCGGAAGGAAGCAGCCTTAAGCGGTAGTGGGTAAGCGACGCGGATAGGCCTGACCGGAGCCAGCCTTCAGCGAAAACGCCCGGGAACCGCCTTCGAAGGCGGGCCCGCACGGTCCATGTCTGCGTTTAACGGGAAACTCCGCCGGTCTCGGTTTGGACCGGGGCGAGATCGGTTGGCGCCACGCTCTGGGTGGAGATGCCGCTGCCTCCGTCCGAGGTCGCGCGGCCGCCGGTCGAGATGCCGCCGCCGTCACCGCTGCCGTCACCGCCGTCGCTCTGCTCGCCGCCGCCACCGCCATCAGGGCACCGGAGCGAATAGACCGTTTCGGCAGGCGTCTTCGGAGGGGTGGCAGAGTGGCTGTAGGAAAGATGCAGGTGATGCCCCCGGCCGTGGCCGGCGTCGCCGTCGTATCCGCCCCAGCGGAAGGGCGAGCGCGGCTGATTCTGTTGCGGCTCGGCCATCCTCGCAAGGCGGTCGATGTCGTTCCAGGTGCCGCCCGCGGCGAAGTTGGGGACGATGTCCAGGGCGAGGCCGATCGGGTGCTCGCCGTTGGCCGAATGCGCCGGGTCGGTCGAGTAGCCGTCGGTTATGAAGATCTTGTACTTGCGGCGGAGGAGCTTGATGTCCCTCAGTAGCCGACGGTCGATCTTTTCGCCTGGGAAGCCGGGGATGTCCACGAATCTGCCGCCGCCCGTGGTTTGGCAGACATTCTTCGAGAGCTCTACCGATCGCATCTTCGCCGGGGAGGTGCCGGGCATCATCGCGACGAGTGCGACGAGAACGGTTGCGCCGATGGAAGCTTTCTCCTTCATACGTCGAGAATCGGAGAGAAAGTCCTTCTCCTGAAGGGTGAGGACCGTCCCTGCAAGCGCCCGCCCATTTCGAGGTCGTCCTAGGCGAGAGGCGAGCGTCAGAAGCTGGTCCGCTTCCGTGCGCCCGGCCGGTTCAGCTCGAGGTGGATGTTCGGCTCCGTCCGGCCGCGACCTCGAAGGATCACTCATGTTGCGGACAGTCCGAAGCTCCCGTTTTCCGCTCCCAGGGACCCGTCCGAGGCGCCGATAGACTCGGCCGCCGTGTCCGCTCAGCAGTCCCTTTACCGCCGCCACCGGCCTCAGAGCTTCGCCCAGGTGGTCGGCCAGGAGCATGTGGTGAGGACTCTTTCGAATGCGATCGAGCGCGATCGCGTCCATCACGCCTATCTCTTCGTCGGCTCGCGAGGGACCGGGAAGACCTCCATCGCAAAGATCCTCGCACGCTCTCTCAATTGCGTGAACGGCCCAACGCTCGAGCCATGCGGCTCGTGTGAGGCTTGCACTTCGATCGCTGCCGGCACGTCGATGGACGTAATGGAGATGGATGCGGCTTCCAACCGCTCCGTCGACGACATCCGTGAGCTTCGCGACCGGGTCGGTTTCGCCCCCGCCGCCGGCAAATGGAAGGTCTACATCCTCGACGAGGCTCACATGCTGACGCGCGAAGCGTGGAATGCCTTCTTGAAGACGCTCGAAGAACCGCCGCCCTCGACCGTCTTCATCCTCGCGACGACCGAGCCCCACAAGGTGATGCCCACGATCGTGGATCGATGTCAGCGGTTCGATTTCGCGCGCCCTGCTCCGGAGCAGATCGCCGAGGTGCTTCGCCGGGTTGCGGCCGCCGAGGAGATTGAAATCGCCGACGGCGCAATCGCCGCTGTTGCCCGCTCCGCCTCGGGCAGTTTCCGCGACGCGCTCGGCACGTTGGACCAGCTGGTCGCATACGGCGGCAAGCGGATCGAGACGGACGACGTCCTCGCTGTGCTCGGCGTGGCCGACGCAACCCTGATTCTCGCCGCCGCCGATGCGATCGCGACCGGCAACGGGCGCGCCACTTTGGAGGCGAGCGAGGGACTCGCCCGCTCGGGCCGGGACGTCGCCCAGTTCGGGCGCGATCTTCTTGCCCACCTTCGCCAGCTCCTGATCATCCGTGCTGCAGCTGAGGGATTCGGCGCCGACGGTCTTCAGGCCGCCGAGCCTGCCCGGATGGAGGCTCAGGCCGAGACCTTCACCGACCTTGGCCTCACCCGGGCGATCGACTCCGTCGCAGCCGCGCTCACCGCGATCCGGGAGGGCGACGAACCGCGGATGACGATGGAGCTCGCTCTCCTTCGCGCCGCCCGCCCGCAGCTCGATCCCTCCCGTGAGGCTTTCGCGCAACGGCTCGAGCGGATCGAGAGTGCGCTCGAGGGTAAGCCGGCGCCCTCCGTGACTCCCCCACAAGCCGCTGCTCGAGCCGCTCCTCAGGCGTCGCCACCCAAGCTTGCGTCCTCCGGCCCCGCCGCGCAGCAGCCCAACCCCCGACCGCCAGAAGAGGAGCCCGGCCGCGACCCGCAGGTGATCGCCTCCGAGGCTCTGAACCTCGAGCGCCTCGTCGGCCTTTGGCCCGCGGTCATGGACCAGGTGAAGTCCGGCTCGGAGCTTCTCTCGCATGCACTCTCCGTGGCGCGCCCGATTGCGGTCGACGTCGAGCAGGCCGTCGTCCAGGTGGGCTTCCCGGTCTCTGCCGGCTTCAACAAGCGAAAGGCCGAGGCGGTTGAGGCGCGCGACAGCCTTGCCGATGCCGTAAAGACGATCGTGGGCGAGCGCCTTCGTCCTGTCTACGTCGTGATCGAGGGCGAGGAGGCGCCGCCTGATGCCCCTGCCGAGGCCGAATTGAGCCCCGATGAGCTCTTCGAGCACATGAAGGATGCCTTCGACGGCGTCGAGTTCGACGTCGGGTCGGCTGACGGGGGCGACGCCGGAGCGGCGAGCATGGAGGCCGGGCTTGATGCGGGTCCGGGAATCGACACCGGAGAGGCGGCTTAATGAACACCTACCGACACATGCGACTTTCGCGCCTAAAGGCGCTCATCAAATGATGGCAAGACCCAAAGGAGGGCCCGGTGGGCTCGACCTGAACGCGATGATGAAACAGGCCCAGCAGATGCAGGCCGAGATGGCCGAGGCTCAGGAGAAGCTGAAGGACGAAGAAGTCGAGGCCAGCGCGGGGGGCGGCATGGTGAAGGTCAAGATGACTGGCGATATGCGCCTACTCGAGGTCACGATCGACCCCGAGGCGATCGACCCCGAGGACCCCGAGCTTCTCCAAGACATGGTGATGGCCGCGGTCAACGAGGGGATCAGAGCCGCGCAGGAGCTTGCTTCGACCCGTCTCGGCGGCGTCATGGGCGGGCTCGGCGGACCAGGCGGCGGCGGGCTCGGCGGGCTCGGCCTGCCCGGGATGTAGCGGCGGTCGGCAGGCGTTGTACGCGCAGCCGATCCAGCGGCTGATCGCCGAGATGGCGAAGCTTCCCGGCATCGGGCAGCGGACGGCTCAGCGCCTTGCCTTCCACGTCCTTCGCGCCTCCGATGACGATGCACTTGCGCTCGCGGACGCGATCCGCGAGGTGAAGGAGAAGGTCGGCCTGTGCGAGGTTTGCTTCAACCTTGCCGAGGGGCCGCGCTGCAACGTCTGCGAGGACCAGCGTCGGGATCCAAGCGTGATCTGTGTCGTCGAGGAGCCTCAGGATGTCATCCCGGTTGAGCGCACATACGAGTTCCGGGGTCTCTACCACGTCCTCGGCGGGGCGCTTTCTCCGATCGACGGGATCGACCCCGAAGACCTGAAGATCTCTGAGCTCGTCCGCCGCGTCGACGCCGGTGGGGTAGAAGAAGTCGTCCTCGCCACCAACCCCACCACGACAGGGGAGGCCACGGCCATTCACATCGGCGAGCTCGTGCGCGGCAAGGCGCAGGTCACCCGTCTGGCAAGCGGCCTGCCCGTCGGCGCGGACCTCGAGCACGCCGACGAGGTCACGCTCGGCCGCGCCTTCGCAGGGCGCCGCCCGTTGGACTGATCAGCTCTCGAGAACCGCGACGCCTTCTATCTCGACCCCCGCCTCGGTCATTCGATCCTTGTCTCTTCGATTTCTAGGTTTCGCTTAGCCCGAACCGCTCGTGGATGCGTTGGAGCGGTGGCGGGGCCCACCAGTTCCAGCGGCCGAGCATCTCCATGAGGGATGGGACCAAGAGCGCGCGGATGATCGTTGCGTCGATGATGACTGCGATGGCCGTGCCGAGGCCGACCTGCTTGATGAAGATGAGCTCCGAGGTCACGAATGAGCCGATGGCGATGCAAAAGAGGAGGGCCGCGGCGGTGACTATGCGTCCGGTCCGCTCGAGCCCGAGGGCGACCGACTCCGAGTCGGACAAGCCTGAGTCGCGGGCCTCCTTGATCCGCGAGAGCAAGAACACCCCGTAGTCGGTCGAGAGGCCGAAGGCGACCGCGAAGAGGAGCAGCGGTTGGGTGGATTCGAGTCCGCCCTGACTGTCGTATCCCAAGAGGCCCTCGAATCGGCCGTCCTGGAAGATCAAGACGAGGATCCCGAACACGGCGCTCAGGCCGAGCAGATTCATCACGAGTTGCTTGATCGGCAGGATGACCGAGCCGGTCATCAAGAAAAGGACCACGATCGTCACGACGCCGACGATTGCGAGGACCAGCGGTAGGTGCTCGCCCAGGCTGTCCTGGAGGTCGACGAAGTTCGCGGTAAAGCCGGTGACGAGCGCGTCCCCTTCGAGGCCGCGGAGCGCTGCCACCAGATCCTGGCTTTCCTCGTCCAGCGGCGGGCCGCCGGAGATGACCTCTAGAGCCCACGCATCCCCCATCAGCCGCTGGGGCGCCGAAACCTCGGCAACGCCGTCCAGGCGCTCGGCGTCGGCCGCGAGCGCTTTCGCGCCCGACTCGGGGCCCTCGAAGAAGACCTGGACGGGTGAGTCGCGAAAGGGCGGGAACTCGGCTCGGAGCTCGTTGTCGACCATCCGCGCGGACGTTTCCGAAGGGAGGACCTGAGCGTCGACCGAGGTGAAGTTGATGCCCAGGAACGGGATCCCGAGGGCGACCAGGACGACGGCGCTCCCCAGGGCGATCCGGCCTGGAATCCGCATCACGGTGCGCGAAAGGCGATACCAGAAGCCGGATTCGGCGGAGCGCGAGTCGGCTTCAGCGCGACGCTGGAGGAAGGCGGGTGAGAGCGAGTTGACGCGGTCGCCGAGAAGCGCCAGGACCGCGGGCAGGACGGTCAGCGAAATCGCCGCCGCCGCCAAGGCGACGAGGGCACCGCCGATGCCCATCGAGTAGAGGAACCTCTGGGGGAAGATCGCCAACGCTGCCAGAGCACCCGCGACGGTGATCGACGAGTATGCGACCGTGCGGCCGGCTGTGGCCATCGTGCGACGGAGCGCCTCGATCCCGGGCCCGGTTTTCGCTATCTCCTCGCGGTAGCGCGAGACGACGAAGAGGCTGTAGTCGATCGCGAGGCCGAGCCCGAGGCCGGTCACGAGGTTGAGGGCAAAGATCGAGATCGAGCCAAGCTCGCTCGCCACAGTTAGAAGCAGGAACGTCGAGACGATCGCAAGCCCGCCGATCAGGAGCGGCAGCGCTGCGGCCACCAGGCTTCGGAAGAAGAGGAGCGAGAGGAGAAAGAGGATCGGGAAGGCGTAGAGTTCGGCGCGCTTTAGATCGGACGCCACCTTCTCGTTGATCTGCTGCTGCGCAACGGCATTGCCTCCCACGAGAACGTCAGGCTCGCCTTCCAGGGCCGCGACTAGTGCCTCGCCCGAGTCTTGGATCTCGTCGTCTGCGGTGGCCTCGAGCTGGACTGCGAGATAGGTCGAGCGCCCATCGTTGGAGACGAACGCATTCGATTCGGTATCGAGGTATCCGGTTGTGCCTCGAACTCCTTCGACTCCGGCGACGGTGCGAGTCACGTCTTCAACCCTTTGTGAGCCCTCGCGCGTGGTGACGTCGGTGTCACGAATCAGCACGACCGCCTGCGGGTCGCGATAGCCGGCATCCTCGAGCTTCTCCTTCGCGATGAAGGATTCCTTGTCTGGATCGTCGGCGCCGTAAGGGTCGAGCCGGTCAGCGACACCTGAGCCGAGCACCCCCGCGAGGACGAAGAAGACCCCGGCAAATGCCAGCACCCGCTTGGGATGGCCTCCGGCGAAGTTTGCGAGTCGCTCCAACATCAGGTTCCCTCTCGTTTGTTCAGATCAGCGAGCGCCCGCTCGCACCAATCGCCGGCAAATTCCTGTAGCGCGATGCCGTAGCGCAGGACCATTAGGGGCCCGAAATCCTCGGAGGCGGCGGCGTGGGGCTCGATCTCGCGAAAGCGCGCCAGGGTGTCGAGGTGCACCCTCCGCTTCGTCTCGAGCACCGACACGAGCTCTGCGTGCGAGGCGTGGCCCGAGAAGAACAGCTTGAGAAGGGCCTCGTCGCGAAGCTCGTGGACCTGCTCGTCTGAGGCAAGCCAAGCGCTGAGCGCCTCGCGCCCACGCTCGGTTATCGCGTATACGGTGCGCGGGCGCTCCCCTAGGGACTCGTCAGCGCCCTCGATCAGCCCGCGCTCGGCGAGGCGCTTCAGCTCGGGATAGATCTGCCCGTAACTCGCCGCCCAGAAGAACCGGGTGGACTTGTCGACCATCGCCTTGATGTCGTAGCCCGAGCGGGGCTGTGTGGCGACGAGCCCGAGGATGACGCGGCCTGTGGCGGAAAGCTCCATATATCGGATAGATATATCACACCGATATGTGCTGAAAGTGTGACGTCGCTCACACTCAATTTTCTTTGACGAGGCCGAGCTCGCGCTTGAGGTCAATCACGCGCTCGGCCGCCTCGGCGAGGCGTTCCGGCTTGATCTCGCCTGACTCCACTGCCTTTTCGAGGGCTTCCGCGACGCCCTCGGCGTCCTCGGGCGAGCCGATCTGGATGAGATCGACTCCGGCGCCGAGGGCGGTCACGGCTGCTTCGGGCGCGGAGTACGTGGCGGTAACCGCGCCCGCCCCGAGGTCGTCTGAAATGGCGACACCCTTGAAGCCGACTTCGTCGCGAAGGAGGCCGGTGGCCACCCCAGGGCTGAGCGCGCCAGGCGTGACCGCGTCGAAGTCTGGATACAGGGCGAGGGAGAGGACCAGCGCCGGGGCGCTCTTGCTGACAGCCTGGAAGGGCGTGAGATCACGGGCGGATAGCGTCGTCAGATCGAGAGCCACCGTCGCCGGACCCTCCGCCGTGTCCTGGGACGCGGCCCCGAGGCCCGGAAAGTGAAGTGGCGCGCAGGCGAGGCCCGACTCCTCGCACCCTGCGAGCGCCGCCTCGGTCAGGGTCGCCACTTCGGTCGCATCGTCAGAGAATGCGCGGCCTGCCAGAGGGCTGTCGAGCGTCGCCACGTCGGCGACAGGGAAGAGGTTGAGCTGAAAGCCCGCTCCGGCAAGCGCCTCAGCCGTCTCACTTGCCCACTCGCGAGCCTCCTCGGCCGACCCGTCGCGCCCGATATCGAGGGCTCGCTCTGTGGGAGGCAGGTCCTCGAGGGATCGGTAGATGCCTCCCTCCTGCGAGGTGGCGATGAGGGGCGGGACGCCGTCGCCTTGGCCAAGCGCCGTGACCAGTCGCTTGCCCGTCTTGAGACCTACCCAGTTCTCGGCCCGGACGAAGATCGCCCCCAGCTCGCGCGATGTCAGCTCGCCGACGCCAGGGGCGCCGGGCTCCGTGCCTTCGAAGCCGAGCATGAGCACCTGTTCGACCCGGTCAGCGACCGACATCCTGCGCACGATCGGATCCTCGCTCACAGGCTTCCGCTCTGCCCGCCCAGGCTCCTTCTCTTCGATTCCAGGGGCGTCCCCGTTGTCGCGGATCAGGAATAACCAGGCGGCGCCGCCGATAAGAGCGAGCGCCACGAGGGCGGCAATCCTGCGCATCGATAACCTGAGGCTTGGCATCGGCATCGCCTGATTATCCTCGGACGGTGAGACTTTCGCCCCTCAAAGCTTCAAAGGGCGCTCCATGAGCGAGATCGTGGTCATGAAGTTCGGCGGCACGTCGGTCGCCGGACCCGAAGACCTCAAGCGTGCCGCCACGCGGATCGTTGCTGCGCGCGAGGCGGGCAACCGGGTCGTCGCGGTGCTCTCGGCGCGCGGCAAGACCACGGACGACCTCGTCGAGATGGCGCGCGAGATCTCCGATCGCCCCTTCGAGCGCGAGATGGACATGTTGCTCTCGGTCGGCGAGCGCATTTCGTGCGCGCTTTGTGCGATGGCGATCCACGACATGGGCCACGACGCTGTTTCTCTCACCGGGTCGCAGGCCGGGATCGTCACCGACTCGTCCCATACGAAGGCGCGCATCCTCGAAGTTCGCGCTGACCGGATCCGCGCTGCGCTCGAAGCCGATCGCATCGTCTTGGTCGCCGGTTTCCAGGGCGTCTCCGGCGACTCGCTCGACGTGACGACCCTCGGGCGAGGCGGCTCGGATACCACCGCGGTTGCCCTCGCCGCCGCGTTGGGGGCGAACATGTGCGAGATCAACACAGACGTCGCCGGCGTTTTCACAGCCGACCCGCGAATCTGCCCGGACGCCTCGAAGCTGAGCCTCGTCTCATTCGACGAGATGCTCGAGATGGCCGCCTCCGGCGCGGGCGTGCTGCAGCTGCGCTCGGTCGAGTACGCGCGAAACCACGGGGTGCGCATCCATTGCCGAAGCTCCTTCGAGGAGGGGCGGGGTACCCTCGTCGTCTCCGAGGACGAGACGATGGAACGCCCGATGGTCACAGCCGTTACACACACCTCTTCCGAGGGTCGCGTGACCGTTTCCGGAGTCTCTGATGAGCCCGGGGTCGCCGGCCGCATCTTCAACGCGCTTGCCGAAGCGAACGTGAACGTGGACATGATCATCCAGAACGAGCCGGTCACCGACGACCAGAAGGCGGACCTCTCGTTCACCGTCGGGCGCGACGAGCTTCGCACCGCTACCGAGGCGATCGAGAGCCTCGGCGTGAGCGAGCGCATCCTCGCGGACGAGCGGATCGGCAAAGTCTCGATCGTCGGCGCGGGGATGAGGAGCAATCCAGGTGTTGCCGCAAAGGTCTTCGAAACGCTCGGAGAGCACGGCATCAACATCGAGATGATCGCGACCTCGCCGATCAAGATCTCCTGCGTGAT
>JALZIJ010000062.1 GCA_030860375.1 Actinomycetota bacterium | reverse complement strand
GAGTTGGGTTAGTCGCATAGGACCGGCATAACCCAACTCTCGCGGGATGTGGCGCCGGCCTAGTAGCGGTGGTCGCGGCCCTCGACGCGAAGCGGGCCCAGGTCGCCGCACATCTCGACGAGCCGGGAGACAGTGCGCCCACCGATCTGGTCCTCGAGCTCCGTCTCTGAGAGGTTCGTCGTCACCATCATCGAGCGCTCGGCGCCGTAGCGCTCATCGACGATCGCATAGAGCTGCTCCAACACCCAGTCGCTTCGCTTCTCGGCTCCAAGGTCGTCTATATGGAGAAGGTCAACCGAGGCGAGCCGCTCGAAGAAGGCGATGTATGAGTCCTCTCCAACAGCGGCGTCGTAGGTACGCCGGATGCGTGCGAGAAGCTGCGGCAGAGAGTAGATCGCGACCGAGCGACCCGCCTTGGCGGCGGCGGCGGAGACCGCCATCGCAAGCGTGGTCTTGCCGGTGCCGACAGACCCCGAGAGCCAGAGGCTTTCGCCCCGGTCGAGGCGGTCGTCGACATCCTCCGCGAAGTCGCGCACGGCCGCAAGGGCATGGCGCGTCTCAGGCGCCCTGGCCATGTCGGAGAGCGGTGGGCGGTCGAACGAGACGCCGCGATAGCGCGCCGGGATCGCCGTCGCCAACCCTCGTGCGCGCGAGCGGGTGCGCGTGACGCTTCGACACTCGCAGGGCTCGACGGTCCCGCCTTCGGCGTCGAGCCAACCCGTACCGTCGCACTTCGCAAGTGGGCAAGCCGAGGCAGGCTCGCTCGTGGGGCGAAGCGGTACCACCGTTCCGCCTTCGGCTCGCGCTGGGGCTGGCGAGCGTTTTCGAGCCGGCTCAGAAGTCATCTACGTCGTCCCCCATCGGATCGCCGGCAGGACCGAATTCGTCGCGCGAAGGGGGCGGCGGGTGAGGTGCGTCCCGGCGCCGCGAGAGGTTCTGAAACTTTGGATAGGGAGAAAGAAACGCGAGCTCGACGTGTCCGGTCGGGCCGTTCCGGTGCTTGGCAACGATGATCTCGGCCTTGCCCCGTGTGTCCTCGTCGGGCTCGTCCTTGTAGTACTCCGCGCGAAAGATGAAGCAGACGAGGTCCGCGTCCTGTTCCAGGTTCCCGGATTCGCGAAGGTCTGAGAGGATCGGTTTCTTGTCGGGCCGAAGCTCAGGAGCGCGGGAGAGCTGCGACAGCGCGAGCACCGGCACGTTCAGCTCGCCGGCCAGGAGCTTCAGGCCGCGCGAGATCGAACCGACTTGCTCGACCCGGCTCAGGCGGGGATCGTCGGTTCGCATCAGCTGCATGTAGTCGACGATGATCAGCCCGAGGCCGCCCTCCTTTGAATAGAGGCGCCGCGCCTTTGCTCGGACCTCGAGGATCGAGAGGTCCGAGGAGGTGTCGAGCCAGATCGGCGCCTTCTCGAGGCGGTTTGAAGCCTTGAGGACTTTCGGCCACAGGGACTTCACCTGGCCCTTGCGGAGCTTCTCGCCGGGGATCTTTGCCTGGCTCGCCAAGAACCTGTGCGCAAGCTCCGTCTCCGACATCTCAAGCGAGAAGAAGGCGACAGGAAGGCGCTTGTCGATGGCGACGTTCTCGGCGATGTTTGCCACGAGCGCTGATTTCCCCATCGATGGCCTGGCGGCAATGATGATGAGGTTCCCGGGCTGAAAGCCGCCGGTGAGGGCGTCGAGATCAGAGAAGCCGGACGGGGTGCCGGTCAGGTCCCGCTTGCCTTCGGCGAGCTCCTCCAGGCGCGTGGTTTCCCGCAAGAGAACGTCCGACAGGGCGGCGAAGTCCTGGGAGGCCGTGTCGTGCGCGACCTCGAAGAGGAGCTTTTCGGCCTGCTCGACGAGCTGCCGGGGCTCCGCCTCGCGCTCGTGGACGGATTTCTGGATTCGCTGCGACGTGGTCAGCAGCCGCCGCAGCATCGAGTTGGCTTTGACGATCCTGGCGTAATGATCTGCATTGCCGGCGACCGGGACCGTCGAGGCGAGGCCCGAGACGAGTTCCTTGCCGCCCGCTTCGGTGAGGTCTCCGAGTTGAGTCAGCTGCTCGGTTACGGTGAGCGCATCCACGGGCTCGCCCTTCGAATGCAGGATGTGAATCGCCCGAAAGATGATCCTGTGCCGCTCCCGGTAAAAGTCACCGTCCGTCAGGTGGACGTCCACGATCACCGATGCCACCGCCGTCTCGGAAACCATCATCGCGCCAAGAACCGACTCCTCGGCTTCGAGATTTTGCGGTGGGACGTAGGCGTCGGCTGTGGTCATATATCTCTTGAGCGGCTTTGCCGCGAAAGCAGCATGTGTCGGTGGTTATTTATCTCTTGAGCGGCTTTGCCGCGAAAGCAGCGTGTACCGGTGGTTGTCTTGACTGATTAGAGGGCAGGGAGCGGCGGAAGTCGCCCCTCCGGCACGGGTCGTCGACTCAACCAGAACCTGACGCCCGGCGCGCGACATGAACCCGCTCAGACGGGAAAAAGCTAGTGCGCTTCGGCGACGATCGTCTTCACGCGGGCGGTCTGGCCGCCGCCCAGCTCGACTTCGACCATGTAGGTGCCGACCTCGCGGATCGGGTCGTCGAGCTTGATCTTCTTGCGGTCGATGCGAAGGGCTCGCGCTTCCGTGATCGCATCGGCGATCTCGGCGTTCGTGACAGAGCCGAAGAGCTTTCCGTCCTCGCCTGCGCGGTGCTGGATGGTCAGCACGGTCTTGGCGAGCAAGGCGGCGGTCTCACCGGCGCGCTCCTCCGCCTCGCGCGCCGCTTTCTCGGCAGTGTCGCGGCGGCGCTGCGCCTCTTCGAGGGCGCCCTTTGTGGCGGCCTGAGCGAGTTTCCTCGGAACGAGGAAGTTCCGCAGGTAGCCGGGAGAGACGTCGATGGCGTCCCCGGCTTCGCCGAGCTCTTCAACGTCTTTGAGGAGGATTGCCTGCGCCATGGTCGTCCCGACGCTCTCTAGCGCTCGCCGACGTATGGGAGCATCGCCAGCTCACGCGCCCTCTTTACGGCAAGCGCGAGCTCGCGCTGGTGCTGGCGTGAAAGGCCGGAAACGCGACGGGAGCGGACCTTGCCCCGGTCTGAGATGAAGCGGCGAAGGAGCAGCAGATCCTTGTAATCGACCGTCTCCGAGTTGATCCGTGTGTACTTGCGGGGGCGCATGCGCTCGCCGCGCTTGCCGCCAGGGCCGCCACGGCGCGGGCCGGAGCCCGAACTCGAGCCTGAACTCGAGCCCGAACGGTTGGACGACGCACCTTGTTCGGTGCGCGGAGGAGACTTGCGGGCCACTAACGGGCCTCTCTCTTGGCTTGAATGCGGGTCATAGCATACGAATGCGCCGCCCGATCGGAAGGCGACGCGTGCGTCCGAGTATAGGGAGGCGCCAATAGCGGACGCCTCCCCTCAGGCTCGTCTACCTCTAGAACGGGATGTCGTCGTCCGTCGAGGACGACCCAACCGACGCAGGTGCCGGCGAGTCGAAGTCGGACGTGTCTGCGGCCGGGAGGTCCGAACCGCCCGTGCGGCCGCCGCCGTTGCCATTGCCGCCGCCGCTGTCACGGCTGCCGAGGAACTGAACCGTGTTCGCGATGATCTCGACCGACTGGCGCTTGTTGCCTTCCTTGTCGGTCCATTCGCGCCAGTCGAGGCGCCCGTTGATCGCGACGGGGCGACCCTTCTTGAGGTAGGTCGCACAGTTTTCGCCCTGTGCACCCCACACCGTGACGTCGAAGTAGTTGGGCTTTTCTTCCCAGTTGCCCTCGGGGGTCTTGCGGCTGGTGTTGACGGCGATCCGTAGCTTGCAGACCGGCGTGCCGCCGCCCGTCTCGCGAAGCTCGGGATCTGATGTGAGGTTGCCTGTGACGACGACTACGTTGATGTTGCTTCCGGCCATGTTGAAGCCCTTTCCGTGTTCAGTGAAGTTCAGTATCTGACGCGTCGCCGAACGGCGCCGCGAGAAGCTGGTGACGTTGGGTATCGAGTCTAAGGACGAGGTCGGCGACTTCTCGCCCCCCTGACATGGCGAAGCCGCAAAGAGCGGCTTGAAAGGCGCAGCCGGTAGAGCTCAGGAATGAGAGTCGTCGCTTGAAGCGGCCGGCTCGGCCGGTGCCTCGGGCGCGGCGTCCGCCGAAGCCTCCGGCTCAACGGCTCGGGGAGCCTCTGCGGAGGTCGCTTCGGCAGCCTCAGGGGTCACTTCGGCCGGTGCCTCAGGGGCGTCTGCCGGGGCCTCGGGGGCCGGAGCCGCATCCGCGGCCTGGGTGGCTGGGGCGACGGGAGCCGCATCCGCGGCGGGAGCTTGAGCCTCGGGCTCGGGCGCCCTGGGCG
>JALZIJ010000053.1 GCA_030860375.1 Actinomycetota bacterium | reverse complement strand
GACTTCGTTGAATAGTCGGAACCACCGAAATCGGCAAGTGCTATTCCCGACACGCTAAAGGCGCCGACCGCGAGCATGGTTGCGGCTATTCGCATCTGCATCTTTAGTTCCTACGGACCAGCGGGCTTTTCATCACGGTCAGCATCCTGCGCCCCGCTCGGAGTGTCAATGGATTTCGCATTAAGCGCGAAACTGGCATCGATCGGCAGCGTGGCCGGATGTTGCCACTTAGGTGTTTACCATGCGAAGCAGGCACAAGTGCCTCTCGTCCTAAGCGCTAAGGACGATCTAACTAGTGGAGGCCCAGAACACGACCGTATAGCTGAAGTCCGTGCCGTTGATTTGGACTTCGTAACAACCGGCAGCGCGAATGAGAACGCCTGAAGGGACGCCACGGCTCCCAGCGGGCTGGCCTTCCCATTCGACGGTCTTGCTGGGGCCGATGCGCAACTCACGCTTGTCCACGCGGTTGAAGCGGAGCGGGCCACGCCGGTCGATCCGCCGCCCACGGATCAGTACAGAGCCGAGGTAGCTCGGGTCCACGTACCAAAAAAGCTTGCCGCTGTAGAAGCCGTTCGATCTGTCGCCGTCGGTACTAAAGAGTCCTCCATCGGAACCCAGGCCGGGGTAGACAGGTCCTGGCCCGATCCCGGAGCCGCCAAAGATGTTGGCGCTCTCCCAATCGACGCTCTCATCGACCGGGCTGACCGGGCACGGCTGCGCCGAGGCAACGTCGCTCTCAGCGGACGAGGGTGCTGAGGCTTTCGTATCGGTGTCCCCACACCCACTTACCGCGAGAATGACGAGAAACAAAAGACAAGTGGCGGAGACCAAACCCAGCCTCATGCTTACGAGCCTACTCCTCGGATTGATGGCGGGCAACTCACGACCTGTACGACCCAATAGGCATGTGAGGTCCGATGCGCAAACTTGCCGCTTTCGTCCAAAGCACCTAAGTCCCTAGTTTCGCGTTCGGCCTCGTTGGCCGCCGCCCTGTATAAGGGGGTGAGTGTCGGACGAGCCCAACGGATCAGTTCGATTTACCTGTCCTGAGACGGGTCAGGAGGTCGTCGTCTTCTACGTCCCGGAGGCGGTTTACGAAAGCTGGAGTGACTCGGACGGTGGGACAGCTCAATGCCCTGCCTGCGGTCGCAAGCATTGCTGGGTCAAGAAGCAGACTTCGTTTCGAAGTCCGACCTAGGCCCTTTTCGTCCAAAGCACCTACTCCGACAGCCCGGCAGCGTCGAAGAGCTGCTTCCGATCCCGCCCGATGCGGAGCTCTACAACCCGACCCTCGCGCAACGTCCACAAGGCGTGTGCGGGGTCACGAACCGGTACCCCGCTCTCCCGACCGATCGCAGCGTGGTGCCCCCGCACGAACACGTGATCGCCATTGAGGGCGGAAAACTCCTCGCCGATGATTCGGTAGTCGCGGAACTCCGACAGGAAGGCGCGAACGTAGTCGGCGATGGCGTCAATGCCGCGACCGACGAAGTGCTCGGTGGGATTGCTGTAGTTGAAGCCCTCAACGAGGATTTCCGGGTCATAGAACTCCGGTACCGCGCTGAGGTTGCCCTGCCCGAGCTCCTCATAAATCCGTCGCACGATCTCCACGTTCTCCTGCGACATCACCCGGGCATTATCGCCCAGTGGGTAGGTAGGTGCTTTTCATCCAAAGCACACAGTGGCGTCAGCGTTCGGAACTAGGCCGCAACACGGTGCAGAAGCTCGGCGACCTCTTTCGGGCGAGACAAAAACGGGGAATGACTACCTGGCAACTCGCACAGTTCGGCCGCCAGGCGGCCGGGCGCCACGGCTCGGGACCACGCAGGGTTAACGAGCCGATCCTCGCTGCAGACGACGTAGGCTCGGCTCACGTCAGGAAGCTCCTCTAGCGGGCACGGGATTTCGTACGGCGATCTGGCCTGGGGTCGGAGCCGCTCGATTGCCGCTTCGGCGGCCTCGTCCTCGCAATCGGCATAGAGGATCCGACGGGCGAGGTCGGCGTCAGCCCACCTTCCTGAGCCGTACTCGTCAGCTTCGATGCCGCTTTGATATTCCGGCAAGATCGCGCCGGGCTCGACGCTGAGTTGCTCGAAGAAGCTGTGCCCTGGTAACGGAACCAGTGCGCAGAGGTACACGAGGCTCCGGACCGGGCGCTGTGCAGCCACCAGCGGAATCGTCATTCCCGCCAGCGAGTGGCCGACTACGACAACCTCCTCGTCTTCGTCGGACAGCGCTTCGATGACGACTCCGGCATACGTCTCAAACGACGCGGCTGGGTCGTCGCTAGGCAAATCGACCGTGAGCGAGCGGTGCCCTAGGGCTTCCAGTTCCGGCGTCAAACGCTCCCAGCACCAAGCGCCATGCCAGGCCCCATGGACGAGCATGAAGGCGGTCACGTCCCCACTGTCTCATATGTGGGCGGACGACCGCGTCGGCCTGAATGTCCCCCCACATGCGCAGCGACTTAGCCGCTCCTCGTCCGAAGCGCCTATCTCCCGTGTTCCGAAACACTTGCCAGAAGGGAGGGGTTCAAGACCCTCCGTTTGTTGCTCCTATCCCGTTTCGGTCGGCGATCAAGCGGCGTGAACCGCGATAGCGGAGATGCGCGTTCCGGCCGTCCCTTTGGTGATGAGATAGGTCGCCGCCAACCGGCCAATCTCGGAGCCATCGCGGCGGTTGCGTGAGAACTCTCCGCGATAGAGCGCGGCCGCTCCGTTTAGAACCGTGATCTCCGACGCGAGCGTTTCGCTGTGGTCATAGCCAGCTTCTACGAGGTCGCTGACTTGCTGCTGGCCCTCCACCTCGATCTGGTTCTCGTTCTGCAAGGCGACGAAGCGATCCTCGATCGCCAGTAACAGGGGTACTGCGTAGTACTCAAGAAGTGATCGCGGATCGGATTCTTCTCGTCCATAGGCCGCGAAAGCGTCGAGATAGCGGCTGAACCATGCTTTGACCTCGGCAGTGGTCATGCTCGCGAGAATAGACCGAAGTGGGGGTCTTTCCAGGCAAAGCGACCGTCCGTCGCTTCTCCCTAAGCGCTACTTCTGAGCTACTCCGACAGCCCGACGACTGTGAGCGCTTGCTCGGGGTCGCGAAATGCCCGCATATAGACGACCCTGCCGTCTCGAAACCTGACCACGAACCCAGCGGGCGATTTCGTATCGACACCGCTGGCCTTGCCGCGATAGTGAAAGTGACCCACGAGCAAGACCAGTTCCCCAACCGAGATGGCGTCGTCTACCTCGGCATAGATGAACTCCAGGGCGTCAGCGATGTCTTCGATGTATCGACGGATCCCGTCGTGACCTCGATATCCCTCGGACCCGCCAAGCGAGACGAGCGAGTACCACTCGACTCCCGGATCGGTCAGTTCGACAAGCCGCGATGCGTCCTGGGTCTTGACGGCGTCGATCACCTCATGGGCCAGCTTCACGTTCTCCTGCGACATCGCTACTCCGACAGCCCGGCGGCTTCGAGGGCGGCGGCCCGGTCGGGGTAGTCCTCCCACCGTGCCAGCTTTCCTTCTCGAACCGTGCAGACCGAGGCGGCAATGATCTCGACCTCTTTATCCGTCCCTTCGCGGCGTCCGTAATCCCGGAGCAACAGCACGACGCGTTCTCCAGCATCGATCAACTCGTCAATCGTGGTTCGGTATGTCGCCCACGGCTCAAGCCAGTCGATCCAGTTCTGGCGGAGGCCTACGAGGCCCGCATACCGTCGGGTCTGACCGAGAACCACCGCCACGCTCTCGAAGTCGTCCGTCAGGAGTGCGCTCAGGCCTTCGCGCATCGCCTCAAATCCGCGCTCGTCTCTGAACAGCGCGGCGATGTCGGCGCTGGGCGGCGGGTAGAGGGCTTTGACCAGTTCCACGTTCTCCTGCGACATCGCCCGCGCAGTATCTCGCGATCAGGAGATAGATGCATTCCATGCGAAGCAGCTAAAGGGCCTCGGCGACCGCCTGAGTCATCTCCTCGGTACCGATGACTTCATCTGACGCACCGCCGCCCGCAAGGTCGGCAGTGCACAACCCTGCCTCGAGGGCCTCGTCGACCGCAGATTCCACCCTCTTCGCCGCTTCCTCGAAGCCCAGCCCGTCACGAAGCAGCATTGCCGCCGACAGGATCGTCGCCAACGGGTTCGCGGTGCCCGAGCCAGCGATATCGGGTGCCGAGCCGTGGACGGGCTCAAAGACGCCAGGGCCGCTCCCTCCCAGGCTGGCCGACGGCAGCATGCCAAGGGAGCCGGTGAGCATCGCGGCTTCGTCGGAGAGGATGTCGCCGAACATGTTCTCGGTGACGATCACGTCGAAGTGGGAAGGCGCCGAGACGAGCTGCATCGCGGCGTTGTCGACGAGGAGGTGGTCGAGCTTGACCTCGGGGTAGTCGGCCGCGACCTTCTCGACCGTCTCTCGCCAGAGGCGTGAGGACTCGAGGACGTTCGCCTTGTCGACGGAAGTGACACGGCCCGAGCGGCGACCGGCGGCCTCGAAGGCGACGCGCGCGATGCGCTCGACCTCCTTGGTCGTGTAGACGCAGGTGTCCCAGGCTCGGTCCCCCTCGCGGCCCTTCTCGCCGAAGTAGATGCCGCCGGTGAGCTCGCGCACGACGAGGATGTCGGTGCCCTGGATGATCTCCGGGCGGAGCGGGCTGGCGTCGACGAGCGCCGGGCTCGGCCGGACGGGTCGCAAGTTGGCGTAGAGGCCGAGGCCCTTGCGCAGGCCGAGGAGGCCCTGCTCTGGACGCGGCTTGTTCGGGTCGGTCGTGTCCCACTTCGGCCCGCCTACCGCACCAAGAAGGACCGCGTCGGCCTTTTGGCACTTCTCGAGCACGACGTCCGTGAGCGCAATCCCGTGCTCGTCGATCGAGGCACCGCCAACGAGGTGCTCTTCGTAGGTAAAGTCGTCGACCGCGTCGAGGATCTGGCGCGCGGACTCGACGATTTCGGGGCCGATGCCGTCGCCCGGCAGCAGCGCGATGTGCCCTGAGGCGCTCAAGCCCGTGCCGAAATGTTGAGCCGGACGTAGTTCAAGGTGAGAGGCCTTGGTGCCGTCTCGAGCACTGCCCTGATGAAACTCTTGTGGAGCTCTTCCGGCAGGCGGTCAAGATGCCAGGGAAGGATCACGGTGGAAACGTAGCCGTGGGGATCTTTCGGCCGGACGGGCCAAGGCTGCGTCCAGACGCGGATGTCCGAAAAGCCCGCCTCGGCGAGGCGCGACTCCGTATCGCCGACTGAGGCAAAGTTCGTCGCGTTCGTGTCTCCGCGGAGATACGGAGCGAAGCGCTCGTCGCCGGAGAGCGCATCGAGTGCGCGGTCGATCTCGGCGATGTTTCCCTGCCCTCCGCACTGCGCTTCCAACGCCGCGCCTGGGCGCATCGCTCCGCGGAGCGAGCGGAAAAGCGCCTCGTGGTCCTGGATCCAGTGAAAGACAGCGCTCGAGTAGACAGCGTCAACCTCCTCGCTGAAGTCGAGCTGAGTGAGGTCGGCTTGGCGCAGATCGGCGTCCTCGCCCAGGTGCTCGCGTGCCTTGGCGAGCATCGCGGCTGACGCGTCGACGCCGATCACTCGGCCGTTCGGAACCCGCTCCACTAGGCGCTTGGTGAGCCGCCCCGTCCCGCACCCCGCGTCGAGGACGGTCTCGTTTCCCTTGAGGTCGAGGCGGGCGAGGATCTGGTCGGACCACTCCTCGTGTGGTGCAGCCTGGTGGTCGTACTCCTCGGCCTTCCACTCGACCGGGCGAAGCCCCTCGCCGCTCATGGGTAGATCGCCCGGAGCGCCGAGGCTTGGGCGACACGCTCCACCGCGATCGAGAGCGCCGCGGTGCGCCAGTCGCCGCCGTGGCCGCTCGCTGCGAGCACGCGCTTCGTCGCGTCTTGCATCGCCAGCTCAAGGCGCTCGGCCACATCGTCTGCCGACCATGCCTCGCGCTGGACTCCCTGGGCCCACTCGTAATAGCTAACGGTTACGCCTCCAGAGTTCGCAAGAATGTCGGGCACGACGAAGATGCCGCGCTCGGCGAGGATCGAGTCGGCCTCAGGCGTGGTCGGGCCGTTCGCGGCCTCGACGACGAGCTTCGTGTCGAGCGAACCCGCGTTCTCACCCGTTATCTGGCATTCAAGTGCGGCCGGGACGAGGATGTCGCACGGCGCTTCGAGGACGTCCGTCTTGCCAATCGCGTCCGCGCCGTCGAAGCCGCGGATGAAGCGATTCGCGGCTTGGTGCTCCAGAAGCTTTTCGATGTCGATCCCGTCGTCGTTGTGGAGGCCTCCCGTGACGTCCGCGATGCCCACGATCTTCGCCCCGCGCCTTTGGAGCTCCAGCGCGACGGTCGCCCCAACGTTCCCCGCGCCCTGGACCAGGACCTTTTTGCCCGGAAGCTCCCAGCCGAGGTGCTCGAGGACGGATTCGATTGTGAAGACGACACCCATCCCCGTCGCGGTCCGCCGGCCTTCCGTGCCACCGAGGACGACGGGCTTCCCCGTGACGATCTCCGGCACTGCCTGTCCAACGCCTTGCGAGTAGGTGTCCATGATCCACGACATCTCACGTTCGCCTGTCGCCATGTCGGGCGCGCCAATGTCTCGGTCGGGGCCTATGAGCGGGCTGATCTCGGCGGTGTAGCGGCGCATGACTCGTTCCATCTCGCCGGCAGAGAGGCGGTTCGGGTCGCATCGGACGCCGCCCTTTGCGCCGCCGAACGGCAGCCCGAGGAGCGCGCACTTATAAGTCATCCACATCGCGAGCGCGGCGCATTCGCCGAGAGAAACGCCGGGGGCCACGCGGATGCCACCCTTCGTCGGCCCCATGACGAGCGTGTGCTGAACGCGGTAGCCCGTGAGCTCCTCGACCTCGCCCGAGTCACGGCGCAGCGGGAAGTTGACGACGAGCGACCGACGAGGCTCCTGCAAGCGCTCTCGAAGGTCATCGGGGAGGCCGATCGCGTTCGCTGCGCGGGTGAACTGGGCGACCGCGATCCGGTAGAGCTCAGAGCGCCATTCCGCGCCCGGGGAGACCACGTAGGCCTCGTCGGCCAGGATGTCCTCCCAGCCGCCGGTGCCGCGGCGCTCGCGGCCGCTCTTGTCCCCTTCCTCAGCCATGGCCCGAAGTTCTACAGCGCAGTCGTCACAGGCGCGAAGTCGGCCTTCCCGGCTGACTCGAAAGCGTCAATCGAGCCCTCGTCCTGCAGCGTGACGCCGATGTCGTCGAGGCCGTTCAGGAGGCGGTGCTTGATGTCGCGCTCCATCTCGAACTCGTAGGTGCCCGAGGCGCACGTGACCGTCTGCGTCCCGAGGTCGATCGATGCCTCGCCTGACTCGGCCACGGCGCGGCACTCCTCCCCGGTCAGGGCTACCGGCAGGAGGCCGATCTTCGTGCAGTTGGAGAAGAAGATGTCCGCGAACGACGGGGCGACGATTGCTTTGAAGCCGAAGTCCTCGAGCGCCCATGGCGCGTGCTCGCGCGAGGAGCCGCAGCCGAAGTTTCGCCCCGCGACCAGGATCGGGTTCGGTTCGAGCTCGATCTCGCCGTCGCGGAGCCAGTCGTAGAAGAGGAACTCGCCGAAGCCGGTGCGCTCGACGCGCTTCAGGAACTGCTTTGGGATGATCTGGTCCGTGTCCACGTCGGCACGGTCGAGGAACGAGACGCTGCCTTGGATTTGCGTAACCGGGTCCATCACGCCCACCAACACACGCTGGTTTCGCAGCTAAAGCAGCTCATAGATCAATTGCTCCAATCTCTGATGTCGACGAACCGTCCCTCGATCGCCGCGGCTGCGGCCATCTTCGGGCTGACGAGGTGGGTGCGCCCGCCCTTACCCTGGCGTCCCTCGAAGTTTCGGTTCGAAGTCGATGCGCACCGCTCGCCCGGCGTCAGTGTGTCCGGGTTCATCCCCAGGCACATCGAGCAACCGGCAGAGCGCCAGTCGAGTCCCGCCTCGCGGAAGACCTCATCGAGCCCCTCGGCCTCGGCCTGGGCTTTCACCTGAGCCGAGCCCGGCACCACCATGGCCTCGAGCGCCGCCGACACCTTGCGGCCCTCGACCATCGACGCCGCTTCGCGCAGGTCGCCGATTCGCGAGTTGGTGCAGGAGCCGATGAAGATCCGCTCGAGCGGAATGTCCTGGATCGCGGTCCCTGGGCGAAGGTCCATGTAGCGAAGCGCGCGCTCCTCGACCTCGTCGGTCGGCGCGGGCACCGAGTCCGCCACGCCCACGACCTGCCCGGGTGTCGTGCCCCAGGTGACCATCGGCGAGATCTCGCCCGCGTCGACCTGGATCTCCTGGTCGAACGAGGCGCCCTCGTCGGTCGGCAGGTCTCGCCACGCGGCGACTGCCGCGTCGAAGTCGGCAGGAGCAGCGTCGCGGCCCTCGATCCACTCGAAGGTGGTCTCGTCGGGCGCGATTATCCCGGCGCGGCCGCCGCCCTCGATCGTCATGTTGCAGATCGTCATCCGGTTCTCCATGGAGAGGCCCGCCATCGTCTCCCCCGCGTACTCGACCGCATGGCCGGCCATCCCGCCGGTGCCGAGGCGCCCGATCGTGGCGAGGATGAGGTCCTTCGCGGCGACGCCGTGGCCAAGCTCGCCGCTGTAGGAGATGCGCATCGTCTTTGGGCGCTTCTGGAGGAGCGTCTGGGTCGCGAGGACGTGCTCGACCTCTGAGGTGCCGATGCCGAAGGCGAGCGCGCCGAAGGCGCCGTGCGTGGAGGTGTGGCTATCACCGCAGACGATCGTCATGCCCGGCTGCGTGACGCCCATCTCGGGGCCGATCACGTGGACGATGCCCTGGCGCTCAGAGCCGAGCGAGAAGACCGGAACGCCGAACTCGGCGCAGTTCTCCTCGAGCTTTTCGACCTGCTTTCGCGAGAGGACGTCGGCGATCATGTTCGCCGAAGAGGTGCCGTCCGTGGGCACGTTGTGGTCAGCCGTCGCGAGTGTGCGGTCGGGGCGGCGGACCTTGCGCCCAGCGAGGCGGAGGCCGTCGAACGCCTGCGGCGATGTGACCTCGTGGACGAGATGGAGGTCGATGTAGATGAGGCCCTGCGAGACCTCGTGGGCCTCCCAGATCTTCTCGAACATCGTGCGAGGCATTTCATTTTCCTCCCTCATGAGCGCCGCAACCCGGCGGCGACGACGGCGACGAACTCGCAGGGGCGGTCCTCGCGGTTTTCGAAGTGGTGCGGCAGGTCCGCGTCGAAGGTCACTGCGTCTCCCTCGGCGAGGATATGCGCTTCGCCATCGACGACGAGTGTGAGGCGACCGTCGAGGACGAGCGCCGTCTCGCGAGCGCCGGGCTCGTGCATCGGTGGATCGGCTTCGCCTCCGGTGGCCGCACCTGCGGCAAGCGTGTGACGCGAGACGTCGGCGCGTTGACCGGGAAGGGACGGAGTGAGCTCTTCGAGGCTGTGGCCACCTCGCTTCCTGGAGCGCCCCTCGTTTGCGCGCACCACGACCACATGCTCGGCCTCGTCGAGGCGGAGAAGCTGCGACAGGCTGAGCTCGAGCCCGGTCGCGATCCGGCCGGCGACCGTGAGCGTCGGCGAGGTCTCGCCCCGCTCGACCTGGGAGAGCATCGGTGCCGAAACGCCCGAGCGCTCAGCCAGGTCGCGAAGGGATAGATCCATCGACTCGCGAAGCGCGCGCACGCGCTTGCCGACCGCACCGTTCTCTGTAGCGACCGCGTTCACAGCGATGCGTATGTTATCGCATACGTCTGTACGCGGGTTCGACCCGCCGCTACTCGCCGTTGCGCTCGCGGTGCTTGCACCCCGGCCAGCAGCAGGGCCGGCGCTGGCCTTCCTCCAACTCCTCTTGGGCTCGGCGAATGCGACGTTCTCGGGTCGCCTCCTGCTTGGCGTCTTCGACCCAGCAGATGAACTCGTTCCGCGCCAAGGGTGTGATGTCCTCCCAAACATCGCGCGCCGTGGTGTTGGCGATCAGTGCCTCGCGCAGGTCTGCGGGCAACTTGTGCACCACCCCACCGGGGACTTGTTGGCTGCTCACAAGGCAACGGTAACGAACCGGAAGCGAGCCCGACGCTTGCTAGGCAGGTGTCTGCTCTCTGAGTGATCCCGCGCTAGGTCACGATACGGACCAAGGCGGCCATCCTGGCAGGATCCTCGATCTGCGGGTAGTGGCCCAGGCCCGGAAGCTCATGGACGGTCACCGAGGGGCGTAGCGCCTTCACCGCTTCCAGCACCGCGACGGTCGCCACGGGATCCTCTAGCCCCCACGCCAGCTCGAGCCTCCCCTGCCAGTTCGCGATCGCGCCGTGCCAGCGCTCGGCGAACTCGGTGCGCTGGCGGACGTATGAGATCAGGCGATGGAGATTCCGGTGACCCTTGTCGTGCGACATGAGGGCCCATTGATCGCGCGCCTCCTCAGAGTTGAGCGGATGGACCTCGGAAAACGTCGCGCCCAGCCCACGCTTCAGGCTGAGCCGGTTCGAGAGGCCGGCGAGGACGAAACCCCCGGGTCCGAGGAGCACCTTCTGCTCCCAGGTGAGCGAGGCGGCGTCGATAACCATTGAGCCGTTGAAGAGGAGCGCCGCGTCACATGCGAACGAGAGCTTGCCCTCGAGGTCTCGCGCCATCAGCTCGTTCGCAACCGACGTTCCCATGTCGTGGGCCACGATCCTCGCCTGCTCCATCCCGAGTTGCCTCAGAAGTTCCTCGACGATGTCTGCCTGTGCCCGCAGGTCGTTCTCCTCGCGTGGCTTCTCGGAGAGGCCGAAGCCGACGAAGTCGAGCGCTACCCACGCGCGCCCGTCCAGGTAGCGAAGCGTCTCTCGCCAGTCGAACGAGGAAGAGGGAAACCCGTGGAGAAACACCGCGGGCGGCCCTTTGCCCTCAGCCTCGACGACGAACACGTTCCGGCCACACACGTTCCTGGTCGCGCCTCGGCGGCGCCATTCCTCCACCGCACACGGAAGAGTCATGAGCCGCCGGGAACCCGTCTCAGCCCCTCGAGCCGCTGGGGCGGACGAGGATCTCGTTGATCGAGACGTGCTTCGGCTGGGCAAGCGCGTAGACGATCGCGTTTGCTATGTCAGCGGCCTCGAGGACCTTGCCCGTCTGTTCCTTCATCTTCTCGATCCGCTCGATGACCATCGGGTTCTCGTTGTGGCCCTGGAGCTCCGTGTCGACGAAGCCGGGTTCGACGCAGGTGACGCGAACGCCGATGTGGGCGCCCTCCTGGCGCAGCGACTCCGAGTAGCCGACGACGCCCCACTTGGTCATGTTGTAGACGCCGGAGCCGAGCGCGGCCGTGCGGCCGGCGACCGAGGAGACATTCACGACGTCCCCTCCCCCGCCGTCGCGGATCAGCGGCAGTGCGTAATGAGTGCAGTAGAGGAGGCCGAGGCAGTTCACGTTGATCATCGTCCGCCACTCATCAGGGTCTGCACCCTGAAGCGGACCGAGGAGCATCACGCCGGCGTTGTTCACAAGCGCGTCGAGCCCGCCGAGGCGCTCGTCCGCCTCTTCGACGAGCTTTGCGGCCTGCTCCTCGTCTGAGATGTCGGCCTCGATCGCGATCGCGGTGCCGTCGAGGCCGTCCACGATCTCCTCAAGGCGATCTTTACGCCGAGCGCCGAGCGCGACGG
>JALZIJ010000048.1 GCA_030860375.1 Actinomycetota bacterium | reverse complement strand
CTCACGCCGGGGGTCTCCTCGGCGATTTCGACGAACACGTTCGTGAAGACGGGAACGACGAACGCGCAGACGGCGGCCATCACAAGGATCGCGATAACGAGTACCGCCGAGGGATAGATCATCGCCGAGCGCACCTGGCGGCGCAGGGCATCCAGGCGCTCGAGTTGGTTCGCTACGCGGTCGAGCGCCTCCTCGAGGCGGCCCGAGCCCTCGCCGGCCTGAACCATCGAGCGATAGAGCGGGTCGAAGACACCCGGTTGAGATTCCATGGCCTGAGCTACGGAGCTACCCGCCTCGACGTCTTGGCGAAGCGCGACGATCGCCTTCGTCAGCATCTCGTCTTCGGTCTGGTCCTCGAGCGTGTAGAGGGAGCGAAGCATCGGCATGCCCGAAGAGATCAGAGTCGCGAACTGGCGCGAGAAGATTGCGAGGGGACGCGCCTTGACGCTCTTAAAGCGCTGAAAGACCGATTCGAGCTTGAAGGCCTCGCGCGTCTCGGTGACATCAAGGACGATCAGGCCACGCTGGCGAAGCTGCTCGGTGACGGCCGCCTTCGTAGACGCTTCGACCTCTCCGCGAGAAGGGACGCCCGCGAGGTCAACCGCTCTGAACGCGAAGCTCGCCACGGCCTAGACCCCGGCCGGGACGGGCGGACCGGACTGGTGAGGCTGCTGTTGAGCAGGAGCCTGCGTCATTCCCTGCATCGGCCCGAGGAGGCGCTTGAGCTCTTCGGGCACCGAAGCGCGCTGGAGCGCCAACTGCGGTGCGATCTTGCCCATGCGGACCAACTGGGCAAGGTGAGCGTCCATCGTCTGCATCCCGACCGAGCCGGACGTCTGGATCGCCGAGTAGATCTGGTGCGTCTTACCCTCGCGGATGAGGTTGCGGATGGCGGGCGTCGGCACGAGCACCTCAGTCGCGCAGACCCGTCCAGCGCCATCGGAGGTCGCCAGTAGCTGCTGGGTGACGATGCCTTGAAGGGCGATCGAGAGCTGCATCCGCACCTGCTGCTGCTGGTGAGGAGGGAAGACGTCGATGATGCGGTCAACGGTCTGGGCGGTCGATTGGGTGTGAAGCGTGGCGAACACGAGGTGACCTGTCTCCGCTGCCGTGAGAGCGGTCGAGATCGTCTCGAGGTCGCGCATCTCGCCGACGAGGATTACGTCCGGGTCCTCGCGAAGCGCGGACTTGAGCGCACTCGCGAAGTCGATGGCATCCGAGCCCACCTCGCGCTGGTTCACGATGCACTTCTTGTGCCCGTGGAGGAACTCGATGGGATCTTCGATCGTGAGGATGTGCTCTTCGCGCTCCGAGTTGATCAGGTCGATCATCGAGGCGAGCGAGGTCGACTTGCCCGAGCCGGTCGGGCCCGTCACGAGGACGAAACCACGCGGCTTTCGGCAGAAGTCCTCGAGCACTTGGGGAAGGCCGAGCGACTCGAGCGACTCGATCTTCTCCGGGATGTGGCGAAAGGCAGCTGAGATCGCGCCGCGCTGGAAGAAGACGTTGACGCGGAAGCGGGCGACGTTGGGGATCGCGTATGCGAGGTCGAGCTGCAGATTGTTCTCGAACTGCTTTCGCTGCGAGTCGTTGAGGATCGAATAGACGATCTCCCGCGTGTCCTGGGGAGTCAGGAGCGGATAGTTGTCGAGGGGGGTGATCTTTCCGCGCACGCGGACGGCCGGCGCGAAACCGGGAGAGAGGTGGACGTCGGAGGCTCTCACCTCCACCATTCGATTGAGGACTGCAGCGAAATCGAGGCTCATCAGGTATCCCAATCGGCGCTTCGGCGGCGAGGCTTGAGCGGGGGTACTGCCTCGCTACCGGGAGACGCGCGCGACTTCCTCGATCGAGGTGACCCCCACCTTGACCTTTCGCAGGCCGTCCTCGGGCAGGGTGAGCATCCCCTCCGAGCGCGCGACGGCGGTCAAATCGGCCTCGGTGGCGCCGGCGACGGTCATCTCCTTGAGCGCTTCGCTCATGATCATCACCGAGTAGATACCGATCCGCCCTCGGTACCCCGAGCCGCCGCAGCGGGTGCAGCCCACGGGTTCGAAGACGGTCAGATCACCCTCCACCCTGTAGCCGGCGTCGGTGAGCGCTTGCTGGGGCATCACGCCTTGGCGCTTGCACTGATCACACAGCTTCCGGGCCAAGCGCTGCGCGACCACGCAATCGACCGCAGAGGCAGTAAGAAAGCTCTCGATCCCCATCTTCTGAAGGCGGACGATCGCGCCGGGCGCGTCGTTCGTGTGAAGCGTGGAGAGCACGAGGTGGCCGGTGAGCGCCGCCTCGATCGCGATCCGCGCCGTCTCGCCGTCGCGGATCTCTCCGACCATGATCACGTCGGGGTCGGCACGAAGCACCGAGCGGAGGCCCGTGGCAAAGGTGAGCCCGGCGCGGCGGTTGACGCCCATCTGGTTGATGCCTTCCATCCGGTACTCGACCGGGTCCTCGATCGTGATGATCTTCTTCTCGATCGAGTTGATCTCGTTGAGCGTCGCGTAAAGCGAGGTGGACTTTCCTGAGCCGGTCGGCCCAGTCACGAGGATCGCGCCGTAGGGCTTTCGGTAGGAGGTTTCATACCGTCGTCGCCCGTCGCCGTCCATGCCGAGGTCGTCGAGCGTCCGCATTGCCTGTGCCGTGTCGAGGATGCGGATCGTGGCCCCCTCGCCGCGCTGCGTGGGAAGGGTCGTGATGCGGAGGTCTACCTTCCGCCCCTCGACGTTCAACGAGACGCGACCGTCTTGCGGGATCCGCTTCTCGGCGATGTCCATGTCGCTCATGATCTTGATGCGCGAGATGACCCCGGCAACCATCCGCTTCGGCACTTTCGCTGCCTCGATCAGAACGCCGTCGACCCGGAAGCGCACACGCATCCCGCCGTCCTGCGGCTCGAAGTGCACATCGGACGCTCCGTCGTTGGTTGCCTGCCCGAGGACCGAGTACACCAGCTTGATGACCGGGGCGTCGCCTGCGGACTCGCGAAGGTCAGTGACTTCGTCGTCACCCTCAGCCTCGTCTTCCTCGGCCGCTTCAGAGACGGCCGAATCGAGCGTGTTGAGACGGCGGATCAGCGCCTCGATGTCCTCGGGCGCCGCGATGGCGACCCGGCAAAGAGAGCCGGTGATCATCTGCACGTCGTCGATCGCGATCACGTCGGAGGGGTCGGACATCGCGAGCAGGACGCTGTCGTCGGGCAGGAAGCCGACCGGAATCGCGTTATAGCGGCGGGCGGCAGCGGGCGAGATCAGGTTCGACGCGCCCATGTCGACCTTGTAGGCGTTCAGATCGAGGTGAAGGAGCCCGTACCGCTCCGCGACCGCGCGAGAGAGCTGATTCGAATCGACGATCTTCTTCTCGACGAGAATCGACTCGGGCGTGCGGCCTGCCTCGCGGGCCTCCTCGACCGCTAGCTGGGCGCGGTCCTTGTCCACGAAGCCCAGTTCGATGAGCACGTCTGTGAGAAACATGCCGGAGTGCCCCGTTCCGAGCGGCGACGTAAGTCCCATGATGCTCGGTGAAGAGGGCACGGACCCGTCAGTTGCAGCCGGCTGCGCCGACACTGCTCCGGGCTGCTTCGGTGTCGCGCCCACGTCGGGAACGGGCTGGAGGTAGTCGGGCCGATCAGACATCAAGTGCCTCCGGCCGCGCGGCGCATGGCCTCGAGCGGCGGCTCGAGGCCGGTCCAGATGCGAAGCGAGGCGGCACCCTGGCGGATCAGAACCTCGCGCCCCTCGATCGCGGTCGCGCCTGCCGCCCGTGCGACTCTGATCAGCTCGGTTTCGTGTTCTCCATAGACCAAGTCCAACACCACCTCTGCCTGGAGACCATCGTCAAAGACGGAGAGGTGCTTGAGGTCGGGTTCCCCACCATCGCTTAGGTGCTGGCCCCGATTCGCGGTATCGAGCCCGACGGTGGTCGCATTCACGACCAGTTGGGCGTTCGCAGCGCCGCCTGTTTGCAGCTCCACTCCGAACTCGTCCGCGAGCGCTTGCGCTTTGGATTCGGTGCGGTTCCAAACGCTCACTCGGGCGCCTGCCTCGCGAAGCGCCCAGATCGCTGCTCGCGCCGAGCCCCCAGCGCCCAAGACGAGCGCGCTCATGCCCACGGGTGGATCCGGGAGCGATCCCGTGATGC
>JALZIJ010000042.1 GCA_030860375.1 Actinomycetota bacterium | reverse complement strand
GATGCCGTTCATGATGGAAACCACGATCACGAACAGCGTGATCTGGTCCTCGGCGAGGTTTCCCAGGCCTTCCGCTGCGAGGCCGACCAGGAACTCGAGGAGGAAGATGAAGAGGACCGCGACGATCAGGACCGCGAACGTCGCTCCCCACCTGCCCTCGACCAGCTCATAGGAGCGACCGAGGGCCTTCGAGCCCTTCCTACCCTCGACCATGAGCGCCGGGATCGCGGTTGACCACCGAACGAACAGGAACACGACGAGTGGGGCCGCGAAGAAAAGCGCCAGGATCGGAACGGCAACGGCCGGAAGGAAGATCAAGACGAAGGTGACGCCGATCAGGAGCGAGATCCACAGGACCGAGTGGGTCCGGCGCAGTCCGGCGCGAAGCGACTCGGAGGCGCTCGCCGGGCGCCCGACATAGCGCTCGCTGGCGGCGCGGAAGATCGCGGCGATCGCGAGGAGATACGCGAGAAAGCCCAGAACGTTCGCGATGACCGTCATGGTGATGAAGGTCGACTCGTCGACGAGGCGAAACTCCCCGGCGCCGATCTCGCGGAGGCGTCCGTCGGGATTGCTCCCGGTCGTCTCCTGGACCCCGATCAAGACCAGGATGATGCTGGCAATGGTGACGGGAAGAACGACGGCCAGCGTGATCCGGAGCATCAAGCTGAAGTTCCGGAAATAGAGGTTGAAGGCGGCGTCCAGAGCTTCGCCGACGCCGAGGGGCCGCAACACGCGTCCTTCCATCCGCGCCAGGCTACAGATAGGTGGAGCGGGTACGCGTAGAGCCATGACCAACGCTTGCGTCCGAGACCGACACCGTGCCGGTCCTGGCCCGAGTCCACCGGATAAGTTCGGGCGGGACTTCACCCTTCGATCAGGAGCACTTCATCTTGAGAAACGCCCGCGACTTCATGAAGCCCCTCGCCATCGGCGCGCCCGAGCCCGTCGCAGAGGTGCCGTTCCGCCCCTCGCGGATGATCCACTTCTTCGACGCCTCGAACGAGAAGATGGCGGCGAAGGTCCCGGACATGGCGAAGTCCGCCGACATCCTCCTGGGCAACCTCGAGGACGCCGTGTCGGTCGACAACAAGGAGGCTGCGCGGGAGGGCCTGGTCAAGGTCGCAAACGAGGTCGACTTCGGCGAGACGGCGCTATGGACGCGCGTCAACGACCTCGCGAGCCCCTGGGTCCTCGACGACCTGACCACGCTCGTCAGCGAGATCGGAGACACGCTCGACGTGATCATGGTCCCGAAGGTCGAGGGCCCCTGGGACATCCACTACGTCGACCGCCTGCTCGCCCAGCTCGAGGCGAAGGCAAAGGTCGAGCGGCCGATCCTCGTTCACGCGATCCTCGAGACCGCGCAGGGAGTCGTGAACCTCGAGGAGATCGCCACGGCGAGCCCGCGCATGCAGGGCATGAGCTTCGGCCCGGCCGACCTCGCGGCATCGCGGCGGATGAAGACGACCCGCGTCGGCGGCGGCCACCCCGGCTACCTCGTCATCACCGACCCCGATCCCGACGATCCCGAAGCGCCGCGCGCGACCGCTCAGCAAGACCCTTGGCACTACTCGATCGCCCGCATGGTGGACGCCTGCACGTCGGCCGGCATCTTGCCCTTCTACGGCCCCTACGGCGACATCAAGGACACACAAGGCTGCGAGGCCCAGTTCCGCGCCGCTTTCCTACTCGGCTGCGTCGGCGCCTGGTCGCTTCACCCGGTCCAGATCGACATCGCGAAGAAGGTCTTCTCGCCCGACCCCGAGGAGGTCAAGTTCGCGAAGAAGGTGATCGAGGCGATCCCCGACGGTCGCGGCGTCCACATGATCGACGGCAAGATGCAGGACGACGCGACCTGGAAGCAGTGCAAAGTGATGGTCGAACTCGCGGAGATGCTGGCCCAGAAAGACCCCGAGCTCAGGGAGAAGTACGGGCTCTAGGACCTGGCTTCGCGCCGCGCGCGTTCCTGCTCGTCTGCGATCACCAAGTACTCCTCGACCATCAGCTTGTCCTTGGTGCGGTTCGCCGCGCGCTTCATTGCGATCAGATAGTCGATTGAGGCGATTCTGACCTCCCGGCCCTCGAGCTTGGCGGCCTCGGAGCGCTCACGAAGATCGTCGTAGGTAGCGACCCCCGGAACGTGTCCGAGGATGTCAAAACGCCCGAAGCGCGTATCGAACGTGAAGTTCGCACCGTTGGCGAGAGTGACCTCATTCAGCACGAACGGGAGTCCAGGCGGTGCGTTGTTGAGCGTGACGTCCAAGGACTTGAGGGCGCGAACCACACGTCTGAAGTTCGCTGGCTCGCGCGAGTAGGCGATATCGAGGTCATATGTCGGGTATGACGAACCCTGAAGGGTCCCCGCGAGCCCGCCGATGAGGACGAAGTCGACGCCGGCTTCGTTGAGCGCGTCCACGATCGGGCCTGCGTCTAAGCGTGGCGGGATCGTCATGCCGCGTCCGACTTTGCTGGCAGATTCCTGCGCACGAAGTCCGCGAACTCCTGCCCCCTCGCATAACGGATCTCGGGTCGCTCCGCGAGGTTCGCTCTTGTCATCGCGCGATCGATGCCCGCATCACGTTCGGTAGTGGTCAAGACGAGGTCCTCGCCGAGCATGTGAAGAAGGCTCCGGAGTGTCTCTACAGACGGAGAGACCCTGTCCTGCTCGATCCGTGAGATCGCTGATTGGGTCGTGCCGACACGGATCGCGAGACGCTTCTGGCTGACGCCTCGGCGTGTCCGCGCCTCCCGTAGTAGCTCTCCTGGCGACCTCTCCTCTACCTTCATCGGGAATAACTATAGCGTTTTCGCTATTATCGCGTAACTGCTATGGGAAGCCCGTTCCGCCACCCCCTCCGCATCCGCTTTCACGAGTGCGACCCGCAGGGAATCGTCTTCAACGCGAACTTCCTCGCCTACGCGGACATCGCCATCACCGAGCTCTATCGCGAGGCCTTCGGCTCGTGGCAGTCAGCGATGGACGCCGACGGGATCGACATGGTGGTCGCCGAGGCGAACGTCCGCTATCTGGCGCCGCTCCACTTCGACGAGGACGTCGAGCTCGTCGCCTCAGTCACCCGCATCGGCACGACGGCGACCACGACTCTCATCGCGGTGGAGCGGGAAGGCGAGACGGCGGCCGAGGTGACGCTTCGCCACGTGGTCGTCGACCTAAAGACTCGCGCCAAGGCACCGATTCCGGGCGCGCTCCGCGCCGGACTCGAGCGCTACTCGGCGTGAGCGGTCGCCGGCGCGCCGAGCGTGCGAGATGAGGGCGGCGCGGCGCTACGCGAGCCCCTCCGCGCTCTGAAGGAATCGGGGCATTGGCTCGGCTTGTCGTTGCCGATGCCGATGTCCGCGGCGGGCGCCTCGACGCAGGGAAAGAAGAGGAACCGGTAGCCCTTTCGGCTACCGGGCAGCCGGTAGCGGATATCTCCGCCGACCCCGCGCGCCGTGTCCTCGAACTTCACCCGGGCGACGCGCTTGTATCTGTCGGCCGTCGCCTTGCCGAAGTACCAGTGGAGATCCCGGCGCCCGACGTAGTACTCGGGCTGCACCTTGTCGGAGTAAAAGAAGTCGAGGCGTGCCTCTACGTAGCCGTCACGGGTGACGTTCAGATCGACGTCTCCCCG
>JALZIJ010000134.1 GCA_030860375.1 Actinomycetota bacterium | reverse complement strand
CTCTTGAACGACGCCACGGTCCGGTTGCGAAAGCCTGTCGTGTCGGCTTCCATCCTGGGTTTCGAGGGCCAGATCTCAACCTTCATCCCCTACGAGGGCCCGTGCTATCGCTGTCTCTATCCCACACCGCCCCCACCGGAGCTTGCGCCGTCGTGCGGTGCCAATGGGGTCTTGGGCGTCATGGCCGGTCTGATGGGCCTACTGCAGGCGAACGAGGTGGTCAAGCTGGCGCTCGGCATCGGCGACACGCTCTCGGGTCGACTGCTTCTCTACGACTCGCTCGGCACCACGTTCACCGAGCTCAAGGTGCGCCGCGATCCGGACTGCCCGATCTGCGGCGAGGATGCCCCCGAGATCTCCGTCGAGGAGATGGGCAAGTTCCCCGACTATGAGCTCTTCTGCGGAGCCCCGGCGCGCGAGCCGTCGCCGGTCGCTTAAGTGCCCATCTCAATAGGGAGCGCACCCACGCCCCTACCGAGATAGGCACGGAGCCGACAGCCCGGTAGATTCCTCGCCCGTGCCTTCCGCCACAGTCAAGATCCCGCCCGTCCTCCGCGCCCAGACCGGCGGCGAGGCGCAGGTGCCCGCCGACGGCTCGACCGTGGGTGATGTGCTCGGCTCACTCGTCGATGCCCACCCCGACACGCGCGATCAGCTCTTCTCCGAGGACGGCCAGCTCAACCGCTACGTCAACGTTTATCTGAACGACGAAGACGTTCGCGTCCTCGACGGCCTCGAGACCGCAATCGACGACGGGGACACCGTCGTCATCCTGCCGGCCATGGCCGGCGGCCACTAACGCGCGGCCCGCGACACACTTTTTACCCTGACCGGACGCTTTCGGAGGGCCATCCGTATGTCGCGGGATGCGACCGTGCGGATCGATGGCTACCAATACGCTGTCGGTTGCGAAAGGTCGGCTGAGGGACGCTTTTTCGCAACCACAACGATTTGTCGAGCGAGCGATCGTCGCGATTGCTGACGCGCAACGCGGTCTGATCACACTGGCCCAGCTATTCGAGCTCGGACTGACTCAAGACGCGGTGAGTGGACGTGTGCGAGACGGACGTTTGACACGGGTTCATCAAGGTGTCTTCGCGGTCGGGAGGGTGACGCTAGACGCACGAGCTAGATGGAAGGCAGCGACGCTCGCATGTGGTGCGGGCGCTGTCGTGAGTCACCTGAGCGCTGGTGGCCTTTGGGGGGTGTGGGCAGAGAACGCCGGCAGGCCCCACGTCACCATGGCGGGAAACGGACGTCTCGGACATGCCGGGATCGTCATGCATCGGATGCGGCAGATGCATCCTGACGACGCTGCCGAGGTCGACGGCATCCCGGTCACGTCGCTTGAACTGACCTGCCTCCATCTCGGCACGATGCTCGGACAGCGATCGCTTGAGCGCTCGATCGTGAAGGCTGCCAGGAACCCGCTCTTTTCAGTCGACCGAGCGCTCGCTCTCTGCGATCGCAGCTCCCGGAGGTCCGGTGTCAAGCCCTTCCGCAGGGTGATCGCCCGCGACCTTACGGCCGAGATGCATTCTCTCTCGGAGCTTGAGCTCCGGTTCGTCGAGGTCTTGCGACATCACGGAATCCGAATGCCGGAGGTCAATCACAACGTCGAGGCACTGATGGTCGACGCGGTGTGGCATGACTCCCGCGTCGTGGTCGAGCTGGACGGCTTCGAGTTTCACAAGCTCCCTCGGGATCTTCGGCGCGACAACGCTCGAACCACGAAGCTCGTCCTCGCCGGCTACAGGGTGATCAGGTTCACGTGGGATGACGTTGTCGGGGATCCGGCAAGCGTCGCGAGCGCCATCAGCGCGCTCCTGGACACGTAGCCCGCCTTGCCCACACTCCCCACCAAGGCTCTCCGGTTGCGAAAAAACGTCTCACGGCCCGGTATTCGCAACCGGTCGTGGCGCGGGGGGTCGTGGGCGTGGGGGGTCGTGGGCGTTGGCTAGTGCTCGAGCACCAAGCCTAGGAACTTCTTGGTGCGCTCTTGCTGGGGGTTGGCGAGCACTTCGGCCGGCGGTCCCTCCTCGACGATTACGCCGCCATCCATGAAGACCACCTTGGTGGCTACATCGCGCGCGAAGCCCATCTCGTGCGTGACGACGACCATCGTCATGCCTTCGGAGGCCAGCTCCTTCATCACGTCGAGGACCTCTTTAACGAGCTCTGGGTCGAGCGCTGAGGTGACCTCGTCGAAAAGGATCACCTGCGGGTCCATGGCGAGCGCGCGCGAAATTGCCACTCGCTGCTGCTGGCCGCCGGAGAGGCGCTCGGGATACTCGCCGAACTTCTCGCCAAGTCCGACGCGGGCGAGGAGCTCCTGGCCGCGCTCGTTCGCCTCCTTCTTATCCCGGCCGAGAACGGTCGTCTGTGCGATCGTCACGTTCTCGAGCGCGGTCTTGTGCGGGAAGAGGTTGAACTGCTGAAAGACCATCCCGACCCGGCGGCGCACGAAGTCGAGTCCGTCGCGGTTGTTCTGCCCCGTGATCTCCTTGCCCTCGAGGAGGATGCGACCGCCCTCGGGAGGCTCCAGCAGGTTGATGCAGCGGAGGAGAGTCGACTTGCCTGAGCCCGAAGGTCCGAGCACGCAAACGACCTCGCCGCGATGGACCTCTAGATCGACTCCGCGCAGCACCTCGAGCTTGCCAAAACGCTTGTGCACGCCCTCGAGTTGGAGGACGGGGCCGCCTGATTCGGGGGCTCCCATGGTCAGGCGCCCGCCAATCCGGGTTGGGGCGCTGTGTCGTCCGTGTCGTCGTTGCTCCCGCCGGTGCGCTGCGTCTTTCTTTGTTGGCGAACTATGAGCAGGTCAACCAAGCGCGCCATGGGGATCGTCACGAGGATGAAGAGGATCGCGCCAAGCATCAATGCCGAGCTGTTGAACTCCACGTTCTGGATGTCTCGCCCGGCTTGAACCACCTCCACAAGGCCGATGACGCTGACGAGAGTGGTGTCCTTCATCAACGCGATGAAGTCGTTCAGGAGCGGCGGAATCACCTTGTTCACAGCTTGTGGCACGACCACGTGGCGCATCGTCTGCCCGTGGCTCATGCCGAGCGAACGAGCGGCCTCGGATTGCCCGCTTGGGACCGCCTCGATGCCCGCGCGGTACACCTCGGCCAAGTACGCGCCGTACGTGAGCGTGAGCGCTATCACCCCGTACCAGAAGGGGGACGGCAGTCCGAACCAATCAGGAACCCCGAGGAATCGAGGAAGGGGTCCGTCCTCACCGGTCTCGGGGTCGGGTGCCGAGAGGGCGCCCAGGCTGAGCGAGACGATCAGGATCGTGAGCAGGGCGGGAACCCCGCGAAACACGTCGATGTAGGCGATCGTCGGCCAGCGGACGATTGCTCCCCACTTGCCGGGCGTCTGGCGTAGCAAGGCCAGGAAAAGCCCGAAGAGCAAGGAGGTGATGCCCGCGATGATCGACAGTCGGACGGTGAACCAGAACCCCTCCAGCACCTTGTCGAGGTTGTCGGGGTCGAACATGACGTCAAAGTCGAAGTACTCGCTGATGATCCGGTCCATCTCAGCTCTCCTGGGTCAAGTCCCCGCATAAACGCAGGAGGGCACCCGATCGGGTGCCCTCCTTACGTTCATGCCTGTCGGCCCTAGTCCTGCGTGGGATCAGGTGGCGTCGTGCGTCGCGGAGTTGAGTTCCTCCGGTGCGGGAACCCCGATCCATTCGTCGTAGAACTCCTCGAGGGCACCTTCGTCCTTGACCTCCTGGAGAGCCTCGTTCACCGCTTCCAGGAGCGCGTCGTTGCCCTCCGGAATGATGATGCCGTACTCCTCGTCGGTCGGGAAGATCTCGACAACTTCGAGGCCTTCCTTGTTCTCGGCGGCGTCCTCGACCACCGGCCCGTCGGCGATGACTGCCTCGACCTGGCCCACCGACAACGCGTTAAACGCGTCGTCCACGGCGGGGAAGCCTCGAACTTCGCCGGCGTCAGAGTTGTCGTTCGCGTAGGTCTCGCCGGTGGTCCCATCCTCGGCGCCGACGATCGTGTCGCTCGTGATGTCCTCGATGCTCGCGATGTCGGAGCCTTCCTGGACAAGGAGCCCCTGCGAGGAGATGAAGTACGGATCGGAGAAATCGACCCGGTTCTCGCGCGCAGGCGTGATCGTGGTCGCTGAGATCGAGAGGTCGAACTGGCCGCCTCCACCCGTGAGAATCAGGTCGAAGGGAGCGTCTTCGATCTGCGTCTCGAGCTCGAGCTTGTCGGCGATCGCGTTGATCAAATCGATGTCGAAGCCCTCGTAGTCGGGCGGATCGCCCTTCTCGAACGGCGGGAACGGGGTGTCGGTGCCGACGATGAGCGTGCCGTCCTCGATCAGGCCAAGGTCGCCGCTATCGGTGCTTCCTCCGCTGCTGGAGCTTTCTTCATCGTCACCGCATCCCGCGACGACCGCGGTTGCGAACAGGCCGGTGATCATCGCGATCACGAGCCAAAGGCGAGTTCCTCTCATATCTCTCTGTTTCTCCCTCTTGTGGACTGCGGAGCCGGAATCCGGTTCCGCAGACGGTGGCCTGAACCTTATCGCTCCCAGCGTCGACTCAGCGGAGCATTCGCTCGATCGCACCGCTCAGGAGCTCGCGCGCTCGCTCATGGTCGATCGCTCCGGCGAGCCATCGAGTGCAGAGCCCGTCAACCAGCGTGATCAGGACCTCGGCAGTCTCTTCGGGGTTGGCGTCGAGACGGATTGATCCGTCGCTACAACCGCGGCTGATGGCTTTTGACACGGTCGCGCACCATTCCGCTGAGACCCGCCGCACGTCGTCGCGGAGCGCCGGCTCAAAGACTGCCGACGCGCTCACTTCGCCCCACACGACGGCGTTGTCGCGCACCTCGCGATCGTCGTCGAGCTCGGCGAGAAGCGCGTCCCGGACAGCCGTAAAGCCGTCTTCTCCCGTTGGGGAGCGGCGAAGCACGGCTGAGGGCGCCTGCTCGGAGGCGTGCTCGAGCGCGGCCCGGATGAGTCCGGAGCGGCTCGCGAAGTGGTAGTAGAGGAGCGGGGGAGATACACCGGCCTCTGAGGCAACCTCCTCGACGCGGAGGCCCCTGACGCCCTGTTTCGAGATCACGCGGGCCGCGGCCACGAGAATTGCTGCGCGACGCTCGCGCGGCGGCTCGTCGTGCCTTTCCCCGTTCGCCGCCTCGCCCCTCACCGGTCGCGAATCTACCCCACGACCGGGGACGGAGGGCACTACACTTATTGAAGTGGTCGAGCCTACGCTTAACCGGCCGTGTGGCGGGAGATATGCCGACCTCGTTGAGGCGGTAGGTAACACCCCGTTGGTCGAGCTTCCGTCGCTCTCTCCCAAGCATCCCTGCGTCCGCATCTTCGCCAAGCTCGAGGGCAGAAACCCCACGGGTTCGGTCAAGGATCGCGTCGCCAAGGCCATGATCGAGGCAGCGGAGGCAGAGGGCGCAATCGAGGCCGGGCAGACGATCCTCGAGCCAACCTCGGGCAACACCGGCATCTCACTCGCGATGATCTGCCGGCGCAAGGGCTATCCGCTCCGCGTGGTCATGCCCGACAACGTCACCAAGGAGCGCTCTCAGCTTCTGGCGATGTACGGCGCTGAGATCGTCTACTCCGAAGGCGCGAAGGGCTCGAACGGCGCTGTCGAAATGGCGCTGGATCTTGCCGACGGCGACTCGTCCGTGTACATGCCCTACCAATACGGCAACCCCGCAAACCCCGGCGCGCATTACCACGGCACCGCCGTCGAGATCCTCGACGAGTTGGACGAGGTCGCCGCGTTCGTCGCGGGACTCGGCACGGGCGGCACGCTCATGGGCGTCGGTCGCAGGCTCAAGGAGAACGACCCTCAGACGAAGATCGTCGCTGCCGAGCCGATGCAGGGTGAGCTGGTCTCGGGCCTTCGCTCGCTCGACGATGGCTTCATCCCCCCGATCATCGACCTCTCCGTCCTCGACCGGAAGATCATGGTGTCCAATCGCGACGCGATCGTCTGGACCCAGCGCCTGCTTCGAGAAGAGGGCCTTTTCGCGGGTGTCTCGGCCGGCGCTGTTGCCTCGGTGTGCGTGCGGATCGCATCAGAGCTCGACGAGGGGAACGTTGTCTTCCTCGTTCCCGACGACGGCTGGAAGTACCTCTCTTCCGGTGTCTATACGAAGCCCGTCGATGAGCTCGAAGGGCTCGACTCCACCGTCTGGTGGTAGGCACCGGCGCGGATATCGCGAAGAACCCGTAGCATCGGGGATACCTGGTTCGCGGTAGCGTCCACGTTTCCAGTAGTTCGATGAGAAGCGGAGCGCCATGGAGGCGAGCGAGCGCGTCAAGGTCGATACCGAGCTCGAGGGTGTGCATACGCCACCCCCAGCCAAGCCTGCGCAGGCTCAGCCCGAGACGGACACGATGGAGCTGCCTCGGGGCGCACGTCCCGACACGGGCGGGCGGCAGACTGACACGCACGAGGTCGATTCGCCCCAGAATGACCGCCAAGACCCCGCGGTTAAGCCTCTCTTGGTCCTGACACAGACGATCGAGGAGCGCTACTCAGACCTCGCTCATCACGGCCGGTCCGTGGCCGGCTACTGCGCGCTAACCGCGCGCGAGCTCGGCCTCGACCCTGAATCGGTCGAGCGTATCGCGCTCGCAGGCGAGCTACACGACGTCGGCAAGGTTGGGGTCGCGGACGAGATCCTGAGAAAGCCAGAACCGCTTTCGAGCGACGAGTGGCGGCAGGTGATGCGCCATCCGCAGATTGGTGCCGACCTGCTCGTTTCGTCAAACCTCGACGACATTGCGCAGTGGGTCCTTGCCCATCACGAGCGCCCCGACGCGAGCGGCTATCCCTACGGCGTCGACGGCGAGGCGATTCCGCTCGAGTCGCGAATCCTGGCCGTGGCCGACGCCTACGACGCGATGCGCACGGATCGCGTCTACAAGCTGGGCCGCACGCACGAGGAGTCAGCCGAAGAGCTTCGCAAGTGCGCCGGGACTCAATTCGATCCCGATGTGGTCGAGGCCTTCCTCCGCGCGCTCGATCGGATCGCGGCCGGCAAAACCGAGTAGCGGCGCTCTTTCGAGGGCCGCGACGGCGGGACTCAGGAAGTCGAGAGGGTGGGGGGAGGGCGTTCTGCGAAAAAGAAGAACCAGACCGCCATCGCGACGATCGCGACTACGAGCGAGCCGACGAGGAGTGGCTCGAGCGGTCCGCGAATCGTCCGCGGCTCCTCGTCGTCATCCGCCTCTTCGATCTCGCGCATAAGCCGTGGCATCGTCACCCGCATGTGGAGCCTGTTCAGCCAGAACAGGCCGCGTGCCCAGATGATGATTGCCAGCGGCACTCCGAGCACTGACAGCACGATGTGCTGAGCAGGGACTGAGGTGATCTGCCCAGCGACCCAAAGCCACCCTGCCGGGACGCCCACCCACATGGCAACACTGCCGAGCGCCATAAGGGTCCAAAGGAAGGCAGCAACCGTTCGATCGGTGCCGCTCAGCTCACTTCGCGTGTCCAGCGCCTCCACGGCGTTCATGATGACCTATCCGCCAATTGGCGCGCGTGGATTAGCCCCCCAAAAGACCAGGGTGCCCATCATCCCGATGATGTGGACCAAGACGATGTTCAAGACCATGGACTTCGCGGTCGCGGTGCCCAC
>JALZIJ010000262.1 GCA_030860375.1 Actinomycetota bacterium | reverse complement strand
CGAGCCGATCATGGCCTGCCTGGCCCGCGACCCGACCGGACGCCCGACCGCAGACGAGTTGGCGGACCAGCTCGAAGTCGTATTGGACCACCTGCCTAAGCCCCAGCTGTCGAAGCTCAAGCCCCGGATTCAGCGCTGAGCGGGCCGGCGAGCGGGTCCACCACGCCCCATTTTCCGCAGCCCACCCCGATCAACCTCGAGATCACCGGCGGCAAGATCGAAATCATTCGCGGTGCTTAGCACTCCCAACAACCAGCGCCCGCATTCGCATACGACGCCGGCGGTCTACCGGCGCCGGCGACTCGCGGGCCTCATCGTCCTCGTCGTCCTGGCCCTGCTGCTGGTCCTGTTCTTCCGCTCATGCGGGCGGGGCGGCGAATCAACGCCGTTCGGCGCGACGGACGCCCTAAGAAAGCGGCTCGGCGCCGAGCCCGTCGAGCTCACCCTCGCCTTCACCGGGGATCTCCTGGTCCACGCACCCCTCTTCGAGCGGGCGCTCGAGCTCGGGGACGGCGAACGCTACGACTTCGCACCCCTTTTCGAGGAGATTCGGCCGTATGTGGCCGACGCCGATCTTGCTTTCTGCCACGTGGAGACTCCGATGACACCCGGGCCGCCCGCCGGCTATCCGCTCTTCAACACTCCGCCAGAGCTCGCGCAAGGGATCGCTACGACCGGCTGGGACGCGTGCTCTACCGCCTCCAACCACACTCTCGACCAGGGTGAGGAGGGTGTCACTGAGACGCTGCGAGCCCTGGATCGTGCAGGGGTTCGACATACCGGCTCTGCCACATCGGCACGTCAGGCACAAGAGCCGTTGATCCTCGAATCCGGAGGGGCGCAGGTCGCCTTTCTCGCCTACGCAAGCGACACCAACGGGATCCCGGTACCGCGGCCCTACTCGGTGAACCTCTTCGACCGGGACCGGATCGCGGCAGACGCCCTCCAAGCGCGCGAGGAGGGAGCTGATGCGGTGATCGTCAACCTACACTGGGCCTCCGAGGTCGCGCCTGAGTACGTGACTGAGCCCAACCAGGCGCAGAGGGAACTCGTGCGCGAGCTCGCCGGGGTTCCGGCCATCACCGCCATCGTCGGCCAGGGCCCGCACGTGGTGCAGCCCATTCGCGAAGTGGCCGGCAAGACCGTCGTCTTCTCCGAAGGCAACCTCATCTCCAACCAGGGCGTGGATACGGGCCTGGCAGCCGCGAGTCAGGACGGCTACATCGCCTTCCTTGACCTGATGATCGACGGGGATGGAGCGAGGATCACCAACGCTCGCTACGTCCCGACCTGGGTGGACCACCTCGACTACCGGGTGCTGCCGGCAGGCGCGGCACTCCAGTCAGGCGAGGCGAACGCCACTGCGCTGCGCGCGTCGTACGAGCGCACCGTCGGCGTCGTCGGAAGTCGTGTCGCGACGCCGGAGCCTGCCAGCGTCTCTAAGTAGGTACCGCCGATGACCGCAAGGAGGGGCACTCCTCCGCCCCGATGACTCACTCATTCGCAGTACGAGCCTGACGTCGGCTCCGGGTCTCGACCCGGCACCCCGGCGCAGGTTGCGAGTGCGGCAGTTCGGTCTGCCAGCTCGCGCTCGTAGCGTCTTTCCGCGCTGCCTGAATCGGCTGGATAGAGGTTCTCGAGCTCAAAGGGATCAGCCGCCAGGTCGTAGCGTTCCGTTTCCGAGGCACGCCGACATTCGCCTGTACGCGGATCGAGGACGCTTGCGTGTTCGGCATAAAGAACCTGCGTGGTGCGTATGGCCCTATAGCGACAGGATTGCCCGTCCAGCTCGTTCCTGTGCGACTCGAGCAGGACGGCGCGATTGGCAGGCCATGTCTCGTCGCCGAGCATGAGCGGCAAGACCGAGCGGCCGTCCATCGTGCGGCAATCGTCCGGTGTGCACGGCTCTGCGCCCGCAAGGTCTAGGACCGTTGGCGCGAGGTCGATGTTGGCCGTCATTGCGCTCGTTTTCCGTACGGCTCTACCCTCAGGCTGAAGGGCGGCGGGCAGGCGAATCGCGAGCGGGACCCGAATGGCCTCCTCGTAGGGAAGCGACTTTCCGGATAGCCGGTGCTCCCCGAAGTAGTAGCCATTGTCGGACGTGAAGATAAAGACCGTGTTATCGATTTCGCCTGCTGCGTCAAACGCCTCATATACGCGCTCCACGCCACGGTCTACCGCCTGTAGCGAGGCCAGGGTGCAGCGATATCGCTCTCTCAAGGCTTTGACCTGCTCACGGCTGAGGCGAGGTAGCTCGCGCACGAATGACGGTTTGTCGGATACGTCTCGCTCGTCGAACGACGCCGGCCGAGGAAGCGGCTCTTTCTCGAAGAGGCGGCGGTCTCCCGGGGCCGGCGCGGGAGCCCTGTCACAGGACGACCCGGGCGAGTGGCGGGTCCCGTGAGGCGCCCAATATGCCACAGAGAGGAAGAGGGGCTCGGCGGATGCGGCGCCCCGAGTCACCACGCGAACAGCCTTGTTGGTGAGCGTAGATGTCAGGTAGCTCTCCCGGTCGTGGGTCACGCGCCTCCCGTTCGACGAGAGGTCGAACCCGTAGTAGCTGAACGGCCTGAGCATTCCGTGCCACTCGTCGAAGCCCGGCGCTGGGGTTGCCGGGTCGAGAGCCGTTTCCTCATAACCGTGCAAGAACTTCCCGACGTGGGCGGTCTGGTAGCCCGCTTCGCCCAGCCAGGCCGGGAGCGTGCTGTCCTTGTCGCGCAGATCGGCGTATCCGGGATCGTTTGAGACGACGCCGTTGTTATGGGCGTACTGGCCGGTCAGGTACGTGGCCCGGGAAGGACAGCAGAGCGGAGTCGAGACGACGAATTCATTGAAGACCGTCCCTGCGTCGGCGATGAGCTGCGTCGTCCTGGGCATTACTTCCGGGTTGAATGAGTTCATGGCCTGATCGTCCGTCATGAAAACGACGATGTTCGGGGGCGCGGCGGACTCGGCTGCGCCCCTCAACGGCCCGTGCGCCCCCCCGGCACCGTCCGCTGCGAAAACCGCCAACCCCGCGCTCAGGGCAGCGGCGCAGAAGGCATATCGCTTCGGTCTCTTCCTTGCCTGCCTAGATCGCATGTGCAGCAAGTAGACCAAGGCGCCGACGGAAGTTGCGTTC
>JALZIJ010000233.1 GCA_030860375.1 Actinomycetota bacterium | reverse complement strand
CCGCCGGTGCCACCGTCCTCGGCAAGACGAACCTGCCGGAGCTCGCGATCTGCGGCTTTACGGAAACCGAAGCCTGGGGCATCACCAGGAACCCGTGGGACACGTCGCGCACTCCCGGCGGATCGAGCGGCGGCTCCGCGGCGGCGACCGCGGCCGGACTCTGCGCAGGTGCCACAGCGTCCGACGGAGGCGGCTCGATCCGTATCCCGGCCGCCTTTTGCGGACTCTTCGGTCTGAAGCCGCAGCGCGACAGGATCTCGCTGGCCCCCGCGCGTGAGCACTGGCACGGCCTGTCGGTCACGGGCTCTGTAACACGCACCGTCGAAGACTCGGCGCTTTGGCTCGATGCGTGCAGCGGAGGGGTTCCGGGCGGCCCGCGTGCGCCCGAGCATTCGTTCGTCGAGGCTGCGCACGCGACGCCTCCGCGCCTGCGTATCGCCTGGTCTACAAAGCCGCCGCGCCTTGCGGCTCCCGCAAAGCTCGACTTAGAGATCGCCCATGGCGTCGAAGACACCGCTGCGCTTTTTACGAAGCTCGGCCACACGGTCGAGCAGATCGATCCCGATTGGGGCCTGATCGGCAACAACTTCACCCCCCGCTTTCTCAACGGCATCAAGCTCGACTTCGATCGTGTCCCCCATCCCGAGCGGCTTGAGGAGCGCACGGATGGCTTCGCCAAGCTCGGGCGCCTGAGCGGCGGGCGGGTGGTTCGCCGAGCCAGGCGTGGCGAGGGCAAGGACGCCCGGCGCATCCTTTCCATCTTCGAACGTTGCGATGTCCTCCTGATGCCGGTCACGGGCGAGCCCGCTGTCGAGGTGGGCCGCTGGCAGGGTCAAGGCGCCCTTCGCACCGTGACCGGAATGTCCAGGACCTATCCCTATACCGGCCCGTGGAACCACCTCGGAAACCCGGCGGCATCGGTGCCGGTCGGATTCACCGACAGTGGGCTGCCGCTGGCCGTGCAGCTCGTCGGCCGGCCGAACGACGAGGTGACCCTCCTCTCCCTGGCCGCCCAGCTCGAATCCGAGCGCCCATGGGCGGACCGACTGCCGCCCATCTCTTGAGCGGGCTGACTCTCATCGCCCAGATCTCGGACCCGCACGTCGGGACGGAAGCCGAGGCCGATGCTTCGGCCAACGCTCTGCGCCAGGCCGTTGCAGCTGTCGGCAAGCTCGACCCCGCGCCGGTTGCCGTTCTACTCACCGGCGACCTCACGGCGGACGGGCAGCCCGCCGAGTTCGAGCTGGTGCGCGAGATCCTCGAGCCGCTCGCGATGCGCGTCCACCCCATCCCCGGCAACCACGACCGCCGCGAGGCGATGCGCATCGCTTTTGAGGATCATTCCGGGATCGCCGCGGCCGGTGGGCCCTTGGATTACACGGTCGACTGCGGACCCGTGCGTGTCGTGAACATCGACACCTGGGTCGAGAATCAAGCGGGAGGCGCAATCGGGGCCGAGCGGATCAGATGGATCGCCTCAGAGCTCATGGAGGCCGACGGACGCCCGACGATCCTTGCGATGCATCACGCGCCCGTCGGAGTCGGCCTCGACGAATTCGACGCTATCGGCCTTGCCCAGGAGGATCGCGACTCTCTTCGTGAGCTCTTCGAACGAGGGTCAGCGCCGGAGCTGATCGTTACCGGACACATCCACCGCGCGGCCACGGCTCAGATCGGGCGGGTACCCGTCTTCATCTGCCCGTCGAGCCACCTTCAGGTCGAGCTCGACCTGCGCCGCGGAGATAAGCTCCGAATGAGCGGAGACCCACCCGGGATCGCGCTTCACGTGCACGGCGCGGACCCGCATCTGGTGAGCCACGTCATCCCGCTGCCGCGATCGACTGACGCCACAATCCACCCATCGGGCGTCATCTCGCAGGGATAGGATGCCGCGATCCGACACTAGCGCGCTGGAGCATCCTTGAAGATCAAGACACGCATCGCCCTCGTCGCCCTCTCCGCGTCAGCCGTAGCGGGATGTAGCTCGACCAACACGAAGAACGAATACATCGACACGGTGAACGACATCCAGATGACCGTGATCGAAGCCTCCAGTTCCGTCTCGGCTGCCGCGACCACCTCGA
>JALZIJ010000203.1 GCA_030860375.1 Actinomycetota bacterium | reverse complement strand
CCGTTTTCGCACCGCCCAGGCCGGCTTTGAGGCTGCGGGCCAGCCGTTAGACGAGGCCCGGTGCGCCACGTTGGCGGCAGGACTGCCCGGGGGTCACGCCACCGCCGAGGAGCAGCAGCACCGCCTCGGATAGGCTCACGCGCTCTTGAACGGGAGCGGAAGTTGAAGATCGGGGTTCCGAAAGAAACTGCTGACGGCGAACGCCGCGTGGCGCTGATTCCAGATGTCGTAAGGACTCTCACTGAGAAGGAGCTGGACGTGGTCGTCGAGGCTGGGGCCGGAGTCGAGTCGGGCCACCCCGACGACTCCTACACCGAGGCGGGCGCTGAGATCGGCGATCCCTGGGGCGCCGACGTGGTCGTCCACGTAGCGGTCCCCACCCAGGACGAGATCGGCAAGGTCGGAAAGGGCAACGTCTTGATCGGCCACCTCGCTCCGCTGACCTCCGGCGAGACCAACAAGGCGCTCGCCGATGCAGGCGTCACCTCCTTCGCGATGGAGGCCGTGCCGCGCATCACCCGCGCGCAGGCGATGGACGCACTCTCTTCACAGGCAAACGTCGCGGGCTATGCGGCAACGCTGCTGGCCGCACGCGAAGCGGGCCGCTTCTTCCCGATGATGACGACCGCGGCGGGCACCGTCTCGCCCTCGCGCGTCCTCGTTCTGGGCGCAGGCGTCGCGGGCCTTCAGGCCATCGCGACCGCGAAGCGCCTGGGCGCCGTCGTTTCGGGCTTTGACATCCGCCGTGCAGCTTGGGAGCAGATCGCATCGCTCGGCGGACGCCCGCTCGAGCTCGACTTCATCCCCGACGCCGAGGACGAGGGCGGGTACGCCCGTCCCCTCACTGAGGAGGAGAACGCACAGGTCCGCGAGGCTTTAGCCGAAGCTGCCGCGAAGCAGGACGTGATCATCTCGACCGCCCAGATCCCCGGCCGCCCCGCGCCGCTCCTGATCACGGCCGACGCGGTTCGCTCCATGAAGCCAGGCTCCGTCGTGATCGATCTCGCCGGGGAGTCCGGTGGGAACTGTGAGCTGACGGAGGCTGGAAAGACGGTCGAAGAAGGCGGCGTGAAGATCATCTCGCCTCTCAACCTCGCCTCCGACATGGCCTTTCACGCTTCCCAGCTCTACGCGAAGAACATCGAAAACCTCCTGGGCCTGCTGGTCGGCGAGGACGGACAGCTCGACCTGGATTTCGACGACGAGGTGGTCGCCGGCGCCTGCATCACGCATGACGGCGAGATCCGCAACGAGCGCGCCCGTGAGGCGGCAGGCACCAGCTCACCACAGGAGAGTTCCAGATGAGCCGCGTAAGCCGCGAAACAAGCGTGTGTCGTTGGAGGTCTTGCTGATGGGCCTCGTCACCGAGCTCACGATCTTCGTCCTGTCCGCCTTCGTCGGCTTCGTGGTCATCTCGAAGGTGCCCGCGACCCTCCACACGCCGCTGATGTCTCAGACGAACGCGATCCACGGCATCGTGATGCTGGGCGGGCTGATCGTCGCCGGCTTCGCAGATGGAGCGCTCGAGCTCACCATCGCCTTCATCGCCATCGCCTTCGGCGCGATCAACATCGTCGGCGGCTTCATGGTCACCGACCGCATGCTCGGCATGTTCGTGAGAAAACCAAAACCTGACACGTCCTCGGCTTCGCCTCCGGGCGGGTCAGGGTCCTCGAAAGATTCGACGGTGCCCAAGTGATCCCGGCGGTCTTCGAGACGGGCGGCGACGCGGCGACCCTCCTTTACGTCCTCTCCTTCTCGCTCTTCATCTTCGGCCTGATGCAGGGCACCCACCCGCGCACGGCCAAGCAAGGCAACATGATCGCCGCGGTCGGCATGGGCATCGCGATCGTCACCACGCTCCTCCTCGACGGAGTCGGCAACTGGGGCGTGATCGTGGCGGGCCTTGCCGTGGGCACGGCAGTCGGCGTCATCGCCTCGGTTCGGGTCCAGATGACCGAGATGCCGCAGATGGTCGCGCTCTACAACGGCGTGGGCGGCGGCGCGGTCGCCCTCATCGCCTGGTCGGAGTTCCGCCACGCGGGCGTCGACTTCCCTCTCGATGAGTTCGTTCCCGTCCTTTTCGCCGCAGTGATCGGCTCGGTTTCATTCTGGGGCTCGAACGTCGCCTTCGCAAAGCTCCAGGACCTGATCCCGACGCGTCCGATCGCGATCCCGGGTCAGCAGGTCATCAACGCGCTTCTCTTGGTCGGCGTGATCGCAGCATGCGTAATTCTCGCTTCGTCCGACGACCCCTCGGAGGGGCTCTTCATCGGCGTACTCATCGCCGCGGCGATCCTCGGCAACCTCGTCGTGCTTCCCATCGGCGGCGCCGACATGCCGGTCGTGATCTCGCTGCTCAACGCGGCGACGGGCCTGTCAGCGGCGGCGGCCGGGTTCGCCCTCGACAACGTTTCCTTGATCGTGGCGGGCACCCTCGTCGGCTCGTCGGGCACCATCCTCACGCTCGAGATGGCTACGGCCATGAACCGGTCCATCCCGAACATCCTCTTCGCCGGCTTCGGCGGCGCGCCCGCCGCCTCCGGGGCGCCCGGGGAAGAGCGCCCGCACACGTCGATCGGAGCGCAGGACGCCGCGATCAAGCTCGCCTATGCGGACTCGGTGGTGATCGTCCCCGGCTACGGCCTCGCCGTCGCCCAGGCCCAGCATGCCGTCAAGGAAATGGCGAACGAGCTCGAAAAGCGCGGCGTCGAGGTGAACTACGCGATCCATCCCGTGGCCGGGCGCATGCCGGGGCACATGAACGTGCTCCTCGCCGAAGCCGACGTCCCCTACGAAAAGCTCCGCGAGATGGAGGACATCAACCCCGAGATGCCTCGCACCGACGTCGCCGTAGTTATCGGCGCGAACGACGTCACGAACCCGGCTGCCAAGACTGACCCGGACTCGCCGATCGCGGGCATGCCGATCATCGAGGTGAACGAGGCCAAGCAGGTCATCGTGATCAAGCGCTCGATGTCGCCAGGCTTTGCTGGAATCGACAACGACCTCTTCTATCTGCCGAACACCGACATGCTCTTCGCCGATGCGAAGGCCGCCGCGGGCGAGATCGCCGCGGCAATCGAAGACCTGTAGCCGTCTAGCGCTCGGGGCCGCCGCGGCGCACTCGCGGCGCCGCCCAGCCGATGAGCGCGCCCAGCGCGCCCACGATCAGCAGCGCGAAGATCAAGGGGATCGTCGTGTTGACGAAGAGAAACCTGACCTCGACCTCCTGGAGGTTTTGGAGGATCAGGATCGCCAGGAGGACCGCGGCAGCTGCCAGCGCGTAGGCCTTCCAGCCGCGGTCCTCCTTGTTCGGCAGGTCGGGAAGCTCTGGTGTCACTCAGACACCGTATCGGCGCTCCGCGTGCGTGACACGCAAACCTTCGCGGGCTTCTCGTTTGCGTGGGGTGCCAGCGACTGCGAAGCGAACGCGGGCAGGCGAGCCCGGAGTGGCTCGGTGTCGTCCTCGTCGTGTCCGTTCTGTTCTCCGCCATGGTCGCCGCGGGCGTCAACGTCCCCGGCGCAGATCTCGCCCGGTCGATCGCCGAAAGGCTCACCTGTGCGGTCAAGCTCGGGGAAGGATGCGGAGGGGCACCCTCGGCTCTCGCCCTTGAGTACGGCACCGAGATCGCAGAGGCGGTGTCGGAGCATGTGCCCTTGCTCCAGTACGAGGAGGGGATGCTGGCGCTGCCGATCGACTATCGAAAGTGCCGTGAGGCAGCGTGCGCCCAGGGTCCTGAGGCGGGACCCACGAAGCACACGAACCGCGGTGGGCCGGTAACCCTGTTCTCCCACGTTGTCGACTGTCGCGACCCGGAGACACCGTCGCCACCTTGGGCAATCTGCGTGGGTGAGGCGGGCGGCAATCTCTACCTCCAGTACTGGGCCTACTACCCGGACTCGGCGACGGCTCCGTTCGGCAAGGCGGGCTACCACCCCGACGATTGGGAGTCGTTCCAAATCAGGATCGGGCCAAAGGGCGTCGAGGAACGCGCGAGCTCTCACCATGGCTACAACGGCAAGGGCGGCAACCCCCTCAATGACGCCTTTCACACGGCTTCAGGGTGGACCGACGCTACGG
>JALZIJ010000194.1 GCA_030860375.1 Actinomycetota bacterium | reverse complement strand
GCCGCCCTCGATCTGTTCCGGCGCGACGTAGTCGGTGCTCCCAAGGAAATCGCCGGTCTGCGTCACCCCACCGTCATCGTCGACGAGTCTCGAGAGGCCGAAGTCCGTGACGACCACGCGCTCCGGGTCCTCGCCCTCGGAGATCAGGACGTTCGAAGGCTTGACATCGCGATGGACCAGGCCGCGCGCATGAGCGGCTTCGAGGCCGGCTGCGATCTGAGAGATCAGCCGGCTGGCACGCGCAGGATCGAGCGGCCCCGTGGCATTGACCAGAGCCTCAAGATTAGGGCCGTCGACCAGCGACATGGAGAGATAAGGAAGGCCGGCCTCCTCACCCGCATGATGAACCGCAACCACGTTCGGGTGGTCAACGGATGCCGCCAGCCGCGCCTCGCGGCGAAACCGCTCCTTGAACTTCGCGTCGCTTGCCAGATCCCCTGCGACCACCTTGAGCGCTCGCGGCCGATCGAGGGTGAGCTCATGCGCCCTGTACACCACGCCCATGCCGCCCCGGCCGAGTTCGGCCTCGATTCGGTGGTTCGCGAAGGTGACGCCCGGGCCGAGTCCTATCGACATGCGTATCGCTCAGGCCTCTACGAGCAGGAGGCTCAGGTCAAGCGCAGGCGCGGAGTGCGTCAGGGACCCCACCGAGATGAAGTCGACGCCCGTGGCCGATATCTCCGGCACCGTGGCAAGCGAGACCCCACCTGACGCCTCGAGCTCCGCGCTTTTCCCGCCGTCGCCTGATGCCTCGTTACGTGCAGCCACTGCGGAGCGCAGGCCGGAGATGTTCATGTTGTCGAGGAGCAGTCGGTCCGCACCGGCGTCGAGGGCAGCCTTGACCTCCTCGGTGTTTCGAACCTCGACCTCGATCGGCATGCTGGGCTGCGCTTCGCGCGCCTTTCGCACCGCTTCGCCAACGCCGCCCGCGAGTGCCGCGTGGTTCTCCTTGATCAGGATCGCGTCGTGGAGGCCTATGCGGTGGTTTGTGCCGCCGCCTGCCGCGACGGCGGCCTTTTCGAGTGAGCGCAGTCCGGGGGTCGTCTTGCGCGTGTCGAGGATCACCGCGCCGCCCGGCTCGGCTGCCTCCACGAACTGCGCGGTCAGCGTCGCGATACCAGACAGGTGGCCCAAGAAGTTGAGAGCTGTGCGCTCGGCGGTGAGGATGGCTCGCGCCGGGCCCGACACGCGAGCGATGTCGCGGGGGACCTCATCGGACCAGACCCCCTCGCCCACGAGCGGCTCGAACCGCTCAGCGCCCCCTTGCTGGAACACCTCGGCGGCAGCGCCGAAGCCACAGGCCACACCGGGAGTCTTCTGCACGATCCGCGCGGTGGCCGTGGCTCCTTCGGGGACAACTGCCGTGACCGTGACGTCGCCGGCGCCGACGTCTTCTGCGAGCGCACGTGCGACCAGTGCACTGAGGTCATCCATGACCGGGGCTCAGCCTCGGGCCGACTGGTGGAGGTACTCGCGCACGAAGCCGTCGATGTCGCCGTCGAGCACGCGCCCGGCATCGCCTATCTCGAACCCCGTGCGGTGATCCTTCACACGCTGAGTTGGATGAAGCGTGTAAGAGCGGATCTGTGATCCCCACTCCACCGCTTTCTGCTCGCCGCGCTCGGCCGCCATCACCTCGGAGCGCTTTCGCTCCTCCTCTTCAAGGAGCTTTGCGCGCAGATAGCGCATCGCGGTCTGGCGATTCTGTAGCTGCGAGCGCTCGTTCTGGCACTGAACGACGATCCCGCTCGGGATGTGCGTGATCCGGACGGCGGAATCGGTCTTGTTCACATGCTGTCCGCCGGCGCCCGAGGCGCGGTAGGTGTCTACTCGCAGGTCGTCCTCGTCGATCTCGACGCCAACCTCGTCGGCGACCATGGGCCCGACGTCTACCTGTGCGAAGGCGGTGTGGCGACGCGACTGCGAGTCGAATGGCGAGATGCGGACGAGTCGGTGAACTCCCCGCTCCGCCGCGAAGAGCCCGTAGGCGTTCTCGCCCGTGGCGGTGAAGGTCGCGGTCTTGAGCCCGGCCTCGTCGCCCTCGGAGGCCTCCCCCATCTCGACCCCGAAGCCGCGACGCTCGGCCCAGCGCAAGTACATCCGCAGAAGCATCTCCGCCCAGTCCTGCGAGTCGGTTCCGCCGGCGCCTGAGCGCACGGTCACCACCGCGTCGCCCGCGTCGTACTCGCCGTTGAAGAGACGCGCCTCCTCGAGCGCTTCGAGACGTCGCTCGACCGAGGCGAGCTGGGTGTCCAGTTCGGCCGCAATCTCGGTGTCGTCGGCCGCCATCTCGATGAGATCGTCCAAGTCTGAGACGTCGCGCTCGAGCGAGCGGAAGGTCTCGAGGCGCTTGCCGATGCGTGAGTGCTCTCCCGATGTCTTCGCTGCGGACTCCTGATCGTCCCAGAAGCCGGGTGCCTGCATCTGCCCTTCGAGTTTTTCTATCTGCGCGTCGAGCTGAGCAGGGTCAAAG
>JALZIJ010000122.1 GCA_030860375.1 Actinomycetota bacterium | reverse complement strand
GTCCGAGCCGTCGGCCCTCGGTGGCAGACTTCCCACGATGGAAACGCCGCCTAACCCGAAGCAGCACGACGTTATGGTGATCATCGACGAACAGTCGCGGAGCAACGGAAACACGACCTCCGATGGAATCCGGTTCCGCTTCGGCAACGTCCACGGCTGGCACATGGCGCCGACGCACGAGCAGATGCGCGCTTGCCTCGCGCGCCTGATCAGTGCTGAGCTTGTTGTCCGCGACGGATTCGGCGAAGGTGGCCCGCATTACGCGCTCACGCACGCCGGAGTGCAGAAGCTCACGGAAGTGAAGGACGCAAGAGCCCGAGCGGCCTAACGGCTAGCAGCACTTGCCCTCACGAGAACGGCGCGTAGTCCACCTCGCCGGCGGCGATCGCCCTGTTGAGCTCGAGCAACCGACCGTTCGACTCGTCCGCATTTCCGGCCGTGCTAGCAGGCCAACCATAAGCCGCTGCGACCGACGTGTCGAGCTGGAGGTGAAGGTCTGCAAGGTCCTGATACGCGCCGTCGTCGACCTCGTTGTAGAGCGCCGTCAGTCCAATTGCGCGCTCGGCGCAGATCGTCCGTCGCCGTTCGACCACTGCTTCCGCGGCTACTCCGATCGCGTTGCGCTGAGCGTTGTCCGGCGTGGGCCACGGGAAGGTCTCAAATGCAGAGGTCGGCGTGTAGCGAATGCGGTCTTCCAGAGTGGAGGACTGGGCCTCGGCCCACACGGCATGCGCGCGGGATGACAAGACTCCCATCGCGTAGTCGCTGTCAAAAGCGAACACATTCGTTGAGTTGCTGGGACAGGTCCACGGTTCACACCAGCAGAAGAGAATTCGCTTCCCGGTCGCTATTCCCGCGATGTACCGCCTAAGCGGAGCGACTGCCTCTCGCATAGACAGCACTGGACGGCCGTGGCGCCACCAGTGTTGACGGGTGTATGCGTCGCGGTTCCGTTCTCGCTCAGGCCTGACACGCTCTCGCGCGATCTCCAGCGCCGCCGGGAACTCCGCTGCCTCTTCGAGCGTTCGACGATCGAAGTCGATGATGAATCGTCGCGGAGATTGAGCAGGATCCTCCGCTATGTCCTGTCCCGCGAGGTAGGGCCGCACAACCAACCGATACTCCGCGTCTGTCGCTTGAAGGAGATCGTCTGCCTCGCTTGGGTCCAGTACGAACCCAGCTCCAACCGGCTTCGGGCCTTGAAACGCATGGCCTCGGTTGAGCCTGAGGCGAACAGCCAGCGAGACATCAAGACTGGCCGAGCGCAAAGCAGGCGTGATCGATTCGACCTCCTCTCCGTCCAGGATGGCGCGAATCTCGTCCCTCGCCGCCGGCTCCTTGACCCAGTTCACGATTGCAACATCTACGGCGGCGTCTCCCGACCAGTCTTGCGTTGAAACGGCACTCGTGATCACGCCTCCCGTCTCGCTCAGCCACTCAAGACTTGGAGCCCGTGACCGATTCTGCGTAATTGAGTTCGTGGCTACGTACCCGGCACGCCCGCCATCGCCGAGGTGCTCATGGCCCTTGCGAAACCAGTAGACGGCGTAGTCCTTCAGACCGACGCCAAACTTCTCGCCGAGCCATTCTGCGTACTCGTCACCGAGCTCGCGGCGGATCTGCTGCGAGCCGTGGTACGGCGGGTTGCCGATGATCGCGTCGGCTCGGGGCCAGTCCAGCCTTAGTGCATCACCACGCCGGATCCCGTCGAGGTTGGCGAGGGGCAGGACGCTCTCCGAGATCCCGAGCTCGTCGACCGCAAGCTTGTGTCCCATCCACAGCGTCACGCGCGCGAGCTTCACGGCGAACGAGTCGATCTCGATCCCGCGGATGTTGCTCAGCGGGAAGTAGAGGGCAAGCGTTTCCTGGCCGCGGAGTCCCGCGCTACGACGCATGTTCGCCGCGGCTTGTCGGAGATCGGCTTCGAGTCGCCTCAGCTCCCGATAGGCGATGTACAGGAAGTTGCCCGAGCCGCAGGCTGGATCCAGCACGACGTAATTCATCATGTCCTGCTGGGCTGCTTCCACGTCGGCGATCGTCGTGCAGGCCTCGATCCGCTCGCGCCACGGATCGACGATCGTCGGGAGAACAACTTTGAGGATGTCTGCCTCGGCGGTGTAGTGGGCTCCCAGTGCCCACTGCCGCTCCCGTCCGAGAGCGCCCTCGAGCAGCGAGCCGAAGATCGCGGGCTCGACGCGCTTCCAGTCGAAGCCGGCGGCCTCGCGTAGGAGGTCCAGCTCCTCAGGCTCGAGGTGGACCTCGGCCGGCTGCTCGAAGAGCCCGCCATCGGCGTACGGGGTTCCGGCGTAGACACCGCGCTCCGGCCTCGGCTCTGGCTGTGCGAGGTAGCGAAACAGCTGCCCGAGGTCATCGACGCTCGAGCGGTTCGGATCGGCTCGCAACTGATCGAGGAGCCGTGTGAAGAGGCGTGAGGGCAGCATCTGGAGGTCCTCGGCGAACAGGGACCAGACGGTCTGGAGGGTGAAGTCCCGGAGCGTGTCGAGCTCGGCAGCGCTCCGTTCATTCAGACGGGCGTACACGTCGGTTACCAATGCCACGGCCTCGCGAGTCAGCTCGGTTTGTTCGGCAACGAAGAGCGGGGTGCGGTCGCCCTGGGCGAGGAAGAGCAGGGCGTCGAGGTTGTCCGGGAGCTCAGTGAGGTCGAATTGCGCCCGCGGTTCCGTGTAGACGGCGCCCGGCTCCCAGACCTCGAAGCGGTGGAAGGCGCAGAGGACGACGTAGCGCGGCGCGGAAACGTCGGCTGTGCCGGAGCCGCGCCAGTAGTTGAGCGCCTGTTCGCGGTGCGCGTGGAGCCGGCCCGCCTCGCTTGGCCGCTTCATCTCGATGATGCAGACGCGCGGCCAGATCATGTCGATGAATCCACCACTCGCCGTCGGGTCCTCGAAGCGAGCGCCCGCGTCTTGCCGGTCGGTGCCGTAGCAGGCAAGCAGCTGGTCCAGGAACGGCTGCGCTTCGCTGTGTTCCGACCCCTGGTAGCCGCCCCAGCGAGCCGCGAACTCCGCGAGCTGGCGGCGGATCTCCTCGCCGGAGAACGGCAAGAGGAGCTAGAGGGCGGTCTGAGCGGACGGCACGGCGAAGAACGTGCCCTGCCTGAGCTTGCGTGCGGACTCGGAAAGCTCGCGCTCGGTGCGCTCGAGGGCTTCGATCAGATGTGGCTCGGCGTCTGCCGCCTTGAGCTTCTTGACGCTCTGTTCGGCGCGGGATCGCGCCTGCTCCAGATAGAGCATCGCGACGTCGATCTCCTCGAAGTGCTTTTCGTCCATCGTCGAAGGCACGCTAGCCCGGGGTGCGGATGGATCGTTCGGGTC
>JALZIJ010000163.1 GCA_030860375.1 Actinomycetota bacterium | reverse complement strand
ATCACTGCGACGAGCTGGCCGACGTCATGAGCGAGCAGGGCTACGACGACTTCATGCGCTCGGACCGCGAGGTCGTTCTGGGGCACGAGTTCTGCGGCGAGATCGTCGAGCATGGGCCCGGCAAGGGCCGGAAGGCCGCGCCGACCGGGACCCATGTGGTGGCGATGCCGCTCTTGCGGCGCGGCAAGGACGTTCACACGATCGGTTTGTCGCCCTTGGCACCCGGTGCCTACGCCGAGCAGCTTGTCGTCGAGGGATCGCTCGCAGTCGCCGTGCCAAACGGCTTGAAGCCGGAGCTATCAGTGCTCACCGAGCCGATGGCCGTTGGCCTGCACGCCGTTCGCCGAGGCGAGGTGAAGAAGGGTACGGTCGCGATCGTTATCGGCTGCGGGCCCATCGGCTTGGCCGTGATCTGCATGCTGAAGGCCAAGGGAGTGCGCACGGTCATCGCGAGCGACTTCTCAGCCGGCCGGCGGGCGCTTGCGACGGCGTGCGGCGCGGACGTGGTCGTGGACCCGGGGCAGGGCACCCCGTTTGCGTCGGCGGCAGACCACGGACACCTCACCGCGGTGCCGGAGGTTCTCGAGCTCGCGGTGGGAACCGTCGAGAAACTGCAACGCCTACCGCTTCCCTGGTGGCACGTCTGGCGCGCTGCCGAGGCTGTGGGCGCCGGACCGAAGAGTCCGGTCGTCTTCGAGTGTGTCGGTGTGCCCGGCGTGATCGACGAGATCATCGCCGGGGCACCGCTCTTCTCGCGCGTCGTCGTGGTGGGCGTCTGCATGGGCGCCGACCGATTCCGCCCCTCAATGGCGATCAACAAGGAGATCGACCTGCGCTTCGTCGTCGGGTACACGCCCCCCGAGTTCCGGGAGACGCTCCACATGCTGGCCGATGGTGAAGTGAACGCGGCTCCGATGGTCACCGGCGCCGTCGGGCTCGAGGGGGTCGATGAGGCGTTCTCGGCACTCGGCGATCCCGAGGCTCACGCGAAGATCCTGATCGATCCGAAGAGCGGCGCGACCGAACCGGCGCCCGTTCGCATCTGACAAACGTTCGCCTGTAGGTTCCAGCGCAGGTCAGCCGGAGGCGGCGAGCGACCAAGGTGTGAAAGGCCGCTTCTGAGGCTCACCGTCGATCGTCAGATCAACGGCTTCGTTGAAGAACGCGATTAGGCCCGCGATGCTCGGGCACTCTGCGATGGGATCGTCGTATGTCCACGCGATGTCCTTTTCGGCGTAGCAGAAGAACTTGGCCGCGCCCTTGAACGGACACTGGGTCTTGAGGTCCGATGGGCTCAAGAGGTCTTGGCGGACGTCCTCTGGCGGCAGGTACCACCGCGTCGGAAGTGCCGTTTCGAAGAGCGCATGCGCCCGACGGGACTCCGCGAGCCTCACGCCGTCGATCTCAACGATGAGATGGCGCTCGCTCGCCACCGCATCGACGCGGTGGAGCGGATCGCGCGCGTGTACGAAGATCTCCTCCGCCTCCTCGAACCAGCGGACCCGCCCGTCCCAGGCGAAGGTCCAGTGTCCCTCGAGCTCGGCGGGGTCGCCCCCGCCGAACCGGTGCGCCGCCCCATCCGGCAGTGATTCCACTGCCACCTTGTTCACTGCTTCGTCGGGGAAGCAATAGGTGGGCAGAGTGCCCGGGCCGTAGCGGACGTACAGCAGCGCGTTTCGACTGTCTGCGATCCACTGGTCCCCTGCGCGAACCCGAATCCATCTGGGCGTCGGCTCGACCCGCGGTTCGACGTTTCCGAAGTCGAACTGAGGCGGCCCACTCACGATGCCAGAGGGTATCCCCATTTCGTAACTGACCGATCCGTCAGAATGGTGCCGTGGCTCAAGCAGCGAACGGCTCCGGACACGGTCCCGACCACGAGGTGGTCGTGATCGGCGGCGGCTTCTCGGGAATCGGTGCCGCCATCAAGATCGCCGAGGCCGGCATTGACGACTTCGTCGTTTTCGAAGCCGGCGAGGCAGTCGGCGGAGCCTGGCACTGGAACACGTACCCAGGCGTCGCGGTCGACATCCCGTCGCCGTCGTACCAGTTCTCGTTCGAGCAGATGCCGGACTGGTCTCGACTCTACGCCCCCGGCTCAGAGCTCAAGGCATACGCCGAGCACTGCGTGGACAAATACGGCATCCACCCGAAATTCCGGTTCAAGACAAAGGTCACGGCGGCGGTCTTCGACGAGGAAGGCCACTTCTGGCGGCTCGAGACCGATGCAGGTGAGAGGCTGACCACCCGTTACGTGATCGGCGCGACCGGAGTCTTCACCCAGCCCAAGCTGCCCGACATCGCCGGGGTCGCCGACTTCGAGGGCGAGGTGCTCCACACGGCTCGCTGGGATCACGACATCTCGCTCGAAGGCAAGCGCGTCGGCATCATCGGTACCGGCGCGAGCGCTGTGCAGATCATCCCCGAGATCGCCCCGAAGGTCGACCACCTCACGGTCTTCCAACGGACGCCGATCTGGTGCCTTCCCAAGCCGGACCGCTCGCTGGACGGATCTATCGCGAGGAGGCTCTCGAGGCTCCCCGGCGGCCGGCGCCTCACGCGTCTCGCCAGCCAGGTCTTCGTTGAGATCACCTTCCCCTGGGCTCTTCATTTCCACCGCTTCCTGCCGATCTCCGCGATCGGGGAGCGAATCGCCCGACAGTTCTTGCGCGAGGAGGTTCAGGATCCGGTCATTCGCGACAAGTTGACCCCGCGCTATCC
>JALZIJ010000133.1 GCA_030860375.1 Actinomycetota bacterium | reverse complement strand
ATGCCGCCAGCCGCGGCGACGTTGTGATGGTCCTCCTGCCGGACGAGCGACAGGCCGACATCTGGGAGTCCGACATCAAGGACGGGATCTCCGAGGGCAACCTCCTCATGTTCGCCCACGGCTTCGCGATCAACTTTGACCAGATCGACCCTCCCGCGGGTGTCGACGTCGGCATGGTCGCCCCGAAGGGCCCCGGCCACCTCGTCCGCCGCCAGTACGAGGAGGGGAGAGGCGTTCCCTGTCTCATGGCGATCCACGCCGACGAGTCGGGAACTGCGCGTGAGCAGGTGCTCGCCTACGCCTCAGGAGTGGGCGGCGGTCGCGCCGGCATCATCGAGACCACCTTCAAGGACGAGTGCGAGACGGATCTCTTCGGCGAGCAGGCCGTGCTGTGCGGCGGCGCCACAGAGCTGGTCCAAGCCGGCTTCGACACGCTCGTCGAGGCGGGCTACGACCCGCGCCTCGCCTACTTCGAGTGCCTCCACGAGCTGAAGCTGATCGTCGATCTCATGTACGAGAAGGGTCTTGGAGGCATGCGCTACTCGATCTCCAACACGGCCGAGTACGGCGACATGACCCGCGGCCCCCGCGTCATCACCGACGACACGCGCGCCGCGATGAAGCAGATCCTCGCTGAGATCCAGTCGGGCGAGTTCGCCAAGGAGTGGATCGCCGAGAACCGCGCCGGCGGCGAGAACTTTGACCGCATGCGCTCCGAGGCCAAGGGCGCCAAGATCGAATCCGTCGGCTCCGACCTGCGCGGAATGATGCCCTGGATCGACCAGGGCGAGCTCTAAGCGCTTCTTCCCCGCGAACGTCCCACATTGCGGCCTAGAGCCGTCCGTGTCGGACGTTCGCAGTTGGGTTTAGCGCTTGACGCAGCCGCGGCGCTGCGTCTCGACCGGAAACGGCAGGTCCGCGATCAGCGCGGTCTCGACGTAATCGTTTTCCAGCTCGTCGCCTGAGCCGGGAGCGAGCTTTGCCGCCGTGTCTCGGAGCTTGGCGCGGGAGCCGCCCTTACGAACCCACGGCGCGAGTGCAACGAACTCGCGCTTTCGGCCGGCATAGGAGCGATAGCGCTCAGGATCGGACTCGGGCGCGTCTGCCTGGAAGCGCCGCGTGCCGATGTAGTGGCAGCCGCGCGTGATCGTCTTTCCGCGCTGGGTGATCGAGCTCTGCCCGTCGAAGACGAGGTCGGCGAGGTGGCCGACCATGAAGGGCGTCACGTTGTAGTCGAAGGACACGGTTGGGTCGGCGACGTGGCGCCACGACGAGCTCATCCACTCGAGCGGCTGCCAGCCCCCGGCATAACTCGCCGCCCAGCGCCCGGGATTCGCCTCGTCCTGGATGACGAGGTTCACGCCGAGCTTGTCCATGCAGCGCATGTAGTAGAGGCTCGTGTCGGAGCAGGGGTCGACATCGGGCGGCGGCTCTGAGATCCCGTGGCCGAAGACGAACGCGGGCAGGCTGGTCGCAAAGCCGACCTGCGCCTCGGTGCCCTGAAGGCGGTAGGGGGCGACGTTCTCAATCGCGTCGGGGCCTTTGGAGGCACCGGCCGATATCTCGAGCTGGATCTCGAGCGAGGTAAGCGGCACCTTGCGGTTCTGAGCGACGACGTTTCGCAACGGCAACGGACCTTCCTTGCGAACGTCGCGCGGCCCCCACATAAAAACCTCGTTGTAGGCGTTGTTCTCCGTCGCGACGAAGACGGACTCGGGCTCCGGGATGTCGGGATCGGCGAAGAGGCTGATCTCGGCCGGGTCGCGCGACTCGCGAAACGGAGCCTGCGTGTTCGACCCGGCGATGTAGACGTCGTAGCGGCGCGCCATGTCTGAGAAGACCTGCATCCAGCCCCGCGCGAACGTGTCAGTCGGCGCCACGAAAGAGGTCTCGACGGCGCCCGAGCCGGGGAAGCGCGTGGAGTAGGCACCCACCTGGGGGGAATAGGCCGCGGTGATCGCTCCGAGCGCTCCGAGCGTGCCGCAAGGAGCGCCCTCCGACTCGCACGAGGGAGCGGAGTCCGGGTCGCCGAAGATCTGGCGGGCGGATGCTCCGCGCGAACCGGTCGCGATCGTCATCAGGCCGACGTCCTCGTTGAAGGCGACCACGTTCGGGCGTCCCTTCGCCTTGCGCTTCTTCACGTACAGGCGTATCGAGCACTCGATCTTGGCCCGGAACGCCTCGTAGGTCGTGACGTTTTCGAGGTCCTGCTTGAACTGCATCGCGAACATCCGCGGGGCACGCGGAGCCGGGGAACGGGCGACTAGCGGACCGAGATTTGTGGAGGCGCGCGTCGCCCGGCACTCCTCCTTCGACGGGGCGGGTGGGATCTCGGGGCGAGCACCGACCACGGAGCGCACCGCACGCCTTGCCGTCACTGGATCGTTCGAGATGATCGCGTCGACGCCGACCTCAGTTGCCTCGACGATCTGGCCTGGGTTGTCGAGCGTGTACGGGACGACGCGGCGTCCCAACGCATGCGCCTGGCTCACGACCTGCGCGGCCGGCCACTGGGGCGAAACCCACTCGATTCCGTTCGCCTGCGCGAACGCCGGGGAGCCGTCGTTGATCTGGCCCAGGGTGAGCAAGGCGCGCTCCGCCTCGGGAACCGTCGATTCGGCCACCGCGAGGTTCGGCGGCCAGAAGCTCTGGAGGATCAGGTTCGAGCGCGGCACGTCGCTGGCTGCGACCTCGTCTACCACGGTCTGCGCGAAGTTGTTCGTCGGGTCGAAGTCCGGATCGGTCGGGTTGTTCTTGATCTCGATTGACGCGTGGGTCCCAGTGCGCTCGAGGTAGCCCAACAAGCTCTCGAGGGTGGGGATCGGCGCCGCCCGTTCGTCGCCGGGATCGAGTGCGATGAAGTCGGCCTCGGTACCGAGGATGTCCACGCGGCAGGACGACAGCTGGGCGAGCGTCTTTTGATCGATGCGCCCGGCACAGTCGGTTGCTCGGTCGAGTTCTGAG
>JALZIJ010000118.1 GCA_030860375.1 Actinomycetota bacterium | reverse complement strand
CAGGTACGCGGCTGCTGTCAACAGGAGCAGCACGACGACGAAGTTGCGCCCCGCATCCCCCGTTAGCTCCGCGCCGACGATCTCACGGAGGATGGGTGTTGAAAGCAGGACCGCCACGGCGCACGCTAGACCGGCGAGGGAGCAAGACGCGAGAACGCGATTTGCGCGTGCTGCGAAGGCGCGCTCGTCACCCTCTATCGGGCCCAGAAGGGGAATGACCGACCCCCGCATCGAAGCGGCAAGGACGGCGATCGGCAAATAGATCGCATAGGCGGCGAAGAAAGCGTCGCGTGAGGCCTCGTCAGGGGCGAGGAACGCGAGTACAACCGCTTGTCCAACGCCGAGCAGCGACGTCAGGAGCAGGCTGATCGACACCGCAGCGGCGTTCACGCCAGTGGCGCCGCGCGTCTCCGACAGATTCGACCGGGAGGTGGTCGCACCGGCCGGGCCTGACCGCAGTCGTGACACGGCACGAGGCTAGAGCGCGGCTGGAAAGCCAGGAAGCGCTAGACCGAACGGCCAGTTGACCCGCTGGCGGACAGCAATCCGGCGATCACTTGCGCGGCACGGTGACCCGCCATGCCATCCCACAGTGGTATCTGCGGCCGGTCGGTAGGCGGCGGGTGAGAGAGCACCTCCTCGCACGCCGTTCGAAGCGAGCGTGGGTCGAGCCCGACGAGCCGGTTGGTACCGGCCTCGACGGTAATGGGCCGCTCCGTCCGAGTTCGGTAGGTAAGGCACGGCACACCGATGGCGGAGGTCTCCTCCTGGACACCGCCCGAATCGGTGATCACGAGCCGGGCCGCACGCATGACCCCGATGAAGTCGAGGTAGTCAAGGGGATCAAGGAGCCGGACCAAGCTCCCTCGATTCGCTTGATCACCGAGCCGGGCACGGGTCCTGGGATGAACCGGGAAGATCACCGGCAGCGCGCCGCCCAGGCTGCCAAGCACGTGCAGCGTCGTAGTCAGGAGCCCTATGTCATCGACGAGCGTAGGTCGATGCAGGGTTACGAGGATGAACCCCGCGCCGGCGAGCCCCAGACGCTCGACGGCACCCCGGTCGGCGGCGGCGGACTCCAGGCGGAAGAGTGAGTCGATCATCGTGTTCCCCACGACCTCGATCCGGTCGGGTGCGATCCCTTCCGCTACGAGATTGTCCACGTCGTTGCGATTCGGGCAGAGCAGCAAGTCGGACAGCCGATCGGTCAGCACGCGGTTGACCTCCTCTGGCATCGTCCAGTCGCCCGAGCGCAAACCGGCTTCGAGGTGGATCACTAGGACCTGCAGCTTGGCTGCAGCGAGAGCTGCGCCGAGCGTCGAGTTGACGTCTCCTGCGACGAGGACGGCGTCGAACTGATGCTCGCGGAGGACGCGTTCTGTGCCAGTCAGGACACCCGCTGTCTGCTCGGCGTGTGTGCCCGATCCAACGCCGAGATAGAAGTCAGGCGAAGGTAGGTCAAGCTGCTCGAGGAACGCCTCCGAGAGGTTGCGGTCGTAGTGCTGGCCCGTGTGAAGCAGGGCGGTCTCGACTTCGCCCGTACGAGCGAGAGCATGCGCGACCGGCGCCACCTTGACGAAGTTTGGCCGGGCGCCGACGACCATGAGGAGGCGAGGACACACGGCAGCGGTGTCTATCAGCCGCCGTCGAATTCGACGGGCTGCGGGGCCCTCGGCTAGCTTTGCCCCCTCGTGTTGCAGCTGGTCCAGAGCCTCCGGACGGGGGAAGTCGAGCTCGTGGACTTGCCGAACCCGGTGCCTCGCGAGAACCGGGTGCTTGTGCGCACGTCATTCTCGCTCATATCGCCTGGCACGGAGCAGGCGCTGGCGCGCACGGCGAGCAAGGGGCTAGTCGGCAAGGCGCTGGACCGCCCCGAGCAGGTTCGAGAGGTGTGGGAGAAGGCCGCCCGCGAGGGACTGGGTCCCACGGTCGCGGCGGTTCGCGCCCGACTCGACGATCTCATGACCCCCGGCTACAGCAGCGCCGGGGTAGTCGAAGCGGTGGGGCCGGCGGTCGAGGGGCTCGCCCCTGGTGATCGAGTCGGCTGCGTGGGGGCAAACGTCGCCTGCCACGCCGAGCTGGCCGTCGTTCCCGCGCCGCTCTCGTTTCAGCTTCCGGAGACGCTCGAGACCCGCTGGGGCGCATTCGGGGCCCTTGGAGCCATCGCCGCCCATGGCGTGCGACTCGCGAAGGTGGAGGCGGGCTCGGTGGTGGCCGTGATCGGCCTCGGCCTCGTGGGGCAGCTCGCCGCTCAGCTGGTTACCGCAGCTGGCGGTCGCGCGATAGGGATCGACACGGATCGGTCGCGCGTGGAGCTGGCGGAGGACCTGGGTGCGGTGGCGGGGGCACCCGTCGGAGGCGACGACGCAGTGCGGGCGGTCATGACGGCCTCTGGGGGGATCGGTGCGGACTCGGTGGTGATCGCCGCCGCGTCCAAGGACGGCGCCCCGCTCGAGCTCGCCGGTCGCGTAGCGCGCGACCGGGCCGTGATCTCGCTGGTCGGCGACGTTCGCCTCGAGGCGCCGCGGAGCCTCTTCTATGAGAAGGAGTTGCAGCTTCACGTCTCCCGCTCCTACGGTCCGGGTCGATACGACGTCGCCTACGAGGAGCAAGGGCACGACTACCCGATCGGATACGTGCGCTGGACGGAGCGCCGTCTCATCGCGTACTTCTTCGAAGAGGTGGCCTCCGGACGGATCCAACTGGACCCGCTGGTCAGCCACGAGTTCGAGTTCCGGGAGGCGGGGGACGCCTACCGTGCTCTCGAGGAGCCCGGTCGAATGGCCATCATTCTCCGCTACTCGCGCCGAGCGGAAGAGCCCTCTCGCCTATCCACGCCGACGCGTCGAACTTTCGCTCCAAACCCCTCCGGCAGGACGCGCGTCGCCCTCATCGGCCCTGGACTCTTCGCTCGCTCGACATTGCTCCCCATTCTGAGCAGGCACGAGGTCGATCTCGTTGCCATAGCCGGCGGCAGCGGTCCGCGTGCACTCAGCGCGGCACGGCAGTTCAACGTCGGTCGGATAGCGACGAGCACTGGGGAGGTCCTCGACGATCCTGAGATCGACGCGGTCGTCATCGCCACCCGGCACGACTCGCATGCCTCGCTCGCATGCGCTGCGCTCGAGTGCGGAAAGAGCGTCTTCCTCGAGAAGCCGCTTGCCATCGACCAGCCCTCGCTCGACCGACTGGGTCCACTCCTACAGGACGGCGGCCGGCTTGTCGTCGACTTCAACCGGCGCTTTGCGCCAGCGGCGCAGGCCGCAATCGCAGCACTTGACCCTCGCTCGGATCCGCTGCAGATCCACTGCCGCGTCAACGCCGGTGCGCTGCCGGCGGACCACTGGCTGCGCGATAGATCGCGCGGCGGTGGCCGACTGGTGGGGGAAGGTTGCCACTTCGTCGACCTTTCCGCGGCCCTCGTCGGCCGATCCGCCCGCTCGGTTTCCGTCGTCGGCCTGCGGCCCGGCCCGCTCACCCTTCCAGGCGACTCATTCGTCCTGACGCTGACCTACGACGAGGGATCGGTCGCGACGGTCGCCTACGTTGCCACCGGCCACCCCCGTATGCCGAAGGAACGTGTCGAAATTCTGGGCGCCGGGCATTCCCTCGTGATCGAGGACTTCCGGCGACTGCGACGCTTTGGCAAAGGACTGCGGCCACAACGACTCGCCGTGTCCCAGGACAAGGGACACGGCGCGCTCCTCTCTGCCGCGCTCCACTTCTTTCGGAACGGAGGCGACCCGCCGATTCCCTACGACAAACTCCTCTCGACGAGTCACACGTGCCTCGTCGCCCGCGACCTTCTCGAAGATGGAAGCCACGCACCCGTAGAATTACATACCGGGTCGGACGTTGATGCCGAATCCTCGTTCTAACCCTGGCTTTTACCTCCGGGAACTGAACATCGAACCGTCTCGACGCGATCCTGCCCCCTGGCGCGGGGCGGGGATGCGCATGAGCAAGGGCTCCGCGCCGGGCTACCGGCGGGCAACAGGTTGGGCGAATGAGCCGCGTCCGATTGCCCCGTACGATCTCACTCAGTTACGTTACGTCGTGTAGTCAACGGGTCATGGATTACACCCGCGCACCACTGGCCTTTCGGGCGCGCAAGGCCGCGCGTTACGTCCAGCTGTACGGTCCTCGGCGGACGTTCGTCAAGGTTCGCGGCCAATACCACATGCGCGAGGCGGGGCCGGCTGTCGGGAGGCCGATGGCGCCGGCAAGGGAGGATGCGCACGTCGGGCTCATCGGCTGTGGAAACTTCGCCTTCAGCCACATCGCCTACTTCGTCGAGCGGAACGTCGGCCGGGTCATGCGCGGGGCAATGGATATCGAGGGCGCGCGCGCCGAGTCGATAGCGCGAAGCTACAGGATGCACTACGCCACTGACGATGCCCGTCGAATCATCGACGATCCGAAGATCGACCTCGTCTACGTAGCGTCCAACCACGCAACGCATGCCGACTACGCGATCGAAGCGCTCCAGGCGGGCAAGAACGTACATATTGAGAAGCCTCACGTGGTGGACGATGACCAGCTCGCGCGACTATGTAAGGCGATGCGTGAGAGCACTGGTTCAGTACGACTCGGATTCAACCGGCCCGAAAGCCGACTCGGCCTCGAAGTGCAGCGGATGCTCGCGGCCCAATCGGGCCCGGTGATGCTCAACTGGTTCGTCGCCGGCCACGCGATTGCACCGGATCACTGGTACTACCGGCCAGAGGAAGGAGGCCGGGTTCTCGGCAACCTTTGCCACTGGACGGATTTTACGCTGCGCATGATCGACCCGGCGGCGCGCTACCCGATAACGGTTACGCCGACTCGCGCGACCCAGCCCGACTCCGACATCGCCGTGTCGTACGTTTTCGGCGACGGCTCAATCGCGGTCATCACGTTCTCGGCGAAGGGTCATGCGTTTGAGGGTGTCCGAGAGCACCTCGAACTCCATCGAGGGGACCTGCTCCTTTCGCTGGACGACTTCAAAGAGGTTCGAGCGCATGCGCGCGAGCGACGAAGTCGGACGCGGCTTCGTTACCGCGACCATGGCCAGGAGGCGGCGATCCTTCGCTCGTACGCAATGAGCGGGCGAACCGCTGAAACAGAGCGAGGAGTAGATGTTGAGTACGTCTGGGATACGGCGCAGCTGTTCCTCCGAACGCGCGAGGCCTTGGAGGCCGAACGGGGCCGTGTGGTGTCCCCCTTCCGGGAAGCAGACCTCGAACGAAAGCCCTTACACGCTGGCTGAGCGCCATCCCCGCAGTAGGCAATGAGCTCCCTCCGCACTCAGGCGGCCCGCTACGGGGACTCCATACGGCATATGCGCTCCCGACAGATTGTGTGGCGAGCCCGCCGTCTCGTGCCGCCCGCCGTCGTGGCCGCCGGGCTGTCGGGGTCCCTCCCAGAATGGCGAGGGCTCGCCTGGGGAGTTGGCCTCGATCCGGCGCCGCAATCGGGACCGAAGCCGTCGCCCCATATGACCGGGACGTTCGCGGCCGTGGGATGCGAGCGCAAGGCGGATGCCAGCGGGCTGTGGACTGACGCCGGGGATGGTTTGCTGTTCCTCTTTCACCTACACGCCTTTACCGACCTGGCTCGCTACGCCGCAGGCTCGAGGAGTTCAGACGGGGAAGCGTTCTGGACTCGGATCCTCCGCGATTGGCTAGCTCACTGCGATCGTCCCGCACGAGTCGCTTGGCACCCCTACCCATTGAGCGGCCGCATTATTTCCTGGTGCGCCGCCCTGTCGGCTGGTGACTGGAGCGCGGACCTCTCGGGCGCCATGAGCCGCTCACTGGCTCGTCAGCTGCGGTACCTCATGCGCTCGATCGAATTCGACATCGGCGGCAATCACGTACTGCACAACGGCGCCGCCCTCGTGATCGGCGGTGTCTGCCTTGGCAATCCCTCGGCTTCCGCCCGGGGTCTTCGGGTGCTGGAACGTGAGCTGCCTCTGCAGTTTCTTTCGGATGGCGGCCACGAGGAGCGCAGCACTTCATATCACCGGGCGCTAGCCACCGAACTGGCGGACGTTGCAACAGTGTTGGAGCGGGCCGGCGAAGAGGTTCCGGGCTCGTTGGTCGGGGCGACTGATCGGAGTCGACGGTGGATGGTATCGATCGCCGGACCGTACGGGGACCTGCCAGCGCTGAACGACAGCTGGGACGGCCCAGCCATCCACGCGTCCGCGAGATCGCGGCCCGAGGTCGACGATCTAACCGGGACAGGCCACGTGGTAGTGCGGCATGCCTCGGACCAAGCGCTCTTCGACGTCGGCCCCATGGCGCCGGAGCATCTTCCGGCCCACGGGCATGCCGACGTCCTGTCCTTTGTCCTATGGGCCGACGGGAGCCCTGTGGTGATCGATCCAGGGGCCGCTGCTTACGCCGGCCCGGACCGCTTGCGATTTCGGGGGACGAGCGCCCACTCTACGGTCGAGGTCGATGGAAGCGATCAGTGCGATTTGTGGGGACCTTTCCGTGCCGCCTTCATGCCTCACGTCACCCGGGGTGCCGTAGAGCGTCACGGCAGCGCTCTGGTTTTGACGGCTTCCCACGACGGCTACCGACGTCTGCCTGACCCCGTGCGCCACGTAAGGACCTTTGTCTGGCTCCCGTGCCGGGGGCTGGTGGTCGTCGATCGGCTCGTTGCCTCGGAGCGTCACCACGTCGCTAGCCGGGTCCCGCTGGCGGACGGGCTCTCAGCGGCACCGGGTGCTCCGCTGCCTGGAGGGCTTCGGTTGAGGGCACTGGGAACCTTTGGCACCCACGCGGTCGCGTCCGGCCGACGTGCGCCCTACCTCGGGCGGACCCTTCCGATAGAGGTCGCCGTGATGCCCGCGGAAGTGGCGCCGGGCGAACTGTTCGGCTGGAGTCTCCTCCGCGACGGTTCAAGCGCCCAGCTGGAAGGAGATTTGCTACGCGTCGAAGGGGCTGACTTTGAGATGGCACTCCCTCTACGAGGTGGGGCCTGCCCAGGGCGATCCACGTAGCATGCGCCCGATGGCCCCCGTTAACGCCGGATCCCTCGTCGGCACGGGCATGTTCCGCCACGAAGTCGTGCAGGCCCTAGGCGACCACCGGGACCTCCAGCTTCAGAGCCGTACGGCTTTGGGGGTGAGGAAGGTGCTCGTGCACTACGGCCGATGAGAATCCTGATCACAGGTGGAGCGGGATTCATCGGCAGCCACCTCGCAGAGGAGTTGCTGGGGCAAGGCCATCGGGTGCACGCGCTCGACGACCTCTCCACGGGCGCGATCGAGAACATCCGCCACCTCAAGGACGACCCGCGGTTCGAGTACACGATCGATTCGGCGGTCGTACCGGGCGTGGTCGCGGAAACCGTCGACGAGGCGGACGTCGTCTTCCACCTAGCGGCCGCGGTCGGTGTGGAGCTCATAATTGAGAGCCCCGTCCGCACCATTGAGACCAACGTGCACTGCACGGAAATCGTGCTCCAGCAGGCGAACAAGAAGAAGAAGCCAGTGTTCATCGCCTCCACGAGCGAGGTGTACGGCAAGAGCGCGGCGCTGCCGTTTCGTGAAGACGGCGACCTGCTGCTTGGCCCCACGGACACCGGGCGCTGGGCGTACGCATGCTCAAAAGCGATCGACGAGTACCTCGCGCTGGCCTACTGGAAGGAGCGCGGGCTGCCGACAATCGTCGGGCGGCTCTTCAATACCGTTGGCCCGCGGCAGACGGGTCGCTACGGCATGGTTGTACCAACCTTCGGCCGTCAGGCGCTCGCAGGCCAGCCGATCACCGTCTACGGGGAGGGAACGCAGCAGCGATGCTTCTGTCACGTCAGCGATGTCGTGCAGGCTCTCGCCGCCCTCGTGCAGACCGAGGCGGCCTACGGCGAGGTCTTCAACATCGGCTCGACCGAGGAGATCTCCATCAGCGAACTCGCAGTAAGCATCCGCGACGAGGCGAACTCGGAATCCGAGATCGTCACCGTGCCCTACGACGAGGCGTACGAGCCAGGCTTCGAGGACATGCCCCGCCGCATCCCGAACACGGAGAAGATCGAAGAGCTTCTGGGCTGGACACCGACTCGCGACCTCACACAAATCATTCGCGACGTGCTCGAATACCAGCGGGCGGCCGCTGTCGTTGGCGGGCATGCGGAAAGTGCCGCCTGACCTCTCCTCGGCCTGCCATCTCGCTCGCACCCGTGCAACCTATGCGGTCCCATCGAGATCCCTCACCTGACGCGAAGCAACCGCTCGACCCGCTCGGCCCGCGGGGCCAGCACCACCACGCTGTAGCGGCCGCGGCGGACCCGGATCCGACGCAGCCGCAGGGTGGCGGCACGGCCGGCGCGCAGCCGTCGAGTAGATCGCCGAAGCGAGCGGCCGCGGCGCCGAAGGACGAGCCGGACCCTTCCGCT
>JALZIJ010000111.1 GCA_030860375.1 Actinomycetota bacterium | reverse complement strand
CCTCCGGCCGCTTCGTCTACCAGGTGGAGAAGACCCGGATCGTGGCCCCGACCGAGGTCTCGGTGAAGCGAAGCGTGGGCTACGACCGGCTGATCCTCAGCGCCTGCCACCCGCTGTACAGCGCGGCCCAGCGGATCGTGGTGTTCGCGCGCTTCCTGCGGCGTGAGGCGCCGCGCCTCAGTCGCTAACCAGGTGGTCGATCCCTCTGACAGGAAAATAGCCCCCCATTCCCGCAAATGCGCATTTTCATCAGCCCGCGACCGCCCGCGCAGCGGGGCAGCTCAACTAGACGCGGACACCGGCTAGCCCGGCGCCGTCGAGCTCAGACGCGTCGCGGGACTCAAAGAAGAGGACCAAGGCCACAACCAATACAAGTGACAGAATCACCACCGCGCTCCAGTAGAGCAACTTCAGCAGCATGAAGGGATCCTAGGCGACGCGGCTGACCGCCCGTCAACCGCCGGCCGGTCCGTCGAGAAGTCGGTCGTACTCGCCCAGGAGCCGCTCGACGTAGCGATCGATTCCGAGCTCGCTGAGGGCAAAGCGCCGGTTCGCCGCCCCCCAATGCTCCCGCCGCGCCGGGTCGAGTGCAGCGCTGAGCGCTGCCTCGAGGGCACCCACGTCTTCGGATGGAAACGTGGTCACCCCGTCGGCCGGGAAGTAGTGCGATGCCCAGGGGATGTCCGAGCTGATCACCGGCAGGCCCGACGCCATGGCCTCGCCGATGGCGTAAGGGAGGCCCTCGGAGCGCGCGGCGCTGACGAACGCATCGGCCGCCCGGTAGAGCCCCGCCACGTCCTCGATCGGATCGGCAATCGTCAGCCAGGACGGCAGTCCCTCGGGATGCAGCCTGTCGACGAACACCCGCAGGCGCTCCTGCCCGACGAGCACCATGACGGCGCCCTCGGCCCTCCCCTGCTCTCGCAGGCGGCGCATCCCCTCCACAGCCAGGTCGGTGCCCTTGCGCTCGGGGTCCCAGCAAAAGGACAGGAACATTGTGGCGTCGTGCGCGACGCCGAGCTCGTCCCTGACGAGCTCGCGCTGGCGCGAGTCCGCCGGGAAGCGGTCGAGGGCGATCGCGTTGGGAACCACCTTGACCTGGTCGCGTCCGAACCCGCGCCTGATCGAGTCCTCCCCTGCGGCGTCCGAGCAGGCGACCAGCAGGTCGCATCGGCGCCGCCCGATCATCCGCACCTTGATCAGGTCCGAGAGCCTTCGCCGCAGCGGATAGTTTGCGAGGCCGCTCTGGATGTGCCAGACCACCCGAGAACCGCTGCTCTGAGCCGCGATGACCGTGTCGAGGTCGAAGGCGTAGAAGTGCGAGTGAAAGATCGACCGCCGCTGCGCGACCAGCTCAGCGAGGCGCCTGCCGCGCCGTAGACGTCCTTCGCCCTCGTCGAGGAAGGTGTAGCTGAAGCCCCGACTCTCGACCTCGCCGATCCAGGGACGCCCGCGGGCCCGGCTCGGCAGCGCGAAGTGGGAGTCCAGCTGCAGATACTCACGCGTGCCCTCCGCCAGCGCGAGCTGCGAGGCCATGAAGTTCCCGAGGTATGGAGCCCCGTAGTCACAGGCGTGGACCACCGCGGGCTTAGTCATCTCTTAGGGTCCATCGCCGAAAGCTGCCTCCACGCTAAAGATTCCCCATCACCCCGTCCACCGCGTGAGCCAACCCGGGTCACACCATCATCGACCGTCTTTCGGCCGGGGGGCGCCGAACGCTATTGCCCAGGCGGCCGCCGTCCCCGGCCCAGCCCAGATCTAGCTCTCGGTATCCGCCCTGCACTCGCTCCCCAGCAAGGAGCCGGCGCTCAAGCGACTTCAGGCGGGGGCCCGCTTACAACGCTAACTACTTCCCCCGGATAAAGGGCTGAGTAGTAGGAGCCCCGGGATGGTTTGGGCGAAAGCGCCGTTGGCGGTAGTCGCGGCGGCCCGTTGGGGCCGTTGGCGGCTCAGTCAAGTGGCGTAGTGGTGGTAGCTGTCGAGGTTGTAGGCGAGGATCGCCCAGCCGGTCCAGGTCTGCTGGCCGTCATGGCCCTTCAGCCGGCTGCGCTTGAGCCCGTAGCGGCGCTTGAGGTGGCTGATGCGGCCCTCGCAGCCGGTGCGATAGCGCGCTTGGCGCTTGCGGGTGCGCCGGGAGCCGGGCTCGTGGCGGCCCGAGAGAAACAGCTCGGTGGCGGCTGGAATGGCCTCGCGGGTCGGCCCGGGTTGGAAGCCGCCATCGCCGACCAGCTCCCGCGGGTTGATCCCGAGCGCTTCGAGTTCGGCCATGGTGGTGGGCAGCAGCGTGTTCTCGGCGGGGTTGCCGGGCGCGGTGGGCGCCGGCAAGACGAATCCGCGCGCCCCGCGCCTGGTGTTCGGGGTGACCTCGGCGATTTGGGCGACGTAGCCGAACTCGGTCAGCTTGCCGAGCTTGCCCTTGCGGATCGGCCTGGCGTCCGGATCTGAGATCGAGACGAGCCGATCGGTGATCTTCAGCCCACGCGCCCGCCGGGCGATCTGCTCGCAGAGCTTCTCGCAGCGATCGGCGAGTTGCTCGAGCTTGGCGGCCGCGCGCAGCTTGGCCTTCGCGCCTCGGCCCCGCGCCGCCCGCTGGGCCTGGGCGGCCAGCTTGCGCGCCTCGCGCGCCGAGCGCGCGATCTGCCGACCGGCGCGGCTGTTGAGCTCGATCACTTGCGCCTTGGCCTCGCCGGTGCGCCGGGCGAGCGTCTTTGAGATCGCGCGCACCGTCTTGCCCACCGAGCGCGAGCGGTCGCGCACCTTGGCGGCCGAGCGCTTGAGCATCGCCTGCAGCTTGGAGCTATCGCGCGCGAGCGCGCGGGTGCCCTGGAGCGCGAGCATGGCGTCTGAGGGGTAGCGGATGTCGGCCTCGACCACCGTCGAGTCGACTCGGACCGCGCGTCCCACGAAGCGCGTCTCGTGCTGGGCCTTGGTGATCACCAGCCGGGTGACCTCGTTGACCGTCTCTGACCCCAGTCGGCGCGTGAGCTTTCTCACCGTCGACTCGTCTGGCACCCGCCGGTCGAGCCCGATCAAACAGAAGCGCCGCAGGTGCAGCGAGTCCGAGACCTCCCTGACCAGCGTCTCGTAGCCCCAGCCCGAGCGCTGCTTGACGACCATCAAGCGCACGTAGGTGGCCATGGCGATCGTCGGACGCCCGTGCCCCGCCGCCGCGCCGCCCCGACAGCTGGGCCTCGGCCTGCCAGTGCGCCGCGATCGGCGCCAACAGCGCGGGATCGCTCAGCAGTGTGTCGATGCGCTGAAGATCCTCGGGCAGGTCGCGCACCTCCAGCGGCAGCATCTCGTCCCACAACGTCTCCATCTGAGCGTCCTGAAGCCGTAACATCCGAACCCCCTCCAATCGCCTGGAACTCCCTCATTTCCAGGTAATTCTTGAGGTCGGCGCGGACAGACAAGAGCCTTCAGAACGACGACTATTTCCGGGGGAAGTAACTAGCCTCCCACCAATGTGCGGCATCGTAGGTAAGGCAAGCCGGGATGAACCGGTTGAGCCCGGGCTGCTCGAGCGCATGTGTGAGGTCATCCACCACCGGGGACCGGATTCTCGCGGCACCTACCGCGATGGCGGTGTGGGGTTAGGCGTACAGCGCCTGCGGATCATCGACCTGGAAACCGGCGACCAGCCGATCGCCAACGAGGACGAGTCGGTGATCGTGGTCCTCAACGGCGAGATCTACAACTTTCGCGAGCTGCGCGCCAGCTTGCAGGCGGCCGGCCACAGCTTCAGGACGAAGACCGACACCGAAGTCATAGTGCACCTCTACGAGGACCACGGCGAGGCCTGCGTCGAGCACATGCGCGGCATGTTTGCCTTTGCCCTCTGGGACCGCAAGAACCGCAAGCTGCTGATCGCCCGCGACCGGATCGGGAAGAAGCCGCTGCTCTACGCCGTACGCGACGGCTCTCTCTGGTTTGGCTCGGAAGCGAAGTCGATCCTTCAAGATCCGGCGATACCGAGGGCCGTCGACCATCAGGCGATCGACGGCTTCCTTCACTTCGGCTACGTGCCCGATCCGCTGAGCGCCTTCACGGCGCTGCGCAAGCTTCCGCCCGGCCACCTGCTCACCTGGTCGGATGGGGAACTGGCCATCCGCCGCTACTGGAAGCTGTCCTACGCCCCGAAGCTCTCGTTCTCGAGCCGCGAGGAGATGCTCGAGCGGATCCGGGCAGAGCTGCTCGAGGCAACGCGGCTCCGCCTGCGGACTGACGTGCCCCTTGGAGCGTTCCTGTCGGGCGGCGTCGACTCGACCGCAGTCGTCGCGGCGATGGCCCAGACAGCAAGCGGCACAGTAAGGACGTTCTCGATCGGGTTCGACGTCGCCTCATTCGACGAGACGCGCCACGCCCGGCGCGTGTCGGACCTGTTCGGCACCGAGCACGAGGAGTTCATCCTCGAGCCAGACGCCCTGCGAGTGCTGCCGAGCCTCGTCTGGCATTACGGCGAGCCCTTTGCCGACTCGTCGGCCATCCCCAGCCTCTACCTCGCCGAGCTGACCCGCCGGCACGTCACCGTGGCGCTGAACGGCGACGGCGGCGACGAGAGCTTTGCCGGCTACAGCCACTACGTCCCGGCGGTGATGGGCGAACGCCTGCGCTGGGTACCCCGGCCGGTGGCCGCGGGGGTGGTGCGGGCGCTCGACGCCGTCCCGGGGGGGCAGCCGAGGCTGACCGCACTGCGGCGCTTGCGCTCGCTGGCCCAAGTCCTGGCGACCCCCCATGCCTCGCGCTTCGCTGAGATCAGGGCCTACCTGACGAGCGCCGAGCGCCGCGAGCTGTACGCGCCCGGCTTCGCCGATCGCCTCGGGCAGGCGGGCGGAGGCATCACCAGCAAGATGGTCATGGACGCCTACCAGGGCTCCGACGCCACAGCGGCGCTCGACCGCTTCCTCGACGTCGAGGTCAACACCTACTTGCCTGGTGACCTGCTCGTGAAGATGGACATCGCGACGATGGCCCACTCGCTCGAGGTGCGCTCGCCCCTCCTCGATCACCGCTTCATGGAGCTGTCCGCCAGGCTGCCGGTCCGAGAAAAGCGGCGAGGCTCGACGAGCAAGAGGGCGCTCAAGGACGCGATCCGCACTTGGGTGCCCAGCGAGGTCATCGACCGGCCGAAGATGGGCTTCAACGTGCCACTCGGCGCCTGGTTCCGCGGTCCGCTGCGGACGCTGCCCGAGGACGTATTGCTCGACCCGCGGTCACTCGAGCGCGGCTACTTCCGCCGCGAGGCCGTCGAGCGCCTGATAGGCGACCACATGGCCGGGGTGCGCGAAAACGCCAGCAAGCTCTGGGCACTCGTGCAGCTCGAGCTCTGGCTGCGAAGCTACGTCGACCCGTCGATGCCACAGCCGGTCTCGCTCGATGTTGCGTGAGCGTCGACGACGGCTACCGCGACAACTACGACCACGCCCTTTGCTGCGCGCCGCTACCACGCATGCCGGCGACTTCTGCGCCCAGTGAACCGGCGGTGGACGCGCCGGCTCCTCCACGGCCGAGCCGTCCCTGACGTAGGCTAGGCGCGTGGACGACGATCTGGTACGTCACTACGAGATCGAGCGCGAGCTCGCCGACCGTCTGAGGAGTGCCGATCAGAAGGAAAGGGAGCGTCTCTACGGCGAGGTCTACGACGAGCTGTTCCGGCGTCTGCCAGCGCATCCCCAACTGGTTCGTAAGCACAACCCCGCTCCACGGCGGCGCGCCGTGGCTTCCCAGCTGCAGCTCCTTCGCCGCTTCGTCGGTCCTGAAGATGTCTTCTTGGAGATCGGCGCCGGCGATTGCGCCCTCTCACTGGCGATGACATCCGTCGCCCGACAAGTCGTGGCCGTTGACGTCTCGAAGGAGATCTCGCACCTCAGCGAGACCCCGGCGAACTTTGAGCTTCTCATCACGAACGGCCGCGACATCCCGGTCCCGGCCGGCAGTGTGGCTGTCGCCTACAGCAATCAGCTGATGGAGCACCTGCACCCCGACGACGCCGCCGAGCAGCTCGAGAACATCTACCGAGCGCTGGCGCCGGGCGGCGTGTATATCTGCAGCACGCCAAACCGGCTTTCGGGGCCGCACGATGTGTCAAGGCGCTTCGACGAGGTCGCGACCGGCTTCCACCTCCGCGAGTACACGACGGGGGAGCTAAGCGGTCTGATGCATGATGCTGGCTTTCAGAAGCTGCGCTGCTATCTGAAACGCCGCTCCATCTACCTGGAGTTCGCTTCTTCCCCCGTCGTTGCCATCGAGCGCGCGCTCGAGCGCATGCCGCAGTCCGCCCGCAGGACCCTCGCAGCCCATCCGCCGGTCAGGCCACTCCTGGGGGACGTCGTGGCCTACAAAGCCAACAGTGCCGCCACAGAAAAGCCGGGGGCGGCCATCAAGGGGAGGGTGAAGCGGCTCTTGGAGACCCCGGCCGCCCTAGCGGCACTACGCCGGGTGCCCACCTGGAGTGGGGTGCTCATTCTCAGCTACCACCGAGTGGCGGACAACGCGGCGCCGTGGGCCGACCCTGGACTGCTGAGCGCGCGCCAAGGCGAGTTCGACGAGCAGCTGGCCTTTCTGACCCAGCACCTCGAGGTGATCGCGCCCGAGGATCTGATTTCGACGGTTGGGCTGAGGGGCCGGCGCGTCCTGATCACCTTCGACGACGGCTACCGCGACAACTTCGAGCTCGCGTATCCCGTGCTGCGTTCACATGGCGTTCAAGCCGCCTTCTTTCTCGCCACCGGGTTTCTCGACCAGCCACGGATGCCGTGGTGGGAGGAGCTCGCCTGGATAGTGGCCAACTCAAAACGGTCGGTGCTGGAGTCAGACGGGTGGCTTGATCACCCCATCTCCCTGGAGAATCCCAACGCAGCAGTGCACGCCTTGGTGACTGCCTACAAGGCTCTCCCTGGCTCGAGGACGGCTGATTTCCTCGACTACTGCGCGGAACAGGCGGGCAGCGGGCGGAGCGACCCGTCGGCTGCCGACGGGCTGTGGATGACCTGGGACATGGTCCGCGAGATGCAGAGCGGCGGAATGACGTTCGGGGGGCACACGGTCAACCATCCCGTGCTTTCCCGGCTCGGAGCTCAGGGCCAAGAGCGCGAGGTGGCGGGATGCAAGCAGCGCCTCGAGGAGGAGCTCGGGGAGCCGATGACGATGTTCTCGTACCCGGTGGGGCTCCGCCACGCCTTCGACGCGCACAGCCGCAGGGCGCTGCGCCGCCACGGCGTCAGGATGGGCTTCAGCTGCTACGGCGGCTACCAACGCCACGACCGCTTCGACCCCTTCGACATACCCCGCGCGAGCGTCGGACGGGGAACGGGCCGGCGTGGTATGGAGAAGATGGCCGTCCTGCCCAGGATTTTCGCTCGTTGGTAGGGGGCCGCCCGCGCCAGCCCCCGACGGACGGGCTCCTGCGCGTGCACGCCATGATCGACAACGTCGGCTCCGGTGGTGCCGAGCTTCTGCTCGCCGAGTTCGCCCACGTTGCCCCGGCGGTGGGCATAGAGCTGTCCGTCGCGTCGTTGCAGCCGCCGCTCGAATCCCTGCCGGCCGCACGCCGGCTCCGCGCCCGAGGGGTCGAACCCGCGTTCGTCCCGGTGAAGAGCCTTCTCAGTCCGGTGGACGCCCGCAGAGTCCGCAGGCACCTCGCGGACGTCCGGCCGGACCTGCTGCACACCCACCTTGGGAGTGCCGACTACTTCGGCGGACTGGCCGCTCGATCGCTCGGGATCCCGCAACTGGCGACGATCCACGCCGACTGGTGGCCCAACGACCTGCGGTCTCGTTTGAAGACCTACGTGATGTCCCGGACGCGCCGCCACTGCGCGAGCTATGTCGTAGCGGTGAGCGAAAGCGCCCGGCGCGCGTACCTGGCTGCAGGTCGAGACCGGCCCGAACACGTCCTGACGATTCACAACGGAATCCCCGACCGGCCCCGTCCCGGGACGGGCAACGCTGTGAGGCGTGAGCTCGGCCTGCGCGCCGACGACCTGGTCGCGACGATGGTGTCCAAGCTTCGGCCGGAGAAGAACTTCGAGGTCGCGATCGACGCGGTGGCGCATCTCCGCGCGCGGTTCCCCACGCTTCGTCTCGTGATCGCGGGCGATGGGCCGCATGAGGACACGGTTCGCCGCCACGCGGCGCCGCTCGGAGAGACAGTCGTGATGGCCGGTCATCGCGAAGACGTGATGGAGCTCCTCGACGCCTCCGACGTGCTCCTTCAGCCCTCCCGCGTCGACGCCTTTCCAACATCTGTACTGGAAGCGATGTGCGCCTGTGTCCCGACCGTGGCGACCGCAACGGGAGGGCTGCTGGAGATGGTCAGCGACGGTGAAAGCGGCCTGCTCGTGCGCCCCCCCGTGGCCGCGGAGTCCCTGGCGTCAGCCCTCACCACCCTTCTGGAAGACCCTGGCCGGCGGAGCAGGCTCGCGACCGCCGCCCGGCGACGCTACGAGCGCGACTTCACCGCCGAACGCTGGGCTGAACGCGTCCGGGCTCTCTACGACTGCGTTCTGGACGGTCCAGCGCGGCGCTCGCCGCGATACTCAGGAAGGCTGGGCTGAACCGGCTTCCCTAGGGTGCTTCTCCAGGCGAGCGCCGCTGAGGCCTGCTGCATCCCGGCGCTGCTCCTCGAGGGCCCAATCGAACTGCGCGCTCAGCCCCTCCTTGAAAGCCGTCTGGGGCTCGAACCCGAGCTCTGATCGAGCGCGAGCGGTATCGGCAGCGGTGTCCCGCACATCACCGTACTCGCGCTCGACGTAGTTGACCTCGAGCCGCCGGCCCGCAAGCTGGCCGATCATGCCGAGCGCGTCGTTGACGCCGATCTGCGAACCCCCCCCGACGTTGTAGACACGCCCCTCCACGTCGGGAGCTTCGGCGGCGCGGCGGACCGCCTGCACCACATCCCCGACGAATGTGAAGTCACGTGTCTGCCGTCCGTCGCCGAAGACGGTGATGGGCCGTCGGTCCACCGCCGCCTTGCAGAAGATGGTGAACGCCATGTCCGGACGCTGGCGGGGCCCGTAGACCGAGAAGAAGCGAAGGGACACGGTCGAAATGCCGTAGTTGGCGTGGTAGAGGCCGCAAAGGTGCTCTGCCGCGAGCTTCGTCGCGCCGTAGGGAGAGAGCGGCTGCGGTAGCGTGTCCTCGTGTGTAGGGAAGGTCTCGGCCTGACCGTAGATCGACGACGAAGACGCGAAAACGAAGCGCTTGTCGCCCGACGCGGTGGCGGCGTCGAGCAGATGCTGGGTCGAGATGAGGTTGTTGCGCACATAGGTCTCGAACCGTGAGCCCCAGCTCGACCGCACTCCGGGCTCCGCTGCAAGGTGAAACAAGACGTCGCAATCGCTGACGAAGTCGTGTAGGTCGCCCCGCGCGAGGTCGATGGGCACGAAGTCGAAGTGATCCCACTCCCGGGCGCGCTCGATGTTGCGAAGCTTCTGAGGCCGGGCGTAGTTGTCGTTGAAGCAGTCGACCCCGACGACCTCCAAGCCATCGCCGAGCAGCGACTCCGTGAGGTGCGAGCCGATGAACCCCGCGCATCCGGTCACGAGTGCCCGCATCAAGCAGCGATGATAGGCGCTCGTCTGGGTTTCAACGATCGGCCAAGCTCTCAAGCAGCTCGCGCCAGCGGGTGCTGACGGCGTCGAGGCCGTGAACCTCCTCTACGTAACCGCGGACCCGCGAAGAGACGTTGCTGCGTGAAGCCCTGCTCCGCCAGAGCTCTCTGGCGCCGTCCTCAAACCGTTCCCACGAACCACTCGCCGAAATCCCTAGGCCGCGCCCCTCGATGCGTCCATCAGGGTCGAACTCGAAACTCAACACGGGAACGCCACGCGCCCAAGCTTCAAGGAAGAAGTTTGGCATGCCTTCGGCCGCGCCGGTGTTGACTATCGCTACAGAGCGCTCTACAAGCCGCATCGCTTCGGCGTGAGGCCTCGGGTCCAGCACCTCCAAATTGGGAAGCCTCGCGGCACGCTCACGGACCTCGTCGGCAAGCGTCGGGCGCTCGTGCAGAAACTTCGGAACCATCCAGAAGCGGCTCTCCGGGAGGCGCTCGGCGAGCTCTAAATAGCGCACGGGCTGTTTGTACTCGTCGAGGCGTCCGGCCCAGAGGAACGCCTCGCCAGGGGCTTCGGCGGCGGCGGCGGGCTCGGCGAAGCTCGGAATCTCCACGACCCGCTCGACGGTCGGGAAGGCAGTCCGAGCCAGCTGCGCCTGATCGCCGCTCTGCACCGCGACGGCGTCCGCTCGACGCACCCCAAACCGATACATCTCGAGCTCCGGCCGCTTCTCGCGCAGAAAAGAGAACGTGAAGTCGAGGTTGTTCGCGCTGGAGAACACGAGCTGCCGATCGCGCAGCCTGCAGAAGAGCGCGTTGATCCCCAAAGCGGGCAGGCCACTCCTGAACACATAGGTGTCCGCGTCGGCCTCGGCGAGCGCTCGCCAGATGCGAGCCATCTCTCTGGCACGCCCGCCGCGTTTGCCCGCGCCGAAGGGCTGCCGCTCGACGAGCCTAACGCCGGGAGGCAACCCTCCCGGGACCTCGACGGGCAGCACGATGTGGGCTACGCGCAGCCCCAGGCGTGCCAGACCAGCCGCCAGAAGGGTGGTCTGACGCTCAGCTCCACCCGTGACCGATGGCCGACGCTCGTAGAGCCGCGCCGCGAAGGGCGCATAGATCGCTACGTCATGCCGCGGCACGGAACTGCCTTTCCGAGAACTCGGCGCAAAGGCGATCAGCATAAGCCGCTCGGAGCCGCCGACCGAAACGTCGCGATTCGAATGCTGCCGGAGGCATACCGGCTCAGCTCAGACCGAGTATGAACCGCGCGACCCGCTCGGCCTGCGCCTCCAGCGTCCACAGGGACGCCAGCTCCAGGCCCCGGGCCAGGCAGCGATCCCTCAAGGCCCCGTCGCCGACCATCCTCAACACGGCTCGAACCAGCGAGTCGCGGTCGCTGGGGGGCACGAGCAGCCCCGCCCGGCCGTGCTCGAGGGCCGTTGAGACGCCTCCCACGTCGGTTGCCACGATCGGCAGCCCGCATGCTGCGGCCTCGACCAGCACCTGGGGCAAGCCCTCCGTCAGCGACACGTGGACAAAGAGGTGGGACTCGCGGTAGAGCTGTAGAAGCTGCGGGCCGAACGGCACGAACCCGGCAAACGAGACCTGCTCGGCGAGGCCGTGGCCGGCAGCCCTCCTTCTCATCGGTTCAACCAGCCGGCCCGTCCCCACCCACGTCAGCTCGTAGCGTCCCGGGTCTTGCCGGTCGAGCTCGGCCAGGGCGTCCACGAGCAGAGCAGGGTTCTTCTCCGGTTCAACTCGCCCGACTGTCAGCAGCCGCAGACGCCCGGAGTAGCTCCGCTTGGGCGGCTCACCCACCACGTCCGTACGCCTCATGAGCGATACGGTCATCGGCAGCACACCGGGCCTGGGTGCGCCGTAGGCCCGCGCGAGCCCTTCTCCCACCACGGTCACGGGCGTCATCCGGCCGAAGATCTTGAATGCGCGATCGAGAAGCCAGAGGGGGCCGAGCAGCGGGATGGCGCGACGGCTCGGGAGACGAGAGCGAAAGTAGTTCATGGTGTCCTGGCGAATGCCGAGCACCGCACGCCGACCACGGACTCGCGCCATCGCCACCAGGGCGAGAGCGAACGGGTGTGGCCCGAACGCCCAAACGACGTCCACCTGGGCGAGACCACGCCACATGGCGGCGAGCGTGCGCGAGCTCGTCCGCCCCACCTGGATCAGGTTTCGTAGGCTCGGGTAGTACGGCAGGGGGATCAACTCGACGTCCAGCGGCAGCACATGATCCACGCCACGCCCGCCGGGCGCCTCGCGACCGAACAGGACCAGGCGCTCGGCGCGCCGGCCGACCTCGGTGGCAAAGCGCAGGAAAGGAAGCCCCTCGTAGTTGGTCAGGACCCGCCCATCTGCCGTGCGAAAGAGGCCGTCTACGTACAGGCCCAGCCGGCCGGTCAGGCCTGATCACCTGCTTTGGGCAGACCTAGCTGACGGGCGAAGGCCGAAATCGGCGGGCCAAAGCGGGCCGAGCCAACGATGAACCCCGCGCCCCAGGCGAAGTGCATCGTGGCGTAGACGAGGGGCAACGCCGCGACGTCCCCAAGCGGGCCCTCGGTCGAACGCGCCGCGTGTGCGGTGCCGGCAAGGAGCCCTGCGGCGTACGCCCCGATCCCCAGGCGCGCCGCTCCCTTGAGGGGCCGGGAGGCTGCCAGGGCGGCGACCGCGGTCAGCGCGAGCGCGGGGGCAAGCACGTGGGAGCGCCGCATGCTCTGTGGGTGGCGACCCGAGGTCTTGGCGCGATACTGCCCATACCGCCAGTACTGACGAGCGAGTGCGCGAAGGCTGTCACGGGGAACGTAGCGAGCCGCCATCTCGGGCAAGCAGACGATCTTGCCTCCTGATCGACGGATCCGGGCGGCGAGCTCAGAATCCTGGTTGACCGGCCAAGCCTCGTCCCAGCCCCGGTGCCGCACAAGCGTCTCCCGAAGCCACACGCCGGTGAAGCCGGTGTCCACCTCGATCTCGCTCGTCGCGTTGCGAAACGCGGCACCACCCATTCCCATCGGGGTGTCGAGCGCGAGGGCCACGCGGCGCGACCACGGCCCCTCCCCCACGGGCACCTGGGGCCCGCTCACCCACTCGACGCCGCCGGCCTGGAGCCTCTCGACCGCCCGGGCTACGTAGTCGCGCGGGTAGAGGGTGTGTGCGTCCATCCGCACCACGTACTCGCCCTTGGCCTCCGCAAGGGCGATGTTCAGGGCGTTGGGGGTCCGCCGCGCCGGGTTATCGAGCAGGCGCACCCGCGGGTCCTCGCGGGCGAGACGCCCTGCGATCTCCCGCGTGGCATCCGTCGAGCGTCCATCGACGATCAGGACCTCTACGCCTCCTGCAAAGCTTTGGTCGAGCATCGCGCGGACGCTGCGCTCGAGGTGGACCTCCTCGTTGAGCACAGGAACCAGGATGCTCGCGCTGGTGCCGTTGACGGTCACGCCGCCGCTGAGCGCCCGCCGGCCGACGCAGTCCCTGCGCCCGCCATTCGGCCGTGCCAGAGCGTGAACACGAGCAGCGACCACAGCTGACGGCTGCGGTCCGCGCGCCGCGAGACATGGGTGTCGAACAGGGCTTCGACTGCCGCCGGGCGGAAGATGCCCTGACTTCGCAGGGACGCCGGCGACAGCACCTCACGCGCGAAAGGCTGCAGTTCTTCACGCAGCCAGCGGGCGGCGGGAATCGAGAAGCCCTGCTTGCGCGCGTTCAGCACCTCGTCGGGTATCAGCGGCGCCCCCGCCGCCCGCAGCAGCCGCTTCTTGGCCAGTCCTCGGACGTGATGGTGGGAGCCCACTGAGAGAGCGAGGTCGGAGACCGCGGTGTCAAGAAGTGGCACCCGAATCTCGAGCGAATGGGCCATGCTCGAGCGGTCGGTCTTGGTGAGCTGGTCGTCGACGAGGTTTATGCCGAGGTCCACGTCGAGCAGCCGGGAGAGCCGATCCGCGCCCTCTGTCTCCCCGTAGCGCGCACGGTAGAGCTCGAGTGGATCGCGGCCACGCTCGCGTGCCGGCTCGAGCAGGTCCCGTCGCATCTCCTCCGAGAAGACCTCGCCCCAGGAGACATGCCGCTCGAGCGGACGCATTCGGGCACCCTCAGCGAAGCGCTTGGCCTTGTCGTCCAGGCGGCTGGCCTTAGACGAGCTGGGCAGCCGGTCGATGAGCGGCTTGAGCGGCGCGGCAATTGGTCCCACCAGTGGAGCAATGCGATCGGCGGCATAGGTGAAGTAGCCGCCGAAGAGCTCGTCTCCGCCCTCGCCCGCCAGCGCAACCTTGACCTCGCCGGCAGCCAACTGGGAGACCAGGTAAGTGGGCAGCGCCGACGAGTCGGCGAACGGCTCGTCGAAGGCGTCCACGACCTTCGGAAGCAGATCGACGGCATCCGGCTCCACAACGAGGTCGTGATGATCGGTCCCGTAGCGGCGGGCGACGAGCTGAGCGCGGTCCAGCTCGTCGAACGTCTTGTCGGTGAAGCCGATCGAGAAGGTCTTGAGCGCGGTGCCCGCCTCTTCCGCAGCCAGCGCGCAGATGATGGTGGAGTCCACACCGCCCGAGAGCAGGACGCCAACGGGGACATCGGCGACCATGTGGGCTCGTATCGAGTCGCGCAGGCGGTCGCGCAACTCATCAGCGAGAGCCTTGAAGCTCTCCGAGCGAAGTTGAACTCGAGCTGCGGGCGCCGGTCGTGCGTAGCGCTCAAGCCGTAGCGCGCCGTTCTCCGCCACGAGCACGTTCCCTGCCGGGAGCTTGCGCGCCTCCCTGAAGATGGTAAGGGGAGCAGGAATCCAGTTGAGCGCCAGGTACGCCTCCACAGCGTCGGAATCAATGTCACGCGAGAAGCCCGGTTGGCGCAGGAGCGCCTTCAGCTCTGAGGCAAAGGAGAGCGTCTCGCCGACGTGGCGGTAGAAGAGCGGCTTGATGCCGAAGCGATCGCGGGCCAACACCAACCGCCGACGTGGCGCATCCCAGATGGCTAGCCCAAACATGCCGCGCAAGCGCTCGGCGAACCCCGTGCCGTGCTCCTCGTAGAGGTGGACCAGCACCTCGGTGTCCGAGCGTGTCCGAAAGCGGTGGCCTCTGCGCTCGAGCTCGCGCCTCAACTCGCGGTAGTTGTAGATCTCCCCGTTGTGCACGACGGTGACCGTGCCGTCCTCGTTGCCGATCGGCTGGTCGCCGCCCTCAAGGTCGATGATCGACAGGCGGCGCATGGCAAGCCCCACGGAGCCCTCGGTCATGACCCCGGCGCTGTCGGGACCACGGTGAACCAAGG
>JALZIJ010000110.1 GCA_030860375.1 Actinomycetota bacterium | reverse complement strand
GTGCTGCCGCTCCTTCTCATCCTCTTCATCGCGATCCCGATCGCGGAGCTGTGGTTGATCATCCAGATCGGCGGAGCGATTGGGATCCTCCCCACTCTCGGCCTCCTGATCGTCGACAGCATCGTGGGCGCTGCACTTGCCCGCTCGCAGAGCCGTGCGGCCTGGCAGCGCTTCAACCTTGCGCTTGCTGAGGGACGCGCGCCGGGCAAGGAGGCGTTTGACGGCGCGATGATCATCCTCGGCGGCGCCCTTCTGCTCACCCCAGGTTTCTTGACCGACGCATTCGGCCTGATCCTTCTGATTCCGCCGACGCGGGCATTGATCCGCGGCTTTATCACCCGCTCACTCGCGCGCAGAGGCGCCGTGGCATTCCGGGTGGGAAGGTTCGGCAGCGCCCGGAGTGGCGGCGGGGCACCCCCGTTCCCCAATGAGCGCCAGGGCTACGACTACGAGGGTTCCGCCAGCGAGGTGACCGAGCCCCCACGCGAGCTCGGCCCGGATACGCCCGAGGAGCGGGGTCGTGGCTGAGCGGTTTGCGGTGGAGCTGGAGCCCGGCCTTCGCGTAACTTGGGACCTGGACGAAGTCCGAGCGGGGCTGGGCGAAGGCGAGGCCTCGACGCTCTGGAGAATTGAGGGCGCGCTCGGCGCCGGCCACGCCGCACTCCGAGTCCTGACCGGCATGTCCGTGGAGGGGACGATCCTGCTCATCGCCGCTACCCGGCCCGCCGACGCGGACGGTCACGACTCCGAAGAGCCCCAGGCCGTTCTGATCAATGCTTCGGGCGACGTGACCCGGATCGAGGAAGCGCTGGTCTCCACCCAGTACGCAGCCGACGGCTCGATCGACCGCGTTGGGCTGGAGCTCTACCGAACGGGTGAGGACTACCCCCTGCGCGGTGCCGGCGACACGGAGTCCACCGCAAAGGCCAGCCATGATGGCCACACGCGTGAGGGAGCCCGCCTCGCCTTTCGCCTCGACGGCGAGTCCGGCACGGCCCTCTACGAAATCCTTCACGTCTAAGGAATGGCAATCAGGGCGGTCATCTCGGACTTCGGCGGCGTGCTCACGACGCCGCTCATCGGCTCCTTTATGGCGTTCCAGGACCAGACGGGGATCTCAACCGAGGCGTTGGGAAGTGCCATGGGCCGGATCTACGAGCGGGACGGCATCCACCCCCTGTATGAGCTCGAAAAAGGCCATCTGACCGAGCGCGATTTTCTCGCCACACTCAGAACCGAGCTCGCCGTCGAGCTGGGCCATGAGCCCGAGATGCACGACTTCAAAGAGCTCTATTTCGATGCGCTCAATCCCAACGAAGCGATGATCGGCGAGATGCGCGCCGCCCGTGACGCGGGCTTCCGTATGGCCATGCTGACGAACAACGTTCGCGAGTGGGAGCCGCTGTGGCGCGCGATGCTGCCCGTCGACGAGATCTTCGAACTCGTGGTCGACTCCGCATTCGTTGGAATGCGAAAGCCTGAGCCGGAGATATACCGCCTCACGCTCAAGCGCCTTCGCGAGCTCGACCCGGCCGAGTTGGGCGACCTCGAGTTCTCCGAATGCCTCTTCGTCGACGACATCGAGGTCAACTGCGTGGCCGCACGGGAGCTGGGCATCCATGCGGTCCGGTTTGAGTCGAACGAACAGGCGCTTGCAGGGATCCGCGAGGCGTTGAGCTCATGACTCGAGACGAGGCGGAAGCCGTGTGCGCGACCAACGCCGCCGAGCATCCCGATCGCAAGGTCGCACAGTGGCGGGCGCAGGAGGGACCGGATGGAGACTGGTCGGTCGTTCGTATCGGACTGCCGCCCAGTCCGGAGACCACGACCGAGACCGTCGCCGAGGAGCGTCCTCCCACGCCGCCCGACCCGCGCCCGGACGTCCCGCCTACCGTGGGCCCGGTCTAGGTATCTGACGCGTCGCCGAACAGCGGCGCAAGAAGCTGGCGCTGGTTAGGTATCCCTACAGGTCGAGCGGGATGGCTTCAGGTCCGTCGCCGGCCTCGCCGCGGAATTCGTCGCGAAACGCCTGGACCGCGTCGAGGGTTGCGTCGCCGTCGAAGCTCTCGCAGCCGAGGAGGTTCGTCCACCCCGTAACGGCGATGTCGTACGGCATCTCCGGGTTCGGAAAAAAGATCACACCCTTCGGATCCGAATCGAACACGCCCTTGAGCGCGAGCTGATCCTCTTCTGAGAGCTCAGGCGAGTACTGGATCGCGACGCGTTGGTGCTCGAGCGAGTGAACGGCGCGGCCGACCGGAGGGAGCTCGAGATACGCACCGTCGGCCAGAGCGCCGGAGAGGATCTCTGTCTGGCTGCCGTAGTGGTCGCCGGAGGTCGGCGGGTTCGTCCCGTACTCGACATCCGGCACGTCCTCGTCGCGGAGGTGCGTGTTGCCCTCGTCCGGCAGGCCGGTTTGAAGGTCGCATGCCGCTGCCTCGGCCGCGGCGGCGAGGTCGGCTTCGGAGGGCTCAGGCGGAGGCGTTCCCTCGCGGCCGTCGAGCCCGATCCCCTCAGGCACCACCCCCAGGTCTGGCTGGACGTAGGCGAACACGGGGAAGCCGTTCTCATCCTCGGCGTCGGTCGTTGTCGAAGTCGTGGAGGCGGTCGAGCTCGTCGTCGGCTCGTCGTCGCCCCCACAACCCGCGAAGCCGAGCACCGCCAAGGCGCACGCCAGCGCTGTCTTTCGGTCAGGCCTCGGCACGCGGCGAACGTTAGCCGGGAAGACGTAGCCGAGGCTCAGTTGTCCGAGCCGGCGCGATCCCAGACGTAGAGCTCGACGGCTTCGAGCGCAAGCTCCATGAGGCGGGGGCCGGAAAGCCAGTCGAGCACCGTGTCGAGCGCACGTTCCTCGGTTACACCGCGGTCGACCGCTTCCTCGCCGCGGAAGCCCGCGGCCAGCTTGAGCGCCTCGCGGCGATGCTCACCGAGGCCCGAGAAGGAGCGCATGAGGAAGTCTCGATTTGGCAAGGGGTGGCCGATCTCCATCGAGGCGTGCCATGCGGCAAGCATCGAGATGTCGTGGTCGTCCAGCTCGGAGATGGCGCGGGCATAGTGCGATTCGAGCTCGTCCTCCGGAATCTCGTCGACCCATGCCCGCACGGCCTCGCCGAGGAGCTGGCGGCGCGCCTCGCGCCCGACGGAGTCGGCAATGGCGCGGATCGCGTCGGCTGGATCGATGAAGCAGAGTGACATTGGCAAAC
>JALZIJ010000106.1 GCA_030860375.1 Actinomycetota bacterium | reverse complement strand
GGCCGCGAGAGCGGCTGAGCCGAGCACCGTGGCGTCCGCACCGGCGGCCTCTACCGGCACGCCGATTGCGTCGGCTTGAAGCTGGAGCATGAGGGGCTCGTTTGTCAAGCCTCCGTCTACGCGGAGGCCCTCAACGCTCACCGACTCGCGAATCGCCGAGACGATGTCCGCAACGCGCCAAACGATGCCCTCCAGGGCGGCAAGTGCGACCATCGCGCGCGTGGTGCCGCCGTCAAGTCCCGCGAGCACGGCCTGCGCGCCCGGTCGCCACCACGGAGCCCCCAAGCCGGCCAGCGCAGGGAGCACTCGTGCATCTCCTGGGCCATCCGCCTGGCGCGCGAGTTGGCTGAGCGCGGGCGGGTCCTCGGCAAGTCCCAGCGAGGAGCACATCCACTCGAGCATCGATCCAGCGGCAAAAACTCCGCCATCTAGCGCGTACTCCATCCGCCCGTCGATTTGCCACGCGATCGTGGGGAGGAGACCGCCAGCCGGCTCGGGAACTTCCTCGCCCACGTGCGCGAGGACGAAGACCCCCGTTCCGTAAGTGGCTTTGACACGACCGGGGATCACCGCGCCGGCGCCGGCCAACGCGGCCTGTTGGTCAACCGTCTGCGCTCGAAGGGGCACCACGGCGGGCCAGTCCGGATGGCTGAGCGTGCCCAGCTCTCCGACCGTCTCACGGATCTCAGGAAGGACCTCTATCGGGACCTCGAAGCGCTCACAGAGGTCCGCGTCCCAGCCCGCCGCGTCGATGCGCTGGAGCTGCGTGCGGGAGGCGGTCGAGGGATCAGTCGCGAATCCCCCTCCCAGGCGATCGCAAAGGAACGAATCGACGGTTCCCATACGGAGCCGAGCCTCCTCCCGGGCTCGCCGGACCGATTCATGGCGTCGCAGGAGCCACGCCAGCTTGGCGGCCGAGAAGTAAGGATCGAAAGGCAGGCCACTCGCCTCCCTGATCGCCTCCTCCTGCCCGCCCATCTCGTCCAGGACCTCTTGCGAGCGCTTGTCCTGCCAAACGACGACCGGACTGAGAGGTTCGCCGGTCTCGGAGTCCCAGGCGACAACCGACTCCCCCTGGTGGTCGAGCCCGCACGCGACGACCTCGCCCGGTGCGGCGGCAAGCACCTCGCCGATCGACTCGACGACGGCAGCGAGCACCTCGTTTGCGTCCTGCTCAACCCAGCCCTGCCTTGGATGACGACTGGTCTTTCCGCGACGGGCTTCGGCAACCGGCTGAAGCTGCTCGTCGAACAGGGCGGCCTTGACGGCGGTCGTCCCCTCGTCGAGGCCAAGTAAGTACTTGCCGCTCATGCAGCGGTCACTTCCCCGCGCTGCGAAGCGCGGCTCCACCAAGGCTTCCGGTCGGGATCAGGCGGACCAGCAGTGAGTTCGCGTTCAGGCCCCAGCGTGATGCCCTGCTCGGCGACGAGCTCGGCGACGTACGAACCGATCCCCAACGAGGCGGAGACACCGGTGGAGCGGATCGCGGCGACATTGATGAGAGCGGGATTCGCGGCGGACGGCCCGATCACGTAGTTCACGCCGCGGCCGGCGGGGCGGAGGCCCGCGTAGCTCGCGATGGGCTCGGCCCCGTCAAGCGGGGGGTAGACGCGGGCCACCTTCTCCATGATCTCTCCGCGGGCCTCCTCTCGCACCGACCAATCATCCTTGTCGGTGGAATCAATTGCGGTGGGGCCGGCGATCACTTTGCCGTCCACGCTGGGAAAGACGAGGATCCCCTTCGTGCGTTCGGTGGGCACCGGCAGCAGGATCTGCTCGAGGGTCCGGCCTCCGGGCGGGTCGAATACGAAGAACTCTCCCTTCCGCGGATAGATCTGAAAGCTGCGGTCGCCAGCCATCGCCGCCACGTCGTCCGCGCCAAGGCCGGCGGCGTTCACCGCGGCGCGGGACGTGAAGCGCTCCCCTGATTGGAGCGTAACTCGCAGGCCGTCGCTCGCAGGCTCGATCATCTCTACAGTCGTGCCGGTGCGAATCTCGGCGCCTCCCGCAACGGCCGCTGCGCCCAGAGCCTTCGTGTAGGCAACGGGGTCGGTGACCCACTCGCCCGGGATCCTTAGCGCGCCGTCGGACCCGAGCGTGGCGTCCACGCCGTTTCGCGCAGCGTTTGCAGCAATCGTGCGGACCGTCTCTTTCTCGACCTCCTCGCGGGGCTCAAGAACGGCTCCGCAGCAAAGCACTGGGACCGATAGGGCGTTGACCGCACTCCCACGGAGACTGGCCGAGCGCAAAATCATCTCCGTTTCGAACTCGCCCGGTTTCGAGTCGAACCCGGTGTGAAGGACGCCCGAGTTCGTTCCGCTCGCGCCTAGCGCCAGGTCGGACTCGGCCTCCACGATGACGGATGGGACTCCGCGACGCGCGAGCGCGTGAGCGACCGCACAGCCGACAACTCCGCCCCCGATCACGGTCACTTCAACTTCCACGGTAGGGGTGGCGTTCACGCCTTGACAAGCTATCGCTCCTGGATAGGCTGCGATGCAAAGGTCGGCTTAGCGAACCTTTGAAGTGGAAAGAGGGAAGATGGACCTGGATCAGCTCAGAAAGGCAGTCAAAGGCGGCGAGGTGGACACCGTGCTGCTCGCGATCGCGGACATGGAAGGCCGGCTTCAGGGCAAGCGGCTGACCGCCAATCACTTCCTGGACGTGGTGGTCGAGCACGGGGCGGAGGGGTGCAACTACCTCCTCGCGGTGGACGTGGACATGGACACCGTCTCCGGCTATGAGATGTCGTCCTGGGAGCGCGGCTACGGCGACTTCGAGATGAAGTCGGATCTCGACTCTCTCCGCCCGATCCCCTGGCACCCTGGCACCGTCCTCGTAATGGCCGATCTTGTCTGGGGCGACGGCAAGGATGTCGTCGCATCCCCGCGCCAGATCCTGCGCCGGCAGCTCGATCGTCTCGCGGAGCGGGGCCTGGTCGCGAACGCGGGCACCGAGCTCGAATTCATCGTCTTCAAGAACACCTACGAAGAGGCGTGGCAACGCGGTTACCGCGACCTGGACCCGGCCAACCTCTACAACATCGACTACTCGCTCCTCGGCACCTCCCGCGTCGAGCCGCTTATCCGGCGGATCCGCAACGAGATGGACGCTGCCGAAATGACCGTCGAGAACTCCAAGGGCGAGTGCAACCTCGGCCAGCACGAGATCAACTTCCACTACGGACCCGCGCTTCGCACTGCCGACGATCACGCCATCTACAAGAACGGCGCCAAGGAGATCGCTGCGCAGGAGGGGTACGCGATTACCTTCATGGCCAAGTGGAACGAGGCCGAGGGCAATTCATGCCACATCCATTGCTCGCTGGCGCGTGAGAACGGCGACAGCGCGTTCGGCGACGACCAGCAGATGTTCGATCGCTTCGTGGC
>JALZIJ010000065.1 GCA_030860375.1 Actinomycetota bacterium | reverse complement strand
GATATTCGACCGGCTGGAGCGGCGTGTTCGGGATGGTGACGATGAAGTCGCGCCCTACGAAGAGGTCGAGCTCACCTGCATTGAGCCGGCCGACGGCGCGGTCGAAGACCGGGAAGTGGAGGACGATAAAGAGGTAATCGGGGTACTCGTCGATCTTCGGGCGCTGGTTTCGCGAGAGGACGTCCTCGAGATCGAGCGGGTGGAAGTCGAAGTGCTCCTCGAGCCAGCCGGTTTCGAGTTGCCCCGGCCGCTCGATGTTGACCCAGCGAAAGCCGCTTCCGTCGATTACCTCGACGCGCGGGGTGCGCTCGGTCTCATCGGCCGCAGGGGCGAGTGACCCGCGGGCGGGGCGTCGAAGTCTTGGCTTCGGAAGGCTCGGCATCGGCCGACTCGGGTTCAATCGCCGCGGGCATGATCGAGACAAGCCTACCCCGCCTCAAGGAAGGCTCCATGGCGCCCCGTACGGTGGTACGATCCCTTGCACATATACCGCTGCATCCAGAGGGGTGGAGGGACTGGCCCTACGAAACCCCGGCAACCAACGAAGGTCTTCGGACCCGAGCGAGGTGCCAATTCCAGCAGGCAACGTGCCTGGGAGATGTGAACGGGAGTCCGGTCAGGGCCTCTGTTTACGAAAAGCAGAGGTCTTTTTCGTTTCAAACGACCGATCGGACTGGAGGACTTGAGACATATGGCCCCAACGGCCCTTTCTTGTAAGGAATGCGGTGAGCGATACCCGCTCGATGCCCGCTACTTCTGTGACGCCTGCTTCGGGCCGCTTGAGGTGGCCTACGACTGGGCCGGGGCGGACCCCCGAGAGCTCAAACGGAAGATCCAAGCGGGCTCAGCCGGGATCTGGCGCTATGCGGACTTCCTGCCATTCAGCGGTCGTCCCCGTGACCCCCTCGAGCCGGGGCTGACGCCGCTCGTGCGGGCCGATCGCCTTGCCGAGCGACTTGGGCTGGGCGAGCTATGGGTGAAGAACGACGCGGCCAACCCGACGCACTCGTTCAAGGACCGGGTCGTGGCCGTGGCCGTCGCGAAGGCCCAAGAGCTGGGCTTTACAACCGTCGCCTGTGCTTCGACCGGGAACCTCGCTAACGCAGTGGCAGCGCATGCCGCGGCGGCCGGCCTGGAGTCCTACGTCTTTGTTCCGGCGAACCTCGAGGAGCAAAAACTGCTCGCAACGGGCGTCTACGGCACAAACCTCATCGGCGTTCAAGGCAACTATGACGACGTGAACCGCCTCTGCACCGAGCTCTGCGAGGAGCGGCCGTGGGCCTTCGTGAACGTGAACCTTCGCCCGTACTACGCGGAGGGCTCAAAGACGCTTGCCTACGAGACAGTCGAGCAGCTCGGTTGGACGCTCCCCGATCGAATCGTCGCTCCGATCGCATCCGGCTCCCTCTTCACCAAGATCGCGCGCGGCTTCTCAGAGTGGCTAGAGCTCGGACTGGTCGAGGGCGAGCTGCCCGCCTTCAACGGCGCCCAGGCGAGCGGTTGCTCGCCTGTCGCGACCGCGTATGCCGAGGGGTGGGACGTCTGCAAGCCGCAAAAGCCCGAGACGATCGCCAAGTCGCTCGCCATCGGCAACCCCGCCGACGGCCCATATGCGCTCGAGTTGGCACGGACCACTGGCGGCGGCATCGACCAGGTGACCGACGACGAGATCCGTGCGGGCATTCGCCTCCTGGCCGAAACGACGGGCATCTTCACCGAGACGGCCGGCGGTGTCACGATCGCGACGCTCAAAAAGCTGGCGGAGCGCGGCGACGTGTCGTCGGACGAGCGCGTCGTTGCCTACATCACGGGTGAGGGCCTTAAGACGCTCGACGCCGTTCGTGAAGGTCACCACATGTACGAGATCGAACCCACGGTCGCCTCGCTCGACTCAGAGCTCGCTGCCGCGGCTCCTGCGGCTCGGTAGATTTCCGGCGCGATGGCCGTGACAGTGAAGATTCCGAGTCAGCTGCGACCGGCAACGGGCGGCGAGGGCGAGGTCGAGGTCGAGGGAGGGACCGTCGGTGAGGCGCTCGACGCCGTCTTCGACCAGCACGACGGCCTCCGCGAGCGCATCACCGAGGACGGCACCCTTCGCCGCTTCGTAAACGTCTACGTCTCCGGCGAGGACATCCGCTTTCAGGAGGGGCTCGCGACCGAGCTCACCGACGGCGACGAGGTGACGATCCTCCCGGCCGTCGCCGGCGGTGGATGACCGCTAGCCCCAGCGCGGCGGAGATCCCCGTTGCCATCCTGTGCGGAGGCAGGGGCACCCGTCTTCGCGAAGAGACTCACGCGATTCCGAAGGCCCTGGTCGAGATCGGCGGCAAGCCGATCCTCTGGCACGTCATCCACATTTACGCCGCGCAGGGCTTCCGCCGCTTCGTCTTGCTGACGGGCTATCTCGGCGAGATGATCGAGGACTTTGTCGCCGCTGAGGACTGGGGCAGCGATTCGATTGAGATCGCCTGCGTCGATACCGGACAGGACACGCCAACCGGCGGCCGGGTGGCCCTTGCGCGTGAGACGCTCGGGGATTCCACGTTCTGCCTGACTTACGCGGACGGCGTTGCCGACATCGACTTGGGTGCGCTTCTAGCGTTCCACGCAAAAAAGGGCACCGCCGCGACCATGACCGTCGTGCGCCCGTATAGCCAGTGGGGCATCGCGGTGATCGACGACGAGGACCGCATCGGCGGCTTCGAGGAAAAGCCCCGCCTCGACTACTGGATCAACGGCGGCTTCTTTTGCTGCGAGCCCGCCTTCTGCGACTGGGTTGCCGAGGACTCAGTCTTGGAGCGCGAGCCGCTCGAGCGAGCCGCCGCGGAGGGCGAGCTCGCCGCGTATCGCCACCACGGCTTCTGGGACTGCATGGACACCTACAAGGACGCCGTCGTACTGAACGACCTGTGGAATGCCGGCGGCGCGCCTTGGCAGATCTGGGACCGCGACGAAGCGGGTGCCGCTTGAGCGCCTCGCTCGTAACCGGCGCACGCGGCTTCGTCGGCGGCTGGCTCGCCAAAGTGTTGCTCGAGCGCGGCGACCGGGTCGTCTCCTTCGACAAGCGGCGCCTCACGGAGAAGCCATCGGCTGTCGGCATGCTCGGGATCGAGGATGATCTGATCCAAGTCGAGGGGAACCTGTGCGATGCATCAGAGCTCGAGCGGGTGCTTTCAGAGAACGAGGTCGACACGGTTTTCCACCTCGCTGCGGAGACGATCGTCTCGAACGTCCAGGCGTCGCCGGTTCAGGGGTTCGAGTCGAATGTACGCGGGACGTGGACACTTCTGCAGGCGTGTCTCGAGCATGGGGTCGAGCGTGTTGTGTTCGCCTCCTCGGACAAGGCGTACGGTGCGCACGAGAAGCTGCCTTATCACGAAGACTTTCCCCTTCAGCCCACGGCCCCATACGAGGCCTCGAAGGCGGCGGCCGATCTCATCGCCCGGTCGTACTGGCACTCTTATGGCCTTCCGATCGCGGTTACTCGCTTCGCGAATATCTACGGCGGCGGCGACCTCAACTTCTCCCGGCTCGTGCCGGAGGCGGTGAGCGCGGCGCTCGACGGCCGCGCGCCGGTCCTTCGCTCCGACGGCTCGCCCGAGCGCGACTTCCTCTATGTCGAAGACGCCGCTGAGGCCTACCTCGTCATCGCCGGCGGCCTCGAGCGCGACGATGTTCGCGGCGAGGCCTTCAACGCGGGCGGCGGGCGCTCCTACCCGGTGCTCGAGGTGATCGAGCTGATCGCTCGGCTTGCCGGGACCGGCGTCGAGCCCGACGTCCGCGGCACCGGCAACCCCGAGGGCGAGATCAACCGCCAGTACGTCGACCCGTCGAAGCTTCGCGAGACGCTCGGCTGGGAGCCGCGCGTGGGGCTGGAAGAAGGGCTAGGCCGAACGATCGACTGGTACCGCGAGCACCCCGAGAGCTGGGCCCCGGCACCGGGCTGAGGGGCAACG
>JALZIJ010000028.1 GCA_030860375.1 Actinomycetota bacterium | reverse complement strand
AACGGCTGGGAGCCGATGTGGCTCGTCTACACGCCGCTCCTCACCTATGCGCACGAGGAAGGCGCTGCGGGCGCCGAGCTGATCCCCGGCCTCGCCGAGGACCTCCCCGAGGTCTCAGAGGACGGCTTGGAGTACAAGTTCCAGCTCCGCGAGGACCTTACGTACTCGGACGGCACCGACGTCGTGGCTTCGGACTTCGAGCGCACGATCCAGCGCGTCCTGTCCCTCGAGTCGGGCGGTGCGCCGTTCTTCCAGGGCATCGAAGGCGCCGAGGACTACCTCAAGGCCGAGGACGACGAGGCCGACATCTCGGGCATCGAGACGGACGACGAGACCGGCGAGATCACGGTCACGCTGGTCGAGCCGGACGCGACGTTCTCGAACGTGGTCGCGATGAACTTCGGCGGGCTCGTCCCGGGCGACACCGAGTTCAAGAACCTCACCGAGGAGCCGCCACCAGGCGTCGGCCCCTACGAGCTCACCGAGTCCGTGCCGAACCGCGAGTTCGTGATGGAGAAGGTCGACGGCTTCGCCGACCTCGAGATCCCGGACATCCCGCTGGGGAACATCGACACGATTACCACCGTGATCGAGAAGAACCAGACGGCGCAGGCGCAGGACGTGCTCAACAACGAGCTCGACTACATGCAGGACCCGCCGCCGGCCGACTTCAAGCCGACGGTGACGGAGCAGGTCGGGCCCGAGGGTTCGGAAGAGCAGCGCTACGAGGAGTTCACGACGACCTCCACGTACTACTTCTTCATGAACCACAACACGCCGCCGTTCGACGACCCCGCCGTGCGCGAGGCCGTCAACATCGGCATCGACAAGCCGGCTCTGGCCCGCCTCTTCGGTGGCGAGCTCGAGCCCGGCTGCTCGTTCCTGCCGCCCGGCATGCCGGGCTATGACGAGGCGCTCGACGTCTCGGACTGCCCGTGGGGCGCTCCGAACGCAGCGGGCGACGTCGAGACGGCAAGTCAGATGATCGAGGACGCCGGCGCTGCCGGCGAGGAAGTGACGGTCTACGGAAACAACGACGACCCGACCGACAAGGTCACCGAGGCATACGCCGAGCAGCTCAACGAAATTGGGCTCGACGCGACCCCGGAGATTCTGGACGGCGGCGTCTACTTCCAGACGGTCGGGAACGAGAAGACGGAAGCCCAGACCGGGTTCACCAACTGGTTCCAGGACTTCCCCCACCCCTTCAACTTCTTCTTCTTGGTTGACGGGGACACCATCCAGCCGACGAACAACCAGAACTTCGGCAACGTGGATGATCCGGAGATCACGGACACGATCGACGAGCTCCTGCAAGAGCCCGACCTCGAGGCCGTGACCGACGATTGGGAGGACCTCAACCGCTACCTCGTGGAGTCCGCGGCAGTGGTGCCGTACGGACACCGCAAGCTGGCGACGTTCGTCTCGGATCGCATCGATTTCGAGGCGACGCAGTTCCACCCGGTGTACAACAACGACTACACGAGCTTCGCCCTCAAGGAGGGCGAGTAGTCAGAAGGCCGATGAAGGGGGCGCCGCAAGGCGCCCCCTTCGGTTTGGCTCGGAGCCTCGCTTCGACTCGGCCTTCCAGCACTAAGACAACCAACTAGGTGGCGGCGCGAGACCAGGTAGCCACGGCGGGCGCCGGCACCGACCTTTCGCTCGAGGTACCGCCCGAGCTCACCGGGCAGAAGGGGAAAGGCACGGCCGGAGCGAGCCCGTGGCGCCTGGCCGCTCGACGGCTCAAACGGAACAAGACGGCCATTGCTTTCGGCGCGCTCTTCCTGGTCCTCGTGGGCGTCTGCCTCGCCGCTCCGCTCTATGCGGACACGATCGCCAACCGCACGCCAAGCGACCAGCCTGCCTCTGACGAGACCGTTTCGGACAACGGCGAGGAAATCCTCGTCGTCGGACTCGACGGCATCCCGATCGGGCCAACGTGGGAGAAGGAGTACTTCCTCGGTGCCGACTCATCGGGACGCGACGTCGCGGTGCGCCTCCTGTACGGCGGGCGGAACTCGCTTCTGATCGGATCGCTCGCGGCCCTCGGAACCATCCTCATGGGCGTCGCGCTCGGCCTTCTCGCCGGCTATTTCCGGGGCTGGGTCGACGGCGTCATCTCACGGATCATGGACGTGATCTGGTCCTTCCCCGTAATTCTGATCGGCATCGCGCTGGGCACCGCGCTTGCCCTCGGCGGGCTCGATCTCGGTGATTTCAGCTTCGGCTTGATCCCGATCTCGATCGCCGGCGACTCGCTCGCGATCCCGATCATGATCATCGCGGTCGTCTACATCCCGTACCTGGCGCGGCCGATCCGCGGGCAGGTCCTGGCGCTCCGCGAGAAGGAGTTCGTCGAGGCGGCTCGCGCTCAGGGAATGGGCTCCTTCCGGATCATGTTCGGCGAGATCCTGCCGAATGTCGTCACGACCCTCATCGTCTTCTTCCCGCTCCTAATCGCCAACGCAATCCTCCTCGAAGCGGCACTCTCGTTCCTCGGCGCGGGCGTCCGCGCGCCCAACCCGTCCTGGGGGACGATGATCAACGACGGCGTCGACCGCATCGTTACCGCGCCCACCCTGGCGATCGTGCCCGGCGCGATGCTCGTGTTGACCGTGCTCTCTCTGAACGTTTTCGGCGACGGCGTTCGCGACGCTCTCGACCCCCGCGCCAAGGTCAGGATCGACCACTAGGTCGCGCCGATGGCTCGCTTCGTCACACGCCGGCTCGTCTCGATGCTCTTCGTGATGTTCGCCGTCTCGGTCCTGACTTTCCTCATCTTCAACGTGATTCCGAACGGCGACCCTGCTGTCCGCATGGCAGGAAAGCAGCCGACCGAGACGCAGATCGAGGAGATCCGCGAAGAGTGGAGCTTCGACGAGCCGATCTACGTGCAGTACGTGGTGACGATGCGAAAGCTCTTTGCCGGCGACATGATCTCCTACTTCACCCAGCTCGACGTCGTCGACGAGATCATCAAGGGAATCCCAAGGACGCTTTCGCTGGCAATCGGGGCGGCGATCATCTGGATGGCCTTCGGGGTCGGCCTCGGCCTGTTCACGGCTATGCGCGCCGGCAAGATCTCGGACACGCTTTTGACCGTCCTTGCCCTGATCGGGATCTCGATGCCCGTCTTTTGGGTCGGCGCGCTGATGAACCACTACCTCGGGTTCGAGCTGGGCATCTTCCCCAACGGGGGCTACGTCGAGTTCGCCGAGGACCCGGTTGACTGGGCGTACCACCTGATCCTGCCGTGGACCGCTCTGTCGATCCTCTTCATCGGTGTCTACTCGCGCGTGCTTCGCTCGAACGTCCTCGACACGATCAACGAAGACTACGTGCGCACCGCGCGCGCCAAGGGCCTCTCCGAGCGGCGCGTCCTGTTCAAGCACGTCCTTCGGAACAGCCTGATCCCCGTGGTCACGCTCTGGGGACTCGACTTCGCGGTCGTAATCGGCGGCGGCGCGATCCTGACCGAGACCGTGTTCGGCCTTCAGGGGGTCGGGCAGTACGCGGCCGACGCGATCGGCCAGCTCGATGTACCGCCGATCCTCGCCGTGACCATGTTCGGCGCCTTCTTCGTCGTTTTCGTGAACGCGATCGTCGACATCGGCTACGCGGCGCTCGACCCACGCATCAGGCTCGAGTCGGATTCGGCAGGCGCATGAGCGACGGCACTCCCCTGCTCAGCGTCGAGGACCTCCGCGTTCGCTTCCAGACCGAGGACGGAGCGGTCAAAGCGGTCGAGGGAGTCTCGTTCGAGGTGCGCCGCGGCGAGGTGCTGGCGATCGTCGGCGAGTCGGGCTGTGGCAAGTCGGTGACCGCGATGAGCCTGATGGGGCTCACCCGCGGGCCGAACGCCGAGATCACCGGCCGCGCGACGCTCGGCGGCACGGACCTCATCGCCGCCGAGGAGTCTGAGCTCCGGAAGGTCCGCGGCAACGAGATCGCGATGATCTTTCAAGATCCGATGAGCTCCCTCAACCCGGTCCACCGGGTTGGCGCCCAGATCGTCGAGCAGATCCAGGCGCACGACGACATCTCTGATACGGACGCGAAGGAGCGCGCCGTCGAGCTCTTGAGATCGGTCGGCATCCCTGGCGCCGAAGAGCGCGCCGACTCTTACCCACACGAATTCTCCGGCGGGATGCGCCAGCGGGCGATGATCGCGATGGGCCTCTCGGTCGAGCCCGACCTCCTGATCGCCGACGAGCCGACGACGGCGCTCGACGTGACGATTCAGGCTCAGATCATGCGCCTCCTTCGCAAGCTGAACGAAGACCGTGGTCTCGCGACGATCCTGATCACGCACGATCTCGGCGTTGTCGCGCAAGTGGCCGACCGGATCCTGGTCATGTACGCGGGAGAGATCGTCGAATCCGGGACGCTCGAGGAGATCTTCTACGACCCCCAGCACCCGTACACATGGGGGCTCCTCGGCTCGGTGATGCGACTCGACCGGGAGCGTTCGGACCGGCTCTCCCAGATCAAAGGGCAGCCCCCCTCCCTGGCGTCACCGCCCGAAGGCTGCAAGTTCCGCCCCCGCTGCCCCCACGCGTTCGAAAAGTGCACCGAGCACCCAACGCTCAAGGATCGCGCCGGCGAAGGCGCTCACCTCGATCGCTGCTGGCTCGATGCCGAGCGAAAGCGCTCGCTGCGCACGCTCCAAAGCGGCGACATCGGGCTCGAGGCGGCATGAGTGAGGCAATCGCCCAGGCGCCCCGGGTGCCCGGCAGCGGCACGGCGCCCCTCCTCGAGGTGTCAGACCTTGTCAAGCACTTCCCGATCCGCGGCGGGCTCCTCTTCAACCACAGTGTGGGCGCCGTGCGCGCGGTGGACGGCGTCTCGTTCTCCATCAAGCCCGGAGAGACGCTCGGCTTGGTGGGCGAATCGGGCTGCGGCAAGTCGACGCTGGCGCGAACGATCCTCCAACTCCTCGAGCCCACCTCGGGCTCGGTCCGCTTCGACGGCCAGGAGATCGCAGGGCTCGGCCGCAAGAAGCTCCAGCCGCTCAGGCGCGAGATGCAGATGATCTTCCAGGACCCATACGCCTCGCTCAACCCGCGCAAGCGCATCGGCCAGATCGTCGGCAGCCCGATGAAGCTCCACGGCATCGCCGAGGGCAAGGAGCTCCGCAAGCAGACCGAAGAGCTCCTCGACCGCGTCGGGCTTGCGCCCGAGCACTACAACCGCTTCCCGCACGAGTTTTCAGGCGGCCAGCGCCAGCGGATCGGCATCGCCAGGGCCCTCGCCCTGAAGCCGAAGCTCGTGATCGCCGACGAGCCCGTGTCGGCACTCGACGTCTCGATCCAGGCGCAGATCATCAACCTGCTCGAAGACCTCCAGGACGAGTTCGACCTCACCTACATCTTCGTCGCCCACGACCTCGGCGTCGTCCGGCACGTCGCCGACCGAGTGGCCGTCATGTACCTGGGGAAGATCGTCGAGCTGGGCCCTGCCGCTGAGGTCTATTCGAACCCCGTTCACCCCTACACCGAGGCGCTGCTCTCGGCGGTGCCGATCCCCGACCCGCGCGCGAACCGCGAGCGCAAGGAGCGCATTCTCGAGGGAGACGTTCCCTCTCCCGCCAACCCGCCCAGCGCCTGCCGCTTTCATACCCGTTGCCCTTATGCCACTGAGATCTGCTCCGAGGTGGAGCCCGAGCTCGTGCGGCACCGCGGCGGCCAATGGGCGGCGTGCCATCACCCGCTGAACGCGGGCTCTCCTCAGGCCTAGAACGCGCGCAGGAGCAGGTTCAACACCACGGTCAGGACGACCGAGATGAGCAGCGACGTAACGAGGCATCGGGTCCCGACCCGGCAAGCCGAAGCGGGCAAGCGCACCGACCACGAGGCCCGTGAAGGCGAGTCCGAGGACGTAGCCGACCTCTTCCATCAGCTCACCCCGCTGTTTGGAGCGCATCATCGGGGCGGAGGCGAGCGATCCCCTCGCGAAAGTCCTCATGGGTCACGGCTGGGGTTTCTCCTTGATCGCGGGCCATCGCGGCCAGCGCCGCTTCTTGGCAAAGGCCCTTGAGGTCCGCGGGCGAGAAGCCCTCCGTCTCGGCGGCGAGCCCATCGAGCTCCACGCCGACGGTCGGCATTCTGGCCGTGTGAAGCCGAAGGATCGCCGCCCGCCCAGGCTCGTCGGGGAGGCCCAGGACGATCGTCCGCGAGAGGCGACCACCGCGCAGCAGCGCGGGGTCAAGCTGGTCCGGGCGGTTCGTCGCCCCCACCACGAAGACTCCTCGCTGGCCGGTCACTCCGTCGATCTCGGAGAGGAGCTGGTTCACATGGCTGTCGTGGACCTCGACGTTTCCTCGGCGCCCGGCGATTGCGTCGATCTCGTCGATGAAGATGATCGAGGGCCTGTTCTCGCGCGCGCGGTTGAAGATCCGGCGGATGTTGCCCTCGGACTCGCCCACCCATTTCGAGATCACGTCGGCGCCTGAGAGCGGGTAGAACGAGCATTTGGCCTGGGCGGCGAGCACCTTCGCGACACTCGTCTTGCCGGTCCCCGGCGGTCCGGCAAGAAGTAGGCCGGTCGGCGGATCGACTCCGAAGCGGGTCGCAGACTCCGGATCCTCGATAACCGCCTGCAGCTGTTGGAGCTGGGTCTTCACCTGAGACGGGAGCACGAGGGAATCCCAGGTCCAGTGCTCAACCAGCGGCCGGTCTTGGCCGCCGTAGCGCTCGAGCGCCGCCAGCAGGTGCTCGGCAGAGAGTTCGACCTGCTCGCCGCCTTCGGTTGCTTCGCGAAACACCTCCAGCGCGGCGGTGTCAACCACCTTCGATCGCCGCGGGCGACATCCCTTCCGTGCGGCGGACGAGGTCGTCCAGGTCGATTCCCGAAGCGGTAGGGCGCTCGTCGAGCTCGGCGCGGAAGATCTCGAGGCGAGCCCCGGCATCCGGCAGGTCGATGCGAATGTGGCGATCGAAGCGCCCCGGCCTGATTACGGCTGGATCCAGGTGCTCGATCGAGTTCGTCGCCGCCATGACGAGGAGGCGCCGTTCGTCGCGAATGGACTCGAGCGAGGTAAGAAGCTGGTTCACCGTCTTTCGCGACTCCTGGTCGGGCGTGCCGTCGCGGCGTTGGGCGACCGAATCGAACTCGTCGAAGAAGAGAAGGCACGGCAAGTTCTGGAGCGCCGTCGAGAACGCTTTGTCGATGTTCTGCGCCGAGCCGCCGGCCAGCGAGCTCGCCAAGTCCCCGGTCGAGACATGCATGAGGTTCAGCTTGTACTCGCCGGCGATCGCGCGGGCGAAAAAGGTCTTACCCACACCGGGAGGGCCGTGACATCCCTCCGAGCGAGCCGAACAGCCCGCCGAAAGGACCCGGCGACGCAGCCTGCGTGCGACGCGGCGGAGGCACAGGTGCCGCGGTGCTGTCTGTGCCCGGCGGGTGTTCTGACGGCTCGGCCTCCATCCCGCGGTTGGTGACGTCCACCCACTCATCGGTCTCCGGATCGAGCTCAAGCGAGCGTGACCAGGTACCCGGACCCCTCAACAGTTGATCGAAGAGCCCCCCGAAAGGCAATCCAGCAAAAGGCGAGAATCCTGGACTGCCGGTTCCGCCTCCCCCGCGGGCGATCTCAGCTTCTTGGCGGCGACGCTCCTCGAGCTCTTCGCGCTGCCGGCGCGACGCGCGGCTCACGCTGAATACCAGCACAAGCAGCACGACTCCGAGGATGATCAACGTGGCCATTCGCCCCCCTTACCCTCAGAAATTGATTTCAGCCCCGAGGCTCGAGCACGACCAGATTCTCGTCGGGATCGCGAAAGCTGATGCGTTGGCCGTCCCGCTCTACTGCGACCCCCTCGCGCTCGAGGCGCTCCTGTGCTGCGTCGATCGCACCGCTGTGCCGCAGTCGAAGCTCGAAGGAGGCAAGGCCCGGGCTGTCCTGCGGGGCTGGGCTCGCGCCAGCCGATTGCCAGGAATTCGCGCCGAGGTGGTGGTGATAGGGCCCTTCGGCAAGGAACGCCGCTTGCGAGCCGAAGCGCTGGCGCTCGTCCAGGCCGACGACGTCTCGCCAAAAATCAAGCGTTCGGTCCACGTCGGCGGTGCGCAGGTGGATGTGCCCGATGTCCGGGGCTTCGGCCGCGCTCTCTTCTGCGGCCTCGGCGACAAGGGCGGGCAGGTCGAGCGGCAGCGTGAACATCCCGACGCGACCTGCCTCCGCGACAGGCCAGTCCGCAAAGGGCCGGTCGCGATAGAGCTCGACGCCGTTGCCTTCCGGGTCCGTGAAGTAGACCGCTTCCGAGACCCCGTGGTCCGAGGCACCGTCGAACAGTCGCGTAAGTCGAGCCGTGCGCGCGACGGCCGTACCAAGCGAGGCCCGATCGGCGTAGCGAAAGGCGGTGTGGAAGAGACCGGTGTGGGCTGAGCGGACAGGATCGGTGCCGGCGGAACGAGAAGAGTCGAGGCGGATGAGGGGGTGTTCCCCGATCCCTCCGAGCTCAGTGACCGAGCCACTCTCGCCTACAACCGCCAAGCCGACGGCACGCTCGTAGAAATCCCGCATGAGCCCCGGATCGGAAACCCGCAGGGTCACCGTCCCCACTACGGAGTCGAACAAACCTTCCGGCTCCTCAGCGCTTGCCACGGAGGCAAGGCTAGACGAGAAAAGAGCCGGCGGCCCAGGCGTAGCTCAGCCGCCCGGCTCGAACGAAACCAGCTCTTCGCGGCCCGCACCACCCGAAGTACCGATGGCGAGGACAAGTCCGACGCCCTCGGCATAGAACTTCACCTCGGAGACCTTCGGCTCGAGCGGCACGAGGTCCTTCGTCATGAGCGTCTGCGGGTAGAAGCCGGCCGGCGCTTCGGCCTTCTCGTCAAGGCTCAGAACCGCCGCCTCATCCTCGGCCTCGCCCTCGTAGTACTCCTGTCGATACTCCATCCCGACTTCGGGGTTCGCAGGCATTACGACTCCTGCATCGGCACCGTCGACGCCGGCCTCGAACGAGCCGTCATGGTTCGCCACCTTGCCGTTCTTGTACTCGGCCGTGTCCTCGCCGAGATACCAGACGTTGCCCTCGGCATCCTGTGCGAACCAGTCGTCAGTGACCTCGGCGGGCACGCCGTCGACGGTGACCGTGTCGCGCACGATGACGGCCTCGACGCCGTTCTCGATCATCTTGGTCTCGTCCATGACCTCGACGACGACCTTCTGATCCGGCTCCCCGGCCTCGGTCTCCGTGTACTCCCAGCGACTGCCGGGGGCGAACGGGAGGTACGGATTGTCAATCTCAGTCGTGAATTCGGCCGGATCCAGGTTGGCGGGCTCGGAACCCTGCGGCAACGAGCTCGACGTCGGCTCGACCGAGGCCTGTGACGTTGACCCGCTCTCGCCATTGCTCTCACCGCACGCAGCGACGAGCGCGGCTGAGGAGAGAACGGCAAGGGCGGCTGCGATCTTCTGCGTCTTCATTTGAGGGATCTCCCTACGTTGACAGTCGATGCGCCACCATCGCGGCCGCTCATGAAAGGGTCGTGAAACCCGCCTCGCCGCTTTCACACCACTTTCATCTTTGAGCGGAAGGGTTCACGTCATGCGCGTCCTGATCGTCGAAGACCAAAAGAAGCTTGCCGCGCTCCTGAAGCGCGGGTTCGAACGCGAGGGCATGGCCGTTGACCTTCTCACCGACGGCTCCGAGGCCGTGTGGCGAGCGCAGGCCACTTCCTATGACGCGATCGTGATGGACGTGATGCTGCCGGGCCTCGACGGCTTCTCCGCCTGCAGGCAGCTCCGCGAGGCCGGCGTCTGGTCTCCGGTCCTGATGCTGACGGCGCGCGACGCGGTGGGCGATCGGGTCGAGGGCCTGGACGCTGGTGCCGACGACTACCTCACGAAGCCGTTCTCCTACGCCGAGCTTCTAGCTCGCATCCGGGCTCTCGTCCGTCGCGGCGCTCCCGAGCGCCCTACGGAGCTTCGCGTGGGATCTCTACGCCTGGACCCGGCGCGCCACCGCGCCTGGCGGAACGAGACCGAGATCGCGCTCTCGGCCAAGGAGCATTCGCTCCTCGGAGTCTTCATGCGCAGACCCGGCGAGGTCTTGAGCCGGTTCGAGCTACTCGAGCACGCCTGGGACTACGAGTACGAGAACCGCTCCAACGTCGTCGACTCCTACGTGCGCTTCCTCCGCGCCAAGGTGGACAAGCCATTCGGCGTCACATCGCTTGAAACCGTGCGCGGCGCCGGATACCGCCTGCGAGAGGACGGCGGCGAGCCCGGATGAGCCGGTTGCCGATCCGCCTGCGGGTGACGCTTGCGTTCACGGCCGCGATCGCGCTCGTTCTCGCCGGGTTTGGCACATTTGTCTATCTGCGCACCCAGGACCAGCTCGACGAGGCAATCGACGACAGCCTGGAGGTCCGTGCCGCGGATGTCGCGACTCTGCTCCCCGACTCCGGACGCGGCGGTTCCGCGGTCCCCTCGTTTCAGGAGCTCGACCCTGAAGACAGCTTTGCGCAGGTTCTCCGGCCAAATGGCGAGACGGCCTTCTCGACGTCCCAGATCGAGGGGGCGGCCCTCTCGGCGGAGGAACTTCG
>JALZIJ010000019.1 GCA_030860375.1 Actinomycetota bacterium | reverse complement strand
GACATGACGAGCACGGCCGCTGCACCGTCGTTCAGCGGGCACGAGTTGCCGGCAGTCACGCCGCCCTCGCCGAATGCCTCGGGAAGCGCGGAGAGCTTCTCGAGCGTGGACGACGCGCGCGGGCCGTCGTCTGAGGCGACCTGGTTTCCATCCTGGTCCGTGACCGCAACGATCTCGCGATCGAAGAATCCGGACTCCTGCGAGCCCACGGCGAGCTCCTGAGAGCGCTGCGCGAACTTGTCCATGTCCGAGCGCGATACCTCGTACTTCTTCGCCACGTTCACTGCGGTGTGGCCCATCTCGATGTAGGCGTTCGGCTGTCCCTCTTGCTTGCCCTGGAGGTTTGGATTGCGATCATCCGCGCGAACGGCCTCCGTCGCCTCGTTGAACTTCGAGACCCACTCAACTCCGGCGGCGATGTAGACGTCGCCCTCGCCGGCTTTGATCGCGTTACCGGCGTGGCGGATCGCGTCGAGCGAGGAAGCGCAGTAGCGCGAGATCGTGGTCCCTGTGGTCTCAGGCGTGAGCTTCTCGGAGAGGAGCACCATGATGCGAGCGACGTTGAAGGCTGTCAGCCCCTGCGGCATGCCGCAGCCGCAGTAGAGGTCCTGCACCGATGCGGGGTCGACATCAGGGTTTCGCTCTAGAAGCTGGTCGACCACGTGCGCGGCCGTCTCGTCCGGGCGAAGCTGGGCAAGCGAGCCCTTGAAGGCGCGCCCGATCGGGGTGCGGACGGCGTCGACAATCACGGCTTCAGGCATTCTCAGAACTCCTTCGGAAGGCGCCAGTTGCGGCGCGTGGCTCAGGGCAGCGGGATTATGACGAGCTTGGTGTTGCGAAACTGACAGCTGGTGTTCGAGAGGGGTCCTGCGTACTGGATCCTGAAGGTCTGCCTGCCCGGCTCGGTTGGGAAGCTGAGGAACCCTGCCTGGGTGTCGGTGAATACTCCCTCGTTGTCGCTGTTCGGCGCCGTTCGCCGGATCGTGAACCCATTGAAGTCGAAGCCAATGCTGAGGATGGGTGTATACGGCGCGTCGCCATCGAGGCTCAGCGAGACATTGCAGGGGTACTGCGACTGCCCATTCGTTTTCGAGATCTCGCTCTCTGCGTAGATCGAAACCATCCCGGATTCCGGCACCCTCACCGTGAAGGGCGCTTGGGGGGCGGGGGACCCCGTCGAAACGCTAACTGTCGCCGGGTACTCGATCGTCTTGGTGAGCCGCTGATCCTTCGGCCTCACCTGGCCATCTTTGATCGAGCTCGAGACGACCGAGTCCTTCGGAGCCTTTTGCACCGCGTAGGCCGTACCACCGAGGGCGAGGAAGAGCGCGAGAAGCCCGATGTGGTGGCGGCGCAGGTAAGCCGCGATCGATCGCATAGAGGAATACTAAGCTGCCGGGAATGAGCGCGGACCCAGTCGAAGAGGTGCCAGTCACGGGGCTCGAGATCGACCCCGCCGAGGTAGCCAGGAAAACAGGCGCCGGCGAGGTCGAGTTGATCGACGTTCGCCGCGACTACGAGCACGAGGCCGGTCACATCGCCGGCTCGCGCAATATCGAGATGAACGACCTGACCGCGGCGGCCGGCTCCATAGGAAAGGACCGGCCCGTCGTCTTCTATTGCCGCGGGGGCAGCCGCTCCGCGATGGCCGCTGAGGCGTTCGCTCAAGCGGGGTTCGAGGCCCGGAACATGACCGGCGGAATCACCGCTTGGACCGAGCAAGGCCTGCCGCTCGAACCCGAGGATGGCGAGATCGCAGGGCCGAGGCCCGTCTAGAGATGGAAGCCGGAGCGCCCCCACCGAACCCCAAGACGCCCCAAGAGGCCGCCGCCTCCGCCGACCCCGCGGAAAAGCTCGAGGGGGTCCACCTCTGGGTAGCGCAACTCGATCGAAAGCTTCAGACGCGTTTCCTCGCACTCGCCGCAGCTTCGGTCCTCGCTCTCGCGGCGGGCATCGTCGCTGTCGTCCTCGCACTCGGCGCAGAGGACGACGCGGCAACGAAGTCGCAGCTCGCCGACCTACGCGACCAGGTGGACCAAGCCTCGCGCTCCGCATCGAACGCCGCCGAGGACGACCTCTCAGGCCTCGACGATCGCCTCAGCGAGATCGAGACCCAGATCGAGGCCATCCGCTCCGACCAGAGCGGCACGGACCGCGAGCTCTCGGTCGTCCAAGACGACATCGCTGACCTCCGTGACGAGATCGCCCAGGTCGAGCAGGCTGCGGAGGATGCCGCGGCCGCCGCAGACGACGCTCAAGCCAACCAGGACGAAAACTCAGAGACGCCGTAGATCGCACTCCGGTGCGCCTGTCAGGCGCGCATCCGTCCGCCCTTTGAGGGGCGCTTCGACCGGGGTTTTTGAGCGGGCTCGATGCTCCCGCCCGACTGGAGGTCCAACTCCAAGTCGTTGATCGCCTCGCGGAGCGCGGTCAGGCGTTCGGCCATCGTCACCGCGTCGCCGTCGCCCTGCTCGAGTTGCTCCAGGCGATCGACGCGCTCCTCCTCGCGCTCGACCTGGTGAACCTGTTCGACCGAGTTGATGATGATCGCGATCAGAATGTTGATCACGAGGAACGACGCAAGAAGGACGTAGGAGACGAAGAAGATCCACGATTGCGGGTGGATCTCGGTGCCGGCCTCGAGCAGGCTCGGCCAGTTCTCGAGGGTGAGCATCGTGAACGTTGAGAGCATCGCCGTGCCGATGTCGCCCCAGTTCTCCGGGTCGCCCTCCGCGAAGAGGATCCACCCGACCATCCCGTACACATACATGAGCATCAACGTCAGGACAGCCAAGCTCAGGATCGGCGGGATCGAGCGGATCAGCGCGCGGACGAGCACACGCAGGTCGGGGAGGATGGTGACCAGCCGCACCACACGGAGTAGGCGAACGATGCGAAGGAGCGTCGCGTTCTCGCGCAGTCCCGGAGCGAAGGCCGCTCCGACCACCACGAAGTCGAAGACGTTCCAGCCGTCGCGAAAGAAGTCCTGCGGGCGGGACCCGAACGCGGCGATGCGGATCGCGATCTCGGCCACGAAGATGCCGAGGAAGACTTCGTCGATGGTCGTGAGGAACGACTCGAGCCCGTCGGAGACGTCGTATGTCTGGATGCCGAGCGTGACCGCGTTGAGGACGATCACCACGAGGATGAACCCCTGGAAGCGGTCTGAGTCCGCGATCTGCTTACACAGAACGGCCATGCAGAGGCGCAATATGCCACGGGAGGCGGTCCGAAGGCTATGTGCTGATTCGCACCACTCGTGCGTGAACGCGTCCGACGGGGGGCTTACGTTCGCCTTCAGTCCGAGTCTCCCGAAAGGAGAGCCGTCATGCCTGAGGGTTATTGCGTCAAAGAACGCAAGAAGGTCGAGATCCAGGACGCGCAGCAGATCACCATGAAGAACGGTCGTCCCGCCATCCAGGGCACGTGCCCTGACTGCGGCACGAAGATCTTCAAGATCGGGAAGATGGAGTAGAGGGGGCGGCGCCCCAACGGGCGCCTCCGCTCAGACTGCTTCCAGGCCGGCCTGGCGCCGGCCGACGAGGCATCCGACCAGGGCCTGGACGATCTCAGGGTCGAATTGCGTACCCGCGTTGGCGGTCAGTTCGGCCATGGCGTCGTGGTGCGACATTGCCTTTCGGTAAGGGCGGTCCGAGACCATTGCGTGGTAAGCGTCACAGGCGAGGATGATCCGAGCTGAAAGCGGAATTGCCTCGCCGGCCAAGCCGTCCGGGTATCCACCGCCGTCCCAGCGCTCGTGCTCGTGGCGGACGACCCGCGCGATCGATCCCATCCCCGGGATGGCGCGCATGATCCGCTCGCCGATTACCGGGTGCTGGTGCATGATCTCCCACTCGCGGGCATCAAGCGGGCCGTTCTTGTGGAGGACCTCGTCGGGGATGCCGACTTTGCCGATGTCGTGAAGGAGCGCCGCTGCGAGCACGTCTTTGATGTCTTCCTCATCCATTCCCAGCGCTTGGGCGACACGCTCGGTCAAATCCACAACGGACTCTGAGTGCTCACCCGTGTACTGATCGCGCTCTTCGAGCGCCTGAGCGAGCGCAGCAACAACCTCGACGTTCGTGCCCACCGTAGGCGCTATCTGACCCGGCTCGCCTTCCGAGCCGTCCGAGATCAAGACACGGCCTCCGCCCTCGGTCCGGGCACCGTCGAGGGCCATCGCGGCCTGCGCCAAGAGTGAGTCGGCACTTTGGCCGTGGCGAAGCCCGGCGATGCCGACAGAAGCCGAAACGCCCTTCTGGTCGCCTGCCCCAACCCCCTCGAGCGCGACGAGAATCCGCTCGAGGACGATCTGCGCCTCGCCCACAGGACTCTCGGAGAGAAGCATCACGAACTCGTCGGCGCCGGCGCGGCACGTGAGGTCAAGCGCGCGCGTCCGGTCCGCGAGAAGCTCTCCGACCGCGTGAAGGATCTTGTCGCCCGTCGCGTAGCCGCGCTTCATGTTGAGGTAGCGGAAACGATCGATGTCGAGAATCGCGACGGTCAGGGGGCGGCCATAGCGCTGGGCGCGTTCGAGCTCGAGCTCGAGCTGGGCGCGGAACGCGGGCAGCGTCATCAAGCTCGAGATCAGCGCGTCGCGACCGCTGACCCGGCCCAGCTCGGCTTCGAGCTCGGCAACTCGGAGGCGCGCAGCCTGGAGCTCAGATCCGTTGGTATCCGCCTCCCTCGAAAGCACCTCAGTGAAGGTCTCGGCACGGAGCACGCACAGCTTGAACCCGGAGGGGTACGAGATTCGTCCAGATTCCTCTGGGTCCCTCAAGGCGCCAGCCTTCGGCAGCCGCATATGGCACGACCGTGTCAACGAGTGCCAATCTGCGCGATCGGTGACACAATGGACTGGACTCTCCTTACGCCTTCATGATTACCCCACAAAAGCCACTCGAGCTGATCCTCGCCCGCAACCTTCTGACGAGCATCTCGACGCCTTCGTTTCTGGTTGACGGGGTCGGGACGATGGTCTTCTACAACGAGGCTGCCGCCGCGCTGCTCGGCCGCTCGTTCGAGGAGTCAGGTCAGATGACCGCTGAAGAGTGGACAGCCGCCTTCGGCCCGATCGCGAACGACGACGAGCCCGTCGAGCTCGACCAGATCTCGCTCACCCAGGCGGTCCAGGCCGGTCACCCCGCGCACGGTTCGTTCTGCATACGCACGGCTCATAAGGACAAGGAGGTCGTCGAGGCGGCGGCCTTTCCGCTCGTCGCCTCGCCGAACGGCACGTCGGGCGCAATGATCATGTTTTGGCCGCGCGGGGTAAACGGAGCGTCATGAAGGTCAAGGTCTGGGGAGCAAGAGGGTCCGTGCCGTCACCTGGGCCGCAGATGAACCGGTTCGGCGGCAACACATCCTGCGTGGAGGTGACCTTCAAGGACGGGAGCCAGCTGATTCTCGACGCCGGAACCGGGATCCGCACCCTCGGCCTGGAGTTGGCCGATGCATCGCATGTCGGGATCCTCCTCACCCACCTCCATCTCGACCACATCCAGGGGCTCATGTTCTTCCCGCCCTGCTTTCGCTCGGACGCCGAGATCACGATCTGGGGCCCGTCATCGCCGGAGACGTCGCTCGAAAACAGGATCGCCCGCTACATCTCGGCTCCGCTCTCGCCGGTCGAGGTACGCGAGCTTCCCTGCTCGGTCGCATTCCACGAGGCGCCCGCATCCGAGTGGCGTATCGGCGACGTCGAGATCCGCGCGGAGGCAGTAACCCACCGCGGGCCGACCCTTGGCTACCGGATCACCGACGGCGAGACAACCCTTTGCTACATCCCGGACCACGAGCCCGCCCTCGGCACGCCGCTTAAGGGCCTCGAGGACGAGTGGATCTCCGGCTACGACCTCGCCAAGGACGCAGACCTGCTCATCCACGACTGCCAGTACACCGACGACGAGTATCCCGCCCACGTCGGCTGGGGGCACTCGGGGATGGAGGACACTTTGACCTTCGCCCATCGGGTGGGCGCCAAGCGCGCGTTGCTCTTCCATCACGACCCCCTCCATACGGACGTTGCGCTTGAGCGGATGGAGGCCCAGGCTCGCAAGCGATGGGTGGAGATGGGCCACTCACGCACGAGCATCGAGCTTGCGCGCGAGGGGATCGAGCACGAGGTCATCGGCGCTGGACCGCTTGTCCAAGCGGCGCCCGTCCCTGACTCGACCAACGGTACAACTCGAGGCGCAGAACTTTCGACGCGGGGATAAACGAAGTCACCCTGCCCCCTCCTACCGTGGCTCGTTAAGTAGCGAACTACAACGGCCGAAGCCCCCGTCGGGCCGGCTAGGAGGGAATACCAAATGAGAAAGAGGCTCAGCCTCGGGGCATTGCTTGCGCTCGGGGCCTCCCTCGTTTTACCCGGGGTGGCTTTGGCACAGGGCCAGGGCGTGAACATCGTGAAGGGCGAGCTCGACATCACATGGGTGATGGTCGCGTGCGTCCTCGTCCTGCTCATGCAGGCTGGGTTCCTACTCCTCGAGATCGGATTCTCGAGGCAGAAGAACGTGGGCGCCGGCGTAGCGAAGATCCTCGTCAACCTGTCGATCGCGACGCTCTCCTGGTGGGCGGTCGGGTTCGGAATTTCGTCGCTTACGGGCAACGACTTCTTCGGCACTGACGGATTCTTCTTTGCCAACGGCCAGACAATCGGCGAAGGCGCTGACGCATTTGTCGTCGGCGGCGCCGATACGGCGCTGATGCTGTTCGGGATGTTGTTCTGCGCGGTCTCACTCGCCATCGTGTGGGGCACGACTCTCGAGCGCATCAAGTTCTCGGCGTATGTGATCTACGCGGTCGTCTTCGCGGCGGTCATTTATCCGCTGGTGGCACACGCTGTCTATGGAGGCGGTCTGCTGGCCGACATCGGTGGCAAGCCTGTGATGGACTTCGCCGGCTCCTCGGTGGTGCACCTCACGGGCGCTGTCGGTGGCCTTGCGGCTCTGCTCCTCCTGGGTGCGAGGTCCGGCAAGTACGGGCCGGACGGCTCCCCGAGGGCGATTCCGGGTCACTCGATGCCGCTGGTCGGACTCGGAGTTCTGCTCCTGTGGGTCGGCTGGTACGGGTTCAACGCCGGTTCGACGTTCGGCACGTCGGACAACTTCTTCGCCCAGGTGGCGTTGAACACGCAGCTCGCTGCGTCGGCGGGCGCAATCGTCGCGCTCGGGGTGATCTACCTCAAGACGAAGTCGATCGACGTCGGCATGGCGGGCAACGGCGCGATCGCCGGCCTCGTCGGGATTACGGCGGGTTCGGGCTACGTGGAGTTCTGGGCAGCGCCGATCATCGGCGCAGTCGCAGGCGTGGTCGTGGTTTACGGCGTTCTCGCAATCGAGAAGTACCTCGACGATCCGGTCGGCGCGCTGTCGGCGCACGGCCTTGCAGGTATCTGGGGCACGCTCGCGGTCGGCCTGTTCGGCTCGCCGCGGCTCGTCCTCGATACGGCGTCGCCGGGTCTCTATTACGGGATCACAGACGGCGACTTCGCAGCCAGCCTAGGCCAGTTCGGAGTGCAGGCCGTTGGCGTAGTCGCGACGTTCGTCCTCGTGTTCGCTCTCTCCTATGCGACGTTCGCCGCCATCAAGGCAACGATCGGCCTGAGGGTGTCAGAAGACGAAGAGCTCGCGGGCCTCGACATCTCCGAGCACGGGATGTACGGGTACCCCGAGGCGTTCATCCCGCAGGAGGAATACCCGGGCGCGAGCAGGACCCCGCATGTTGCCGGGACACCCGTCGTCTCACACATGTCTCCTCCACCGACCGCGTCCGAGACGCCGGCGCATTCCTAAGGGGGTGAAGTAGATGAAGAAAATTGAAGCATTCATCCGGCACGAGTCGTTCGAGCCGATCAGGGCCGACCTCCTCGAGAAGGGATTCCCATCCCTGTCGCTCACAGAGGTCAAGGGCTCCGGTCGCCAGAAGGGCATCGTCGAGCACTACCGCGGATCCACGCTCACGGTCAACGTCAGACCGAAGCTGAAGATCGAGGTGGTGATCTCAGACAAGGACAAGTCCATCGTCGTCGAGACGATCCTCAAGCACGCACGAACCGGTGATGTCGGTGACGGGAAGATCTTTGTGATCCCCGTCGAGGAGGCGATCCGCATTCGGACGGGCGAGGAGGGTGACGAAGTCCTCCAGGCCCACCCGGAAGCCGAGGTCGCCGCTTAGAAGCGAAGGGATAACGCCCCCGGGCTTGCACCGCCCGGGGGCGTCTCCTTCAAACGACACCATGCGCGATCTCCAGGCCCGGATGCTCGGCGCACTCCTGGAGGGGGACAATCTCCAGGGCGTGGTGGAGCTCGCCGCGGCCGAGGTGGGCGCACCTGTCGCCATCCTCATCCCAGCGCGGGGGCTCGCTGCCGCATCTCACGAGACGGTGGACCTGAGCGCTCTTGCGAAGCACCTGGCAGCCCGGCCCGACTCGGGCGGGCTCGAAGGTGTCGAGTGCGAGGTGCCGGTGCTTGCGGGCAAGGAGCGGATCGGTTGGGCACTTGCGCTGGCCGGCGCGAGAAATGGGCTCCCCCGCGTCGAGGTCGACCGCGTGGAGGTCTTGCGCACCGCTGCCATGGCCTCCCTCACCGTCCTCGCAGTGACCGATGCCCGCGACGAGATGGCCGGCAAGCTTCGCGGAACGCTTCTGGAAGAGCTTCGCGCGCGGAAGGTCGACGGAGTCGAAGTGGCACGCCGGGCGGCGCGGATGGGTTGCGACCTGAGCGCGGGCGCGGTCGCGCTTGTCGCCGAGGCGCCAAGCGCAAGACCTCGTCACGCTGCGGCGTTGATAACGGGCGAGTACCCCGGCGCGATCGCCGAGCCTCTCGACGTCCCAGGCGCGACCGACGAGGGCATCGTCCGCATCTACGCGCTCCTTCCTGCCCGTACCGGGGACGATCCCTCGGGCTCGACGCTCTCGTTGGCCAGGCGAATCTCGGAGCGCCTTCGCCCGCTCGGCCCATCGGCGTTCTCCTCGTTTTGCCCATCGCCCGACGAGCTCGACCGAGCCGTCGCCGAGGCAGAGCTCATGCTGGACGTGATCGGTCGTGACCAGCGCATGGCCTCTCAACTCGGCGGGGGTGTCGGCGACGGCGTCTACCGCCTTCTCTTCCGCGCGATGGCGTCAGACCCCCAAGAAGTCCACCGCTTCTACTCGGACACGGTCGAGCCGCTCGTCGCGCACGACCGCGAGTACCGCACCGACCTCCTCGGGACGCTCGAAGCCTACCTCGGGAACGACTGCAATATGAATGCGACCGCGCGCGCCGTATATGCCCACCGCCATACGGTCGCGCACCGCCTGGCCCGTATCCGCGAGTTGTGCGACCTCGACCCGGCGGCCGGCGAAGACCGCGAACGCCTAGGCCTGGGCATAAAGGCCTTCCGGATCATCGAGCCGACGCTGCCGCGCTAACGCGAGTCTCCCCAACGCGGATCGAATTTCCCTCGCGGAGCGTGGCTTATTCGACCCGCGGGAGGGCTTGACAAACGCGCGGCGATGTCAGTTCAAGCCGAGGGCACGGCGGCGCGCGTTCTCGGCGGCCCGTTGAGCCTGTGCTTCAGCCTCGGCCTGAAGGCGCTTCGCGGACTCTTCCATCTGGCGCTGAGCCTCGCGACGAGCCTCGGCGGCTGCGTCCTTGGCGGTGGCCTGGACCTCGCGGCGGATGCGCTCCGCGGCCGACTTCATCTCGGCCTCGGCGGCGGCAAGCGCCTTCTCTTCGGCCTCCTTCCGTGCCCGCTGCTGCTCTTCGCGAAGTCGTGACTCGAGCTCGAGCTGGATGCGGCGCTCGGCAGCCTCCTCGGCGCGCTTGGCATCGACGGCCGCGCGCTCTTCGAGTTGTTTCATCTCCTCGGCCATCCGTGTCTGAGCCTCTTCGAGCGCGTGAGCCTCGGCCTCTCCGGCAAGACGCTCAACAATATTCGCGAGCCTTCGCTCAGCCTTCTCGAGGCGCTTTTCGGCCTCGACGCGCTGCTCGACCACGCTGCCGAGCCGCTCTTCCAGTTCCTTGACGGCTTTCTGGGCCTCGCGCTGTGCGCTTGCAGTCGCTTCGAGGGACCGCTGCTCGGCCTCCGCAATCGCCGTCTCCATCTTGCGTTCAGCCTCGACGGTCGCAGAGGCGAACCGCCCCTCTGCCTCCGCCACCTTTGCCTCAGCCATCGCAAGCGCCTTTTGCTGAGCGCCTCGCGCGGCTTCAAGCGCGAGGGCGCGCGCTCGACCTTCGGCTTGCTCCTTGAGCCGTACAGCCGCCGCGTGGAGCTTTTGCTCCGCGCGCGTGCGGAGCTGCTCGCGGCTGAGGGCCAGGTTCTGGTCGGCCTCCTCGTGCACTTTGCGTTCCGCCTCGGCGACACGCTCGGCCACCGCAGTTTCGATCGTGCTGTCCCTTTCGGACTCGAGCGTGGTCACGCGCGAACGAAGCTCCGAGCGGTCGGACTCGAGTTCGGCGATGCGCACATCCGATTCGCGCGCCTTGCGATCGGCCAGACGCTTGCCGGCGCTTGCTTCGCGCGCCTTGCGATCGGCGAGCGCGAGCGCCTCGGCCTTTTCGCGGGCATCCATCTCGGCATCCTGCGCGCGGGTGCGCGCGGCACTCATCTCCGCGCGAAGGCTCCGCACGTCCGCGGCAAGTTCGGCCACTGAATCGGCACGTGCCTGCCCCGCGGCGGCGCTCAGGTCCTCAGTGAGGCGCCGCGCTTCCTCGACGGCGCTAGTGCCATCGCCGTCGGGCGATCTGACAGCGCGCAGCCGAGGCTTGCCCGACGGTGTGGGCTCGTCCGCGCTCATGGTCTCCCCTTGTGGGTCGCGATCAGGCATCGCTTTTCCGACCTTCGGGATCTCCCGGCCCGGGACCTCTCAGGACGGGGCGAGCCTACAAGAGCCACGGACAAATTGCCTATTTGTAGGAAAGGGGCGCGGGAATCGCCATCCCGCAGCGCTCCATTCCCTCCTCGATCCGCCTGATGACGGTCTCGACCACGCTGACCCTTGCCCATTGCTTCGACTCGGCCGGGATCACATCCCAGGGTGCGTGGGGCTGGTCGGTGCGGGCGAGCATGTCCTCGACCGCCTCCTCGTAATCCGCTCGCTTCTCGCGGTTTCGCCAGTCCTCATCGGTGAGCTTCCAAGCCTTTAAAGGCTTGCGCTCGCGACGCTCGAAGCGGCGGAGCTGCTCCTCCTCGGAGATGTGAAGCCAAAACTTGATCAGGATCATGCCGTCCTCGACGAGGCTTGACTCGAACCCGTTGATCTCGTCGTAGGCGCGCATCCATTCGTCGCGCTCGGCGAACCCTTCGATTCGCTCGACCAAAACGCGGCCGTACCACGAGCGGTCGAGGATCGACATCCCGCCACGGCCCGGGAGCACATGCCCGAAGCGCCACAAATAGTGATGTCGCTTCTCGTCGTAGGTCGGCGCCGAGAACTGGACGACGCGCACATGGCGTGAGTCCAGCTCGGCGACGAGGCGCTTGATTGCACCCCCCTTGCCGCCGGCGTCCCACCCTTCGAAGACGATGCAGACCGGCGGACCGAGGTCGCCTTCGCCGATCTGCCCGCCGACCGTGAGTCGGAGCTGCGAGAGGCGAGGCCAGGCAGCCTTGAGCCGCTTGGCCTCCTCCTTTTTCGAGAGGGACTGCGACAGGTCGGCTTCGGCGAGGCGGCTCATTTGAGGACATCCGGGATAGGCCCATCCCCATTGTCTCCCAAGAAGCCCGCTACCGCCAAGAGGATGAGCGACATCCCCGCGATCACGGCGATCGGCGAGCGCGATGCCTGACCCCAGGCGCCCACGAGAAATCCGGCCACCATCACGACCAGGAACGGAAGCAGATCGCCAAGCGAGTTGGCGGCGGCGACCAGGGCTTGGGCGAGCATCGGCAAAGGGGGCATACAGGCATTCTCCCTATCCTTCGCGCGGATGAGCTCAGTTGCCGAGATGAAGGCCGCGCTTAAGGAGGCCGGATACCTCGCGGACGAGTCCGCGGCCCTCGTTTCCTACCTCGCCCAGGAGCTCGGAAAGCCCGTCCTGGTGGAGGGCCCCGCGGGCGTCGGCAAGACCGAGTTGGCGAAGGCCATTTCGCGCTCGACCGGCCGTGAGTTGATCCGCCTCCAGTGCTACGAGGGCCTCGACGAGGCCAAGGCTCTTTACGAGTGGAACTACCGAAAGCAGCTTCTCCACATCCAGGCGCGAAGCGCCTCCGACGCCGAGAACGACACGCTCGAGCCCGACGAGCCCGCGGTCGTCGAAGCCGAGATCTTCTCCGAGGAGTTCCTTCTCACCCGGCCGCTCTTACGCGCGATCGCGAACCCCGAGCCCGTCGTCCTCCTGATCGACGAGATCGACAAGACCGACCAGGAGTTCGAGGCCATGCTGCTTGAGGTCCTCTCGGACTTTCAGATCTCGATCCCCGAGCTGGGCGTGATCGAGAGCCGCACGCACCCGATCGTCGTCCTGACCTCCAACAACTCGCGCGAGCTCACCGAGGCGCTCAAGCGACGCTGTCTATATCTCTGGCTCGACTACCCCGACATCGACCGCGAGATGGAGATCGTCCGCCTCCACGCGCCCGAGCTCGACAATGACCTGACGCGCCGGCTCGTCGAGGTCATCCAGATGGTGCGCCAGCTCGACCTGAAGAAGCCGCCCTCGATCGCCGAGTCGATCGATTGGGCCCGCGCACTTCTCCTACTCGGCGCCGACGACATCGACTCGGAAATCTTCACCCAGACGATGTCGATCATCGTCAAGCACCGCACGGACATCGACCTCGTGGCCGAGCGCGTTGGCATGAGGCTCGGGTCGCCGGCGGGGGCCGAAGCCCCGGCGGGCGCCGAAGCCCCGGCGGGGTGAGTCTGCCGCCGGGCCTCGGCCCGCGCATCGCGGCCTTCTGCGACGACCTTCGTGCCGAGGGGGTGCCGGTCGGGACCTCGGAGCTCCTCGACGCGTTCGCCGCGCTCGAAACCGTCTCGTGGACCGAGGCGGCCGACTTCCGCGAGGCGCTCGCCGCCACCGTCGCCAAGTCGCCCGACGACCGCCGGATCTTCGATCTCATCTTCGACCGTTACTTCTTCCGCGCCGCGGAGGCCGAGGCGATCGACCGGGAGCTTCGCGAGGACGATCGCTACGAAGGCGGTGAGCGACTCGACGCCGAGGAGCTTCGCGACGCCATCCGCCAGGCAATCGCCGAGGGGCGCGAGGGCGACATGCGGGATCTCGCCCGCCTCGCGATCGCGGCGTTCGGGCGCCGTGGCGAAGGCTCGGGTGTGGTCGGAGTAGACGTCCAGCGCATCCGCCGATCGCTCGAGCTCCAGCCCAGTTCGCCGAACCGCGAGGAGGGCGACGGTCCGCCGATCGACCGAGAAGGCATCAACCGCTTCGAAAAGCACCTGCGCCGAGAGCTCGAGCGGGCGCTGATCGAGCGGACCGAGAAACTGCCGCCGTCCCGCCCGCTTGCCGAGCTCGACCGGACCCTCCCCACAAGCCCCACGCAGGATCTTGCCTCGGTCCACCGTGCCGTGACGCAGCTCAAGCGCCGCCTCGCCACGCTCGGGCACGAGCAACGCGGGCGCCGCCGCCATGCCGTCGTCGACATGCGAAAGACGATGCGGGCTTCGCTCGAAACCGGCGGCGTGCCCCTCCGACTCCGCTACAAGCCCAAGCGCCCGCGACGGCCCGAGATCATCGTGCTCTGCGACGTCTCGACCTCGGTCACATCCGCATCAGTCTTCTTCCTTTCCGTTCTCCACGCCCTCCACGACTCGTTTCGGAAGCTCCGGAGCTTCGTCTTCATCGAGCGCATTTCCGAGGTGACGGATGTCTTCGAAGCCGAGCGCGACTTCCGCGAGATTTCGCGCCGGATCAGCCGCGAGGGCGGAGTCGCCGACGTCTCGGGCTATACGGACTACGGGCGCGTATGGCGCGAGTTCTTCACCGAGGTCGCTGATGACCTTCATCCCCGCTCGACGGTGATTGTCCTGGGCGACGCCCGCACCAACGGCCGCGAGCCCCACGCCGAGATCTTCGCCGAGGTCGCCGAGCGCGCCGGGCGCACCTTCTGGCTCAACCCCGAGCCGAAGCTCTACTGGAACTACGGCGACTCGGTCATGTCCGCCTACGAGGAGCACTGCACCGCCGCATTCGAGTGCTGGACCACCAAGCATCTCGAGGAGTTCGTGAACGTGGTCGCGGGCGGCCGCTCGCAGCCTGAGAGCTGAAGCGCGGCCGATCGAAGCGGCGCGCTGTGGAGCGCGCGCGTGTAGTTTGCTTGTCATGGGTTTGGGGAGCTCGCGCGAGGGCGAGAGATGGGTTATGCGGGTCCTATGCCACTAACCCAACTCTCGGCGAAGAGAATTGCGGCGCTGGGCGCGGCCGCGCTCGCGTGCTGCGGAGTGCCCTTCGCGATGGGCGCGGGCGGCGGAAACACGCCTCGGGGAGGAGGGATTTCCGGCACCCAGGTCGAGATCCTTGGAACGAGTCAAGCAAAGCTCCTTTCCTCCGGAAAGCTGAAGGTCTCGGTCGAGTCGGTCGATCGCCGCGCGAACCTGTCCGCCCGTTCGAAGACTACGAATGGCAAGCGCAGACGAATCGCGTCCTCCAAGGTGGTCCGCGTTACGCGTGAGCCGAAGACGTTTAGGCTTCGCCTCACCTCGCGCGGACTTCGTCGCGTTGCCAAGTGCAAGCCCCGCATCCTGATCGCGGAGGCAAACACCTTCGTCAACACAGATGTGGGGTCTGTCGACAAAGACCGCGAGGACCTGGTCCTTGACTCCGCCCCCTGCGAGCCGCCGCCCGACACGCCCACCCGGGTCTACGGCATCGAGCCGGGCGGCGAGGCAACCCATACGAACGACACCCCGCGTGACCTCGCGGCGACGGACACCGGCGCCGATTCAGTTCGCCTCGAGCTCTTTGGCTGTAATGGGCTGAGCGACGAGAACGGAGATGTCGCCTTCCAGCACTCGGGCGGAGTGGCGACGCGGGGCAACCCCGCGGGCTCGTTCACCTCCGTGGAAGGCAGCGCTACGACCGGAAGCCCTCAGAAAGCGGGGCCGTTGAGCGCAGGCTCTGGGGACCTCGACTTCACGATCTCTGGCAGGAACGGCTGCGCCACGCCCGTCGTCTTCAAAGACAAGAACTCGAACTCGGGTCTCGACGTGGACTCGGACGGCGTCCCGACCGAGCCGTACGGCGCCGGCGGCCAGACGAGCTGGGAGCCGCAGGGAGCCCAGTTCCAGAACGCCGGCCGCTGCGATCCGCTCGACCCGGCAGTCTGCCTCCAACCCTTCCCGAACGACCACTTCACGATCGCGGACCCGACTACCGATACCGGCAAGCGCGTTGCGTTCGCCGAGCAGTCGATGCCCGCCAACCGTGCCGGCGTTCGGATCAATCCGACCGAGTGGAACCGCAACGACGGCTTTTCGCCTGGCCAGGCGATCATCACTCGCGTTCCCGGCCTCGACACGCCCGCAGCGTTCCCGGCGACCGACCCTGTGCCGATCACCGACATCGAGCGCTCGTTCGACGAGGACGCGCCGATCGTCGTGATCGATGCGGACACGGGCGAGCGCCACCTCATCTGGTCGGAGATCGACGCCAATCCTGCGAACCCGGCCGACGTGAACCTCTTCATCCGGCCCGCGGTCAACTTCGAAGAGGGCCACCGCTACGTCGTCGCACTTCGTGACCTGCGCCGTGCGGACGGCAGCGTGATCGAGCCGCAGCGTCCGTTCGAGCTCTATCGCGACCGGATCCGCACCTCTGATGCTGCGGTTGAGGCTCGCCGTGGGGAGTTCGAAGAGAACTTCGAAGAGCTCGAGGATGCGGGGATCGATCGCGACGACCTCTACCTGGCCTGGGACTTCACGGTCGGCAGCGAGCGGAGCCTCTCCGAGCGGGCGCTCTCGATCCGCGATGACGCCTTCTCGCAGCTCGGCGACACCAACCTCGCCGACCTCGAGGTGCAGGGCCAGACGCCGTCGGTTCAGATCACGAGCGTCACTGACTTCGACGAGTGCGGAAACGACGGCTGCCAGGACGGCTCGCCGGTCTTCGAGGCGCTCCCCCTTGGCCCCGGCGACATTCCGCTCGTAGGCGACGTCACCGGCCCCACCGAGGCGCAACTCTCCACCTTCCTCGGCGAGAAGCCCGAGAACGACCGGATCATCCGCAAGGTCGAGGGCCAGGTCGTCGTCCCGTGCTACACGAACGGCCCGGGCTGCCAGACCGGAACGCAGTTCGCCTACTCGGGCCCGACCGACACGATCCCGAACCGGATCCCCGGTAACACGACGCTGGCGAACTTCATCTGCGTGATCCCTCGCTCGGCGGTCTCGGGCGGGACGGTCGATCCGGTCAAACCTTCGCTCTACGGCCACGGGCTCCTGGGCGGAGCGGGCGAGGTGAACGCCGGCAACATCGCCGTGATGGCGAACGACCACGGCTTCATGTTCTGCGCGACGGACTGGGCCGGTTTCGCGACCCAGGATCTGCCGACGATCGGGCTGATCCTCCAGGACCTCAACAACTTCCCGAAGCTTGTGGACCGCTCGCAGCAGGGCTTTCTCAACTTCATGTTCCTGGGGCGGGCGATAATCCACAGCCAGGGCTTCTCTTCGAGCCCGGCCTTCAAGCTCGACGGGCAGTCGCTGATCGACACCGAGCGCCTCTACTACGACGGCAACAGCCAGGGCGGAATCCTCGGCGGCAGCCTCGTGGCGCTCGAGCCCGATCTGGAGCGGGCGGTCCTGGGCGTGCCCGGGATGAACTATTCGACCCTCCTTCGGCGCTCAGTGGACTTCGCGCCGTATGCGGAGGGCGAGTTCCTCGACGGCACCCCGAACACCGAGGCCGGCCTGTATGACAACTACCCGTCGGAGCTCGAGCGGCCACTCATCCTGGGCCTGATTCAGATGCTGTGGGACCGGGGCGAGAACAACGGCTACGCGCACCACATGACTTCCGACCCGCTCGCCAACACTCCACCCCACGAGGTGCTGATGCAGGTTGCCTTCGGCGACCACCAGGTCACCATGTGGACTGCGGACGTCCTGGCGCGCACCGTCGGCGCATCGACGACTCCCAACGTGCTCGACCCCGGCCGCCACCCCGACGACCAGCCGCTCTTCGGAATCCCGCGGATCGCGAGCTTCCCGTTCTCGGGCTCGGCGCTCATCTACGTGGATGCCGGCACGCCGGCGCCGCCGATCACGAACACTCCTCCCGCAGGAGATGAGTTCGGCGACGACCCGCACGGCGTCCCGCGAAGCGACCCTGAGGGCCAGGCCCAGAAGGCCGCGTTCCTGAGCCCGAACGGCACGGTGGTCGACACCTGCGACGGCGCTCCGTGCCACGGCGGCGGGTACACCGGCCCGCCCGCGCCTTGAATCACTCATCTAGACTCCCTCGCGATCAACAGGGGTGCTCGCGGGAATGCGGGCTGAGATAGCGCCAGACACCACCCGGCGCTGACCCTCAGAACCTGTGCGGTAATGCGCGCGGAGGGAGCATGACGAGTACACAAGGCGCTTCCGTTATGGAGCCCGAGCAAACTGAGCGAACCACGCCCGGAGCGCACTCGGCGATCCGAGTCGGGGGGATATCCCACGCCTTTGGCGACCTCGAGGTTCTGGCCGACGTCGGCCTCGATGTCGCCCAGAGCGAGGTTGTCGGCCTGGTCGGCCCGTCAGGCTGCGGCAAATCGACGCTTCTCGAGCTCGTCTCCGGGCTTGCCGAGCCGGTCACCGGCACGATCGAGGTCGAAGGGGAGCACGACGCTGAGCGAAGGCTGGCGAGCTGCGCTTACATGCCCCAGCGCGACCTCCTTTTTCCCTGGCTCTCCGCGCTCGACAACGCTGCGCTCGCACCGCGTAATCGCGGCGAGACCAAGCGCGGTGCGCGCGAGGAAGCGCTGCCGCTGTTCGCCCGCTTCGGCCTGGCCGAGTTCGCTGACGCCAAGCCGCGCGAGCTCTCGGGCGGGATGCGCCAGCGAGTCGCCTTCTTGCGCACTCTGCTCGCCGGCAAGCCGGTCCTGCTTCTGGACGAGCCGTTCGCCGCGCTCGACGCAATCACCCGCGGCGAGATGCAGGAGTGGCTCGCAGGCGCGCTCCTGGCGGAATCTCGCACCGTGCTCCTCGTGACGCACGACGTCGAGGAGGCTTTGTATCTGTGCGACCGGGTCGCGGTGCTCTCCGCCCGCCCGGCGCGCGTGGTCGCTGAGCTTCGTCCCGAGGCGCCGCGCTCGCTCGACCGGGCGGGTGCCGTCACGGACCCAGGCTTCGCATCACTTCGATCCGAAGCTCTGCAGGCGCTGAGGGGGCACACGCGATGAAGCGCGTTCTTCTGCCCGTGGCGGTGGTCGCGACGCTCATCGCGCTGTGGGAGGTCCTGGCGCAGACGGGCGCGCTCGCCGACCTTCTGGACATCCGGGAGTCCGTTTCCGACGTGATCGTGCCCGCGCCGAGCGACGTCGCCACGTCGCTTTGGGACGATCGCAAGCTTCTCGCCGAGAACGGCTGGGTAACGCTGGGCGAGGTCGTTCTCGGCTTCGCGATCTCCGTCGTTGCCGGCGTAGCGTTCGCGGTCGCGCTCCATCTTTCCGAGACCCTGCGCCGTGCCTTCTATCCCCTCCTCGTCGCCTCGCAGACGATTCCGATCGTCGCAATCGCTCCCGTCTTGGTGCTGTGGCTCGGCTACGGGATCGGCCCGAAGCTCTTCGTCGTCGCCCTGATCTGCTTCTTTCCGATCACCGTCTCGACGCTGGACGGCCTCCGCTCCGTCGATCCCGCGGCGATTCGAATGATGCGAACGCTGAACGCGGATCGCGGCACCGTGCTTCGCCGCCTCGAGCTGCCCGCGGCGCTCCCCCAATTCTTCTCGGGCGCACGTGTCGCGGTGGCGATCGCGGCAATCGGCGCGGTCCTCGGTGAGCTTGTCGGCGCCGACTCGGGACTCGGTTACCTCATCACGCAAGCACAGGGAAGCCTTTTGACCGCGCGGGTCTTCGCCGCTGTCGTGGTGCTTTCCGCAATCTCGATCGCCCTGTTCGCCCTTGTTTCGCTCGCCGAGCGGACCCTGGCGCCGTGGGGCCGTAAGGAGCTTCGATGACACACAAATGGATGCGGACGCAATTGGCTGGATTGGTCTTGGTGGCCTCCCTTGTCGCGGGTTGCGGCGAGAAGGAGGAGTCGATCCGAGGTAGCGAACCAGAGGAGCTCCAGCTCATGCTCGACTTTTTCGTGAACCCGGACCACGCAGGGATCTATGCGGCGCTCGAGAACGGTCACTTCGAAGAGGCCGGGCTCGACGTCACGCCGCGCGTGCCGTCGGACCCCTCGGCGCCGATCAAGCTGGTCGCCTCCGGCGAGACTGACCTTGCTGTGAGCTACGAGCCCGAGGTGCTGCTCGCTCGAGACCAGGGGCTTCCCGTTGTCGCAGTGGCTTCGCTTGTCTCCGAGCCGCTCACGTCGCTCATCTCGCTGCCCGACGCCGGCATCGCGACCCCGGCCGACCTGCGCGACAAGACCATTGCGACCGCCGGCATTCCCTACCAGGACGCCTTCTTGGGCCGGATCCTCCGCGACGAGCGGATCGACGAGGACGACGTCGAGCAGGTGAGCGTGGGCCTCGGTCTTGAGCAAGCGGTCCTATCCGGCAAGGCCGACGCAATGTTGGGCGGCTTTCGGAACATCGAGGGCGTCTCGCTCGAAGAGCGCGGCGAAAACCCTCGCGTCGTCCCGGCCGATGAGCTCGGCATCCCGACCTACGACGAGCTCGTGTTGGTCGCGAGCTCGGACGCGATCGAGGAGAACCCCGAGCCGATCCGGCTGTTTATCGCCGCGCTCGAGCGCGGGACGAAAGACGCCATCGAAGACCCCGGGGCGGCGACCGACGCGATCGTCGAGGCGGGCGACGGCCTCGACCCCAAGTTGACCGAGGCCGAGGTTGAAGCGACGCTCCCGCTCCTCGACCCGCCCGGCAGACAGCCCTTCGGCTACATGGACGAGGCCGAGTGGGACGAATTCGCAAGCTTTCTCGCCGAAGAGGGCTTCATCCAAGCGCTCCCGGAGCCAGGTGAGGCGTTCACGAACGAGCTCCTGCCGGGCGAGGTTCCAGAGTAAGCGCTCATGCGCTTTTCACGGGTGACTTGCACGCTCCGCCGCACGTCAGGTGGGTCGAATATCACGCGCCTATCGCGGGACTTTCGACCCGCGACACTCGGTGGCCCTGCTAAGTAGCCGGATCACCGCTGTCGCGAGCGGAGCCAGCTCAAACGCGGCGGCTAGTGGTCGTGGGCCATATCCAGGATCTGCTCACGATCCATCTTGCCGACCATCTCGGGATGACTCTCTGCGACGTGCTCCTCGACCTTTGTGACGAGGTCATCCTCGGACTCAGCCTCGACGTCAGTGCCGCACTCGCAATGAACAACTTTGGTCATCGATCCTCCACTCGTTGGGTTGAGCGCCATCATCCCACAAGCGCCGAGTAGCCCTGGTGCGGCCTTGGCGGAAGGGACATCTACCGCCTCTCTCAGGTCTAAGTCGCGACGGCGGTCGCCCCCGCCACGATGCCTTCGTCATATAGGCGGCCGATCTCTGTTTCGCTCAGCCCCAGGAGGTCGCCGAGGATGACGTCGCAGACGAGATTGGGGTGGATCAGCGCGCTCTTTAGACCCCGTCACCTCGCGGCAGAGATCGGCGTCGAGCGGCAGGAGCATGCGGTCGCCGCAGATGGCCTGATGGATCGCGGCATGCCCCCAGGTGAGCGTCAAACCGGGCGCGTCGAAGACCTGGCCCCGTTCCAGGTCCTCGAAATAAGGACCCCCGACGATGACTCCGGCTCTCCTTCACGGCGCCTCTCTTCCGGGCTTGAAGCGAATGAGACTAACCCACATATGCTCATGGCGAATGAGGGCCCGCCGCTCCTGTCTCTCCGTACCGGCCCGCCCATCCCGGAAGCTGGAGAAAGCGGCCAGCCTGGAGCCCGACGAGATCGTGATCGACCTCGAGGACTCCGTGCCCACCGCGCTGAAGGCAGAGGCGCGCAACGCCGTGGCGGACCCACTCGCTCGAGGTGAGTTCGCCGCCGCCTCGGTGAGCGTCCGTGTTAACGGCGTCGGGACCCCTTGGTTCGAGGATGACCTGAGGGCGGTCGCGAACGCAGGCGAACGACTCGCCTCGGTGATCGTGCCCAAGGTCGAAAGCCGTGGCGACCTGGCGTCCGCCGAGGCGCTCCTCGCCGAGGCCGGGCGCAACCGCCCGATCCGCCTCCAGGCGCTGATCGAGTCGGCGAAAGGGCTTCGTGACGTCAACGAGATCGCCACTTCTGGCGGCGCCCTGGAAGCCTCGACGGTGAGATGATCGACGAAGCGTCTCGCAAGAGAGCGCAGGCAACGCTGGCCCGGGCCGGCGAGAAGCCATCGCCGTGAGGTGGATCAGGGAGTTCTCGGAAGGCTCGCGGGACGATCGCGAGCTCTTGGGCGGCAAGGGCGCCGGAGTCGCCGAGATGACCCGCGTCCTGGGAGCGAGCCGGGTCCCCGCCGGCTTCACCATCACGACCGAGGCGTGCGTCGCCTACATGGAGGCGAGCGGCGAGTTGCCCGAGGGCCTGGCGGGCGAGATCGATGAGGCGCTCGCCGGGCTCGAGGTTGAGATCGGCATGAAGCTCGGCGACCCTCGCGACCCGCTCCTCGTCTCGGTTCGCTCCGGCGCGCGGGTCTCGATGCCGGGAATGCTCGACACCGTGCTCAACCTGGGGCTGAACGACGAGTCCGTCGAGGGCCTCGCGGAACGGACAGGGAGCGAGCGCTTCGCGCGGGACTCGTACCGCCGGTTCATCCAGATGTTCGGGAATGTGGTGCGAGGGATCCCGGGATCGAGCTTCGAGGAAATCATCGCCGAGACGAAGAAGAAGGCCGGCGCTGAAGCCGACACCGACCTCGGCGCCGACGAGCTGGCCGAGCTCATCTCGGCCTTCAAGGGCATTTACATCGACGCCAGGGACGAACCCTTCCCGCAGGATCCTCGTGACCAGCTCGCCCAGGCGATCAGCGCCGTCTTCGATTCGTGGGAGGGCGAGCGCGCGATCGCTTACCGCCGGATCAACGGCATTCCCGACGATTGGGGGACTGCTGTGAACGTCCAGCGGATGGTGTTCGGCAACCGAGGCGACACCTCGGGCTCAGGTGTTGCTTTCAGCCGAGACGAGCGCACGGGTGAAGCGGAGCCCTCCGGCGACTTCCTCGCGAACGCCCAGGGCGAGGATGTTGTGGCTGGCACGCGTGACCCTCAGGATCTCGAATGGCTCGCCGAGCGCCTGCCGGAGGCGCACGGGCAACTCATGGAGGTGCTTCGAAAGCTCGAGGGCCACTACAAGGACATGCAGGACGTCGAGTTCACGATCGAGGATGGCGAGCTATTCCTCCTCCAGACGCGAACCGCCAAGCGCCCGGCGCAGGCGGCGGTCCGCTTCGCGGTCGACGCCGCCTCGGAGGGGCTGCTCTCTCGCGATGAGGCACTGATGACGATCGACGCGGACACGCTCGAGAACCTCCTTCATCCCATCTTCGACCCCGATGCCTCGTTCGAGGTGCTGACGCAGGGGATCGGCGCATCGCCCGGCGCCGCCGTGGGCGCGATCGTCCTTTCGGCGCAGGAGGCCGTGAGGCGCGCAGCCAACGGCGAGGACGTGATCCTCGTCCGGCCCTTCACGGAGGCGGACGACATCTCGGGCTTCCACGCGGCGAAGGGAATCCTCACCGCTCAGGGCGGCAAGGCCTCTCATGCGGCCCTTGTCGCGCGGGGCATGGGCAGGCCGTGCGTGGCCGGAGCGTCCGCGGTGAAGATCGACGCCGAGGCAGGCGTGGTTCGGATCGGCGAGGTCGAGCTCCACGCTGGAGACACCATCGCCATCGAGGGTGCGACGGGGCAAGTCACCGCCGAAGACGTGCCACTGATTCAGCCGGAGATCGGCGACGACTTCGCCGAGGTTCTCGGCTGGGCGGATGACGCTCGACGCCTCGGGGTGCGCGCAAACGGCGACACGGCCGCGGACGCGAAGCGAGCGCGCGAGCTGGGGGCCGAGGGCATCGGCCTCTGCCGCACGGAGCACATGTTCTTCGGCGAGGACCGGGCCGATCTGGTGCGCGGCATGTTCGTCTCGGCCGCACGATGGCGAAAGGCAGAGGTGAGCGCGGCTGCCGACGACGCCCCCGCGCCCCCTGAGCTGGAGGAGGCTCGCGCCGAGTTCCATGATGCGCTCACCGAGCTGGGCGAGCTCCAGCGCGGCGACTTCGTCGAGATCCTCCACGAGATGCGAGGCCTGCCGGTCACCGTAAGGCTCCTCGACCCGCCGCTTCACGAGTTCCTGCCGCTCGAGCATTTCGAGGCCGAGGTCCGCCGGCTCGAGGCGGCTTCCGGCGACCGCGCCACGAGCGCTCGCGAGGCGGCCGACATCGTCCGCGACCTCCAGGAGGCGAACCCGATGCTCGGCACGCGTGGCGTCCGCCTCGCCTTCCTTTACCCGCAGATCTACGAGATGCAGGTGCGCGCCGCGATCCGCGCCGCTGCCGACGCTGCTGAGGCGGGCGACCTTCCTCACATCGAGATCATGATCCCGCTCGTTGCGTATGAGACCGAGCTTCGCCAGCTCCGCGAACACGTCGTGAGCGTCGCCGAGGAGGCGCGGAAGAGCGCCGGCAGCGAAGTCCCGTACTCCGTCGGCACGATGATCGAGCTTCCACGCGCCTGCCTCATCGCCGGGCACATCGCGCGTCACGCCGACTTCTTTTCGTTCGGCACCAACGACCTGACCCAGACCACCATCGGCCTCTCGCGCGACGACGTGGAGGGGAGCTTCATGCCCTCCTATCTCGCCGGTCGCATAATTGACCGCAGCCCGTTCGAGGTGCTCGACGGCCCCGGCGTCGGTGAGCTGGTCCGAATCGGCGCCGAGCGCGGCCGCGCCGCCAACCCCGACCTGAAGCTGGGAATCTGCGGCGAGCACGGCGGCGACCCGGAATCGATCCGCTTCTTTGACTCAATCGGCCTCGACTACGTGAGTTGCTCGCCGTACCGGACACCGGTGGCGAGGCTGGCGGCGGCGCAAGCGGCTATCGACGACAGCAGTCGCTAGTCGAGACCGCCGAAGTCCGGGACGCGGTTATTGATCCGCGGCACCGCCCGTTTCGAAAAGCTGAGCGACATGTCCGCCCTTCGCTATCGCATGCTCGACGCCGCTCTCGCTCGTGGCCTTTTGCCCGATTCCATGCTCCGGGCGGGTTCGGTCTTCGGCGCCTATGCCCGTGAGCGTGCCGAGTCGCGTGGCGGGGTCGGGGCGCAGGAGGCCCGCCTCAACGCGATCGTCGAGACGAAATCCAGCGGGCCTGTCGCCGAGGTCCCCGAGACCGCTAACGAGCAGCATTACGAGCTGCCGTCTGAGTTCCTCGGGCTCTTTCTCGGGCCCCGGCGCAAGTACTCGGGCTGTCTTTTCGAGCGTGAGGACACGACGCTTCCCGAAGCCGAAGACTCGATGCTCGCGCTCACCTGCAAGCGGGCAGAGATCGCCGACGGGCAACGCATCCTCGAGCTTGGCTGTGGCTGGGGCTCGCTCACCCTCTGGCTCGCCGAGCACTATCCGAACGCCGAGATCGTCGCGGTCTCGAACGCCAACAACCAGCGCGAGTTCATCGAGGCACAGGTTGCCGAGCGCGGCTTACAGAACCTGACTGTGATCACCGCCGACATGAACGACTTCGAGCCCGAAGGAACCTTCGACCGAGTCGTCTCTGTCGAGATGTTCGAGCACATGCGCAACTGGAAGGAGCTCTTACGGCGCATCTCGACCTGGCTAGCGCCGGACGGCAAGCTCTTCGTCCACGTCTTCAGCCACCGCACGCTCCCGTACCTCTTCGAGGGCACCTGGGCGGCCGAGCGCTTTTTCACCGGGGGCGTCATGCCCTCGCACGATTTGATCCTCCGGTTCGCCGAGGACATGGCGGTCAAGGAGTCCTGGATCGTGCCGGGCCACCACTACGCGCGGACGCTTCAGGAGTGGCTGAAGAGACTGGACGCCCGCCGCGACGAGGCGCTGGCGATCCTCGGCCGCGACGGCCGGTCAGACGGCGAGGCGAAGGCGCTCCTCGGCGGCTGGCGCCTTTTTCTCTTGTCGACCGACAAGCTCTGGGGCTACCGAGGCGGCAACCGCTGGCTCGTCAGCCACTACCTGCTCGAACCGCGCTAGGCCCCGTCCTTGCCGCGAGAGTTGGGTTAGTGGCATAGGGCCCGCATAACCCATCTCTCGCCGAGAAGGCTGGGCGCGCTAGGCCCGCGCCGCCGTCCGCTCGATCCCGTCGAGCACCTGCGGCCAGGTCCATCGGGCGAGGTCGTGGCCCATGCCCTCGATCTCGAGGAGCTCGGAGCCCGGGATCGCGGCGGCGGTCGCCTGGCCTCCCGAAGGCTTCACAATGCGATCGCGGGTTCCGTGAATGACGAGGACAGGCATGTCGATCCCGAACAGGCCCTCGGTACGATCGCGCTCGGCGATCACCGCCGCGAACTGCCGCCCGCCGCCCGCGCCGTCGCCGCGCTCACGTGAAGCGGAGCGGCGCATCGCAACGCGCACGTCCTCGTCGTCGACCTCCGTGCGGCCCTCAGAGCCGATACGCCGGAAGGTCTTCACGAGATGCTCCACGGCGCCCTCGAAGTCGCGCGGCCCTTGGCGCAGGAACTCGAGCCGCGTACGCCACGCGACCTTTCCATGCATGCCGTCGCCGGTCCTTCCCATGATCGAGACAAGCGAGCGAACAAGAGCTCGGTGGCGGATCGCAGTCGCCTGGGCGACGAACGAGCCAAGGGAAACGCCTACGACGTGCGCACCATCGTCCGGCGCGAGCTCCGCGATCAACGCGCCGGCATCGTCGGCCAGATCCTCGAGCTCATATACGGGCCGCGCGGTGCGCGTCAGGATCCCGATCATCCCTGGCGTCCTGCCGCGAGACGGTGTCGAACGACCGATATCGCGGTGGTCGTAGCGAACGACCCGGAAGCCGCGCCCGACCAGCTCTTCGCAGAAATCGTCTCGCCACCACACGAGCTGGAGGCCCATGCCCATCATGAGCAGGATGAGCGGATCCCCGGGGTCGCCGAGCTCGTCGATGCAGAGCTCGACCTCGTCGGAGATTCGCACCATTCTTTCGGCCATCACCCGTTCATACGCATCCGGTCCGCTCCTCGGATCGTATGTTTGGGGCATGAGCCTCAACATCGGAGACACCGCGCCGGATTTCACCCTCGAGGGCACGGAGGGCCCATTCACGCTGTCCGAGCACCGTGGCGAGCGCGTCGTCCTCCTCTTCTACCCCGGTGACGACACCAGCGTCTGCACGAAGCAGTTCTGCGCCTACCGCGACGCGGGCGAGGAAATGGACGAGCTCGGCGCCAAGTTCGTGGGCATCTCGACCCAGGACATGACCTCGAAGGAGTCGTTTAAGGCGAAGTACGGCTTGACGACGCAGCTCCTGGCCGACTCCGACGCCGAGGTCTCAAAGCTCTACGGCGTTTTTGCGAAGCGATTCGACATGGCGAAGCGGACCGTGTTCATCGTCGACGAGGAGGGCAAGATCGCCCACAAGCACGGCAACTTCCTCTCGATGTCATTCGATGACGTCTCAGAGCTCAAAGAAGCGCTCGCGAAGATGCCGGCGAAGGCTTGAGCCCCGGCGAGAATAGGAAAAGCCGCGGCATGCGCGGGTATACCTACTCTCGGCCCGGCTAGCGGCGTTCAGCGAAGAATGAACGCAGCTGCGCCGCGGCTTCTGCGGCGAAGAGGCCCGACTCGACCTTCGGGCGATGGTTGAGGCGCGGCTCTCCCAACACGTCGAAGATCGATCCTGCGGCACCTGCCTTCGGGTCCGCGGTCGCAAAGACGACTCGGGGCACTCGGGCGAGCACGACCGCCCCCGCGCACATTGCGCACGGCTCGAGCGTCACGTAGAGGGTCGTGGCGGGAAGCCGCCAGGCGCCTTGTGCCGCGGACGCTTCGCGCAGAACGATCACCTCGGCGTGAGCGGTGGGGTCGGCCCGAAGCTCCCGCTCATTCCCGGCGGCGGCAAGCACTTCGCCCTCGCTTGCGAGTACCGCGCCAATCGGCACGTCCCCGTGCTTGGCCGCGTTCGTGGCCTCGTCGAGCGCGAGGCGCATCAGCTCCGAGTCGCGCTCGGAGAAACTTTCGGCCATGCGGGGCGCTCTAGGAAGTTCGGACGATGTAGACGCCGCAGGGGGCGTGGTGGGAGACCTTGTTCGGCACGCTGCCGAGCAGGAAGCGCCGCGCGCCGGTCATGCCCTTGTTGCCGACCACGATGAGGTCTGCCCCCGTCTCCTCGGCGACGTCCAGAATCGCATCCGCAGGTTCGCCTTCTCGCGGATGAGTGCGCACATCGACTCCGGCCTCGCGTGCTTTCGCGCTCGCGTTGTCGAGGTTCGCGTTCACGTCTCCGCGAGGCCCCACGCCATGCGCGACATCGCCGGGGACCTGCGTGCCTTCCTCGCGAAGGCGGTCCGACGGCACGGGCTCAAAGGCGCTCACGATTTCGAGCGCGGCCCCCGTGGCCTTGGCGAGCTCCGTCGCGTGCGTGACCGCCACCTGTGCCGTTTCCGACCCGTCAGTTCCGACCACGATCCGCTTGAACAAGGCAACCCTCCTGTAAACCCGAAAACCCGAATTGAGCGCCATACTAAGGGCTCGTGCCTCGAAGCTGGATTATCTCGATGGCGATACTGATCATCTGCCTCTTGGCATCGATGGTGATCGCCTCGATCAAGCTCTTCTAAAGCGCAAGGATTCGCGCCGGCCCTTAGACTCGGGCCATGTCCACGGTGCAGACGGTCACGGGCCCGATCGAGGCCTCCGAGCTCGGTGAGACGCTCATCCACGAGCACCTCATGGCTCGCGACGAGGCGGTGCTCGTCCAGTTTCCCCAAATGGGCACGGTTCGCGAGGAGCCGGTCGAGGGCGTCACCTCCGCCCAGGCGGAGGACGTCGCCGCCGAGTTCATGGCCGCCGCGGTCGAGCGAGGCGTAAAGACGGTAGTTGAGCCGTCGTGCATGTACCTGGGGCGTGACGTCAACCTGATGAAGCGCGTCTCGGGCAAGACGGGCATCCAGATCGTTCCGTGCACCGGCATCTACACGTACGAGCACCTGCCGACCCCGCTCCTCACCCGCGACGCCGACCAGATCGCAGACCTCTTCGTGCACGACATCGAGAAAGGCATCCAGGGCACCGACATCAAGGCCGCGTTTCTCAAGTGCGCGGCGGACGAGCCGGGCGTCACCGAGAACGTCGAGAAGGTCCACCGCGCCGTCGCCCGCGCCAGCCTTCGCACGGGGGCGCCGATCATGGCCCATTCGCGGCCTGCTTCCGACACGGCGCCGCGCCAGATCGAGATCTTCACCGAAGAGGGCGTCGAGCCCTCGAAGGTCCAGATCGCCCACTGCGGCGACTCGCCGGATGCCGACTACATCGAAAGCCTGATCGAGAAGGGCGTCTGGGCAGGCCTGGACCGCTACGGCATCGAGATGTACCTTCCGTTCGACCAGAGGATCGCCGCCCACCTCGCGCTCCTGGAGCGCGGCTACGCCGACCGCATCTTCGTCTCGGCCGACTCGTGCGCGACGATCGACTGGTTCTCACCCGAGGCGGTCGCGCAGATGGCGGGCGCCGGCCTGGTCGACGACTGGACGATCAAGATCGTCCACGACAAGGTCCTCCCCGCGCTTCGAGAGGGCGGGATGACCGAAGCGCAAGAGCGAACGATGCTCCACGAGAACCCGGTCCGCTGGCTGACCGGCGAGCCGGCCTAACCGAAGCAGGATCTGACCCTCCCGGGCCTACCCGCGAGAGACGGTCTCGCAGCCCTTCGTGCGGTCCTTCCGGTCGACCTTCGCGGTGTCGGTGCCTGGCCCACAGCGCACCAGGTCCTTGCCCTTGCCGCGTGCCTTCATCGCGTCGTCTCCCTTGCCGCCGGAGAGCCGGTCGTCGTCGGGCCCGCCGCGAACCTTGTCGGTGCCGGCCCCGCCGCGCAAGCGATCCTCGCCGGCGCCGCCGATCAGACAGTCATCGCCGTCCCCGCCCGCCGCGCGGTCATCGCCACCGAGCGTCTTGATCCGGTCACCCGCTGCGGTGCCCGTGAGCTGATCGGGGCCGGCTGTGCCCTGGATGAGGTTCTCGCAAGCGACCGGCAGCGGGTCATCGCCACTGTCCACCACCGCGAGCCTGCCCACGTTCCCCTGCTCGTCTCGAGCGCGAATCGCGACGTAGCGGAGCGTGCCCGCCCCGAAGTCAAAGCTCTGCGAGGTTCCGGGGGCTGCAGGGTCAGGCGCGCCAGCGAGCTCGGTCGCAGCATCGAAGTTGCCCTCGTCGATCGGCGAGTCCGAGGTGCGGATCTCATACGAGTCCGCAGTGCCGCAGAGGAGGTCGTCGCCCGGGACCTGGAAGGTGAACCCGGTCTCGTCGGCGTTCAGCGTCGCATCGCTCGGCCTGCCGGGGAGAACAGCGTCGCGGCGGGAGTCGCCCGAGTTGGCGTTGTCGTGATGGAAGCGCGGCGAGGACGCAGGAGCGCACGGCGAGGCGCTCGTCTCGTACGCGTTGATATAGCCGGAGCGGGTCAGGTTGACCACGATCCGCCGCGCCGACGACGCCGTGTCGAGCGTGCCGAAGCTGCCGAGAAGCGGCGTCGCGATCGTCCAGTCCGAAGACAGCTTGGGCCAGGCGTTCGAAGTCGGCTGGCCGGTACCTGTGAGCGCGACCAGATCCATGCTCGCGGTGCCCGCCACGATCTCCTCTCCCGGGGTACCGCCAACGTCGCCGATGGCGGGGCCGCTCAGGAACGACAGGTCATTCACCGGGGACGGATAACCAGGGCGCATCTGCCCTGTTGCCGGGTCCCATGCGGCGTAGAAGTCCTGGCCGCCCGTTTGGTACTCGTTGAGCGCGATGTCGAGCGCGCGGATGATGCCCGCCGCGGGCGCGACAAAGGTGGGCTGGGTGCCGCCGAGGTCGCCGAAGGCCGGGAGCCCGACCGCGGGCAGCACCGGCCGGTCTACCTGACCGGAGCCCTCGGAGACCTCTGAGGAGAGCACCTTCGGCCTACCGTCCTCCTCGCCGAGGCACGAAGTGCCGTCCGGGTTGAGAAGGTACGCCGGGCCGGCAGCCGGGATCGTCCCGATCTTCGGCCCGGAGCCACCGGACTGGCAATCGAGCTCAGCGACCACGGGCGAGCCGTTGATGCCTTCGCCCACTAGCGGCAGGAGCTCAGCGAGAGCGATGCCGATCGGGCGCGGCCAGCCCGCCGCGAACGCGGACTCGCCTTCGGCTGGCGCGTCCGGGTCGCCGTCGGGCTTGATCGCGTATAGGCGGCCGTTCGCGAACTCGAGTAGGCCGGCGGGACCGAGCAGGTTGAGGGCCGGAGAGGTCGACGGCGCGACGGCCCAGGGGCCCTCGGTTCCCTTGTCGACGGCGTACTCCTCATTCGTTCCCACGATGATCTCGGGGCGCGAGTCGCCTGAGATATCGCCCAGGGCGGGGGTATCGACGATCGGGCCCTGCTGAAGCGAAGGCCCGGAGTCAGCGGCGAAGGCAACGCGATGGGTCACCGGGTCGACCGACTCGACCTTGGTCTCGTCCACCGCGAGCACAGGGAAGCCGTTCACGGCTGTGCCGTCGTGATTCCATGCATACACGTGGCGGTCTAGCCCAGCAGCGACGAGTTCGAGCTTGCCGTTGTCGTCCTGGTCGAGATCGGCCAGGACCGGCGAGCCGAGGAACCCGCGCTGCGTACGGTTGCGGTTGCCGATGCGGACGTTCTCGAACGGAGCGAGCGGCTGGCCCGAGAACTCGCGTGTGGACTCCGCCTCGAAGACAAGGGTCCCGTCGGGCTCCCAGCCGTAGATCTGGCCTTCGAAGTCCGCCGCGTAGACCTCCGGGACCCCGTCGTGGTTCGCATCGCCCACGGCGATGCCGGCGATGATCGACCCACCGATGTCAGGATCGACGGCTCCCGAGTCGTAGCCCGGCGCACTCTCGTGCGCGGAGACGAAGCCCGGCTTTTTGCCGATTACGGGCCACCCGTCGAGCTCTGCGATGTCGCCCGTGTCGGGGTCGCGTGTCCAAGCGTGGACCTCGCCGTCCGCTGTGGCGGCGATCAGCTCGTTTCGGTTGTCCCCGTCGAGGTCGGCAAGCGCGGGCGAGGATTCCCCGTCCGAGCCGAGCTTTCGGGGGAATCCCTCGAGCATGTCCTGATCGCGGTGGAGATAGAGGGCGCGGCGGTCCTCGCCCGTCAGCGCAGGCGGCCCGGCAACCGTGGCGACGACCTTGACGATGAACCCGTATGGCGCCGTGTTGGGGCGCCCGGCCGAGGTCTGCGTGAGCGCGCCTGGCTCGCGGCCGTCGAAGGTCCCGGCCGACGAGGGGAAGCGCGAGCGCAGGTCCGCGAGGTCGAGCTGGGCCAGCGTGCCGTCGAAGGAGTCCGTTCGCACGGATCCGTTGCATTGGTCGGAGACGACCGGCTTGAAGTCGCCTGGCGGCGTCTGCGCTGTCGAGCGGTTGTTCGGGTAATGCCCGGGCGCGACGAGCACCTGGCACGTATACGGACGGCCACGCGCGTAGACCTCGCCCTTCACCGACCGCGTTGGCTTTTCGGGGTCGACCTGGTCGAACCACTCGGGCGATGTGATCTCGACCTCGGGCGGAACCTTCGACTTGACGGAGGCGTCGTTGAACGGGCGCGGAACGAGCGCGTTTACGCCGCGCGAGACGTTCACCCTCCCCCAGCCGTAGAACTGGTCATGGCCGCCACGCGCGGGATAGCGCTTCGAGCTCGGGATGAGCGTCACGACGGGCAGGAGCGCCGGGATCTCGGTGCCGCGGCCGAGGAACGGATCCGTGCAGGTCGGCACCGGGGTCACGGTGCATGACGGCTCGGGATCTTGCGAGAAGTCGACGTCGTCAGACAGCGGCGTCCCGCTGAGCGTGCCGGACGCCATGAGCTGGCGCACCTCGTTGGGCGTGACGGCGCAGGGCTCTCCGTTCACCTGCTCGCAACCGGGATGGGGCTTGAGCTTGCCGCGCTCCACCGCATTGAGGGCGGCCGAGTGGATCAGACCGGCGATCCCTGCCCCGCGCCCCGTGGCGTCCGACGAGCAGCTGACCGAGGGGATCGCGACGGTGATCTTCGCGTTGAAGTTGGTGCAGCCGTTGAACTTGAGGTAGCTCTTGGGCTGCTCGGTGAGCGGGCTCGGCAATGGATCCGGCGCCTCGGCGAACTCGGAGTACTGGGTCACCGAGTTCACCAGGATCACGTGCGGCAGGCTCGACGGCCAGTTGTTGTGCTGCGCCGCCTCGTCTGCGGCCGAGGCGATCACCGTGACGCCGTGGCGGTAGGCGTACTCCACTGAGTCGCGCGCGAGCGAGGTGTTGTTGACCGTGCCGAGCGCCTCTTGGATGACAAGGGCTCCGTTGTCGGTCGCATAGGTGACGGCGGCGGCAAAGCGATTGACGTCTGCGATGAATGAGTCACCGACCCGCATGTGCAACGCCATGCAGTTCGGGCAGGTGCCGGCGCCGCCCTGGGTGTTATCGGCCTCGGCGACCGAGTCGTTCGCCTCGCCCGTGCCGTGCCCGTACTGGACGTCGTCGAAGGGGTCGTTGTCGTCGTCTAAGAAGTCCCAGCCGACGATGTCGTCCTCGTAGCCGTTCCCGTCGCTGTCGGTCCCGTTGGTGAAAGCGATGAGCACGTCCTGCGGCTCGAGGAGATCCGCGGGCCCCACGCCCTTCGGCGTGTTCACGAGCACTCGCCTGTCGCACGAGTAGTCGAGGACGTTGAAGACGCCATCGCCGTTCAGGTCGTGGCTTGGCCCGTCCGGGGCGGGGCCGTCGTATGGGCCCGCTGCGGAGCAGTCCTGTCCGGGCTCGTTCGGCGTCGCGAGGCCGTCGTTTCGCGGCATCTTCGCCTCGCCGGGGTTGAGCACGGTCTTGAAGCGCAGGTTTTGCATTGCGCCGAGGTCGTTCCACTTGATCCCCGAGTCGAGCACGGCGATCTTCACGTCGGGGCGGCCTGTCGTCACCTGCCAGGCGGTGTCGACGGAGGCGGCATCATCGGCGATGTGGCCGCCACGTACGCCGAAAAGCTCCGCTGGGTTCGCGTTCACGGCGACCGTGCCAGGGTCAGGCGGAATCCCCGGGTCCTCGGGGGTCGCTGAGTACATCCAGGTTTCCTTCTCCGAGAGGTCCGCTGGCACGTTGCCAGCGCCCAGGTAGAGATTCGAGTAGTCCGCCTCGTCGCTACCCGCTTTCGAATATGGGAAGTCGGCGAGAGCCGGGGTCGCGGTCAGAGCTGAGACGAGCACAGCGAGGAATGCGACGCGTGGCCGGTGAGCTCTCATTTGAACGTTACGTGCTCGCAATTCTTCGTTCGGTCGCGCTTGTTGACCTTCGCGGTGTCTTCGCCCGGGCCGCAGCGGACTCGATCGCGCGCCTTGTCCGAGGAGCGCAGCGTGTCGTCGCCCGAGCCGCCGCGCAGACGGTCACGACCCGGGCCGCCTCGCACCTTGTCGTTGCCGGCGCCGCCGTTGGCGCTGTCCGCGCCTCCGCCGCCACCGATGCAGTCATCCCCACCCTTGCCGCGAAGCTTGTCGTCGCCCGCTCGGCCCGTGATCCGCTCGGATGCATTTGTTCCCAGGATTACGTTCGACTCCTCGTCGCCGACGAGCTTAACCTCGCATGGGCCCGGCTCGGGACCGCCGCGGTCGGGTAGCTCGACATCGCGGACGAGGCCCCAGTTGCCCTCGTCGTCACGGTAGAAGACAGCGGCGTGGGTCGCGTTACCAAGCTCGGCGTCGGTGAAGTCCTCGCTTTGCGAAGTGCCTTGTGCTGTCGCATCGCCCTCGGCTGCCGTTGAGCTCGCGTCGCCGGGGTCGGCGATGGGCCCATCGCCGATCACGACGCGGTAGCGCGCGGCCGTGCCGCACTCCCAGTCGTCGCCTGGAGCCGTCCATTGAAGCGTCGTGACACCCGCGCCCTCGTCGCGCTCGGCCGTGAGTGCGCCCACCGTTCCGGGCGGTCGCGCATCGTGGCCGTAGTTGTTGGTTCCGTGCTCGTCGTGGTGGGATGTCCACCACTCGTCGTTGGTCGAGGTGCCGTCGACGTCGCACGCGGGAGTCCCCGTAGCCCACAGGAACGACCAGCCCTCGCGTGTGAGCGCCGAGACCTCGAGGTCACCGTCGCCGTCGGCATCCCCCACCGCCGGCGTCGGCTGTGTCCAGCCGCCGGTGAACTTGGGCCAGCCCTCCGCCTCCATGCCGTCGATGCCGTATGCGTGGAGCTGATAGAGGCCGGTGCCGTAAAGCGCATAGCGGTCGTCGCCTGAGCCCGCCACGTTCGCGATCGCGGGTTGGCCAAGGAGCTGGAAGTCATCCGTTGCTCGTGGATAGGCCGGAACCCCGGCGCCGCTTTGAGCGTCCCAGGCCTGGACCACGTGGGCGAACGGAAGGTTCTGGTTCACGGCGAGAAGGTTCGCCGCTCCGTTCACGCTGAACCCGCCCTTGATCACGTTCGGGGCATTGCCCTGGAGCGCGCCGACCGACGAGTAGTCGGCGAGGTTCAAGACCGGGCCGGGGTCGGCGGAGTTGCCCGAGAGCTCGGCGAGCGGTGTGACGGTATTCCCACCGCCGTCGACAATCCGGGTCCCGCCGTTGCCGAGCGAGGTCCCCGCCGAGACCACAACCTCGTCCACGCCGTCACCGTCCTGGTCAAAGACCGCTGCGTCATGCCCCGGCAGGACCAGTGGTAGGAGGTCACCCGCCGCGACGCCGACCTGGACGGGCCATCCGGGTACCTCGGAGCCGTCGCCATTGATCGCGTAGACGGGGTTCGAGCCGGTCGAGGACTCGAGGATCGCGTTCAGGATGTCGAACGGATTCGACGGTAAGCCGGGGTCGCCCGGTGCGACCTCGTTCGTGGCCAGGATGATCTCGGGGGTGGGGTCCCCGTCGAGCTCAGCGATCCCCGGCGAGGTGGCGATCTCGGCTCCGATCACACCCTCGGTTGCCAGCTTCGCCGGAAAGCCCGGCAAGAGGTCGCCCTGGCCGTCCCAGGCGTAGACGTGCTGGTCGAGGGCGCCGGCGACCACGTCGAGCGTGCCGTCGCCGTCGAGGTCAGCCAACGCAGTCGCACCGAGGAATCCGCGCTTGATGTGGTTGTCCGACGTGATCGCACGGTCCTCGACGTCGAAGCACGGCTTCGGGACGCCGTCGACGCACGGCTCGGAAAGGTCGGTGTCCACTCGGACCGGGAAGCCTTCGAGCATGTCGCCGTGGCGATCCCACGCGTAGACGCGCTCGCCCGCGTTCATCACGATGTCCGGCGCGAGGTCGCCGTCGAGGTCGCCGAGCGCCGGCGCGCGTGGGTTCTCGTGCGGGAGACCGCCCTGGACACCGCTGGCTCCGTGCGCCGCGGCCACCTCGAGCGGCTGGGTTGTGACCGGCTGGCCGTTGTTGAAGCTTTCGAGGGGCTCGCCCGACGAGTCGAGGACGAAGAGCTCGCCCGAGGACGTCCCCTGGATCACGTCGAGTGCGTTGTCGCCGTCGAGGTCGAACAGGCGGGGCGGGACTTCGCCGCCAGACCCTGTAACGCGGCTGTTCGGGTTTGAATCGGAGCCGATCGGACGCGGCCATCCGGCGAGGTTGCCGTCGTCGCGGTAGGCGAAGAGCGCCTTGCGATAGCGCCCGATGTTGCTGTTATCCCCCGCCTCGCGCACCGTCAGCCGGATTTGGAAGGAATGACGCTCGGGGTCAGGCTCGGGGTAGGCGTCGCCGGCTAGATTGCCATCAGACGTTGCCCCGGTGGGGCGGCCGTAGTCGATGCCGACTGAGCCGTCGCAGGTGTCTGCGAGCGAGCTCAGGATTGACTTTGGCATCGTGCCGAGGAGGCCGTCGGCGGGCCCGGTCCCGCTCGCCCCCGGGATCGGCTGGAAGGTCGAGTCGGGAGCGTCGGCCCCGCAGGCGTAATCGACCTGCCAAGAGCCCACACCTGCGTCCGAGTGCGGCGCCGCCACGTAGCCGCGGATCGGCAGACCGCCCTCCACGCGATCGACGTTCACCGGGGTGAACCAGTCCGGCGCGTCGAGCTGCGCCTCAGGGGGAATGCGGCCGTCCTTGATTCGCTGCATCGCTCCCGCGAGATTCATCCGCCCGTAGCCGAAGTGCGGGTCCCAGCCGATCTGCGCCTTGTCCGGCTGGCCGATCAGCCCCGTGTTCAGCGGTCGCACGTCCTCGGCCGTCATCGTGAGAAGCTGCCGGATCTCGTTACCCGAAAGGGGATTGTCCTCGCCGAAGGTCTCGCGACCGTAGGAGGCGACGAGCGCGGCCGCGCCGGCCGCTTGGCCTGTGCTCTCAGAGCCGGTCGCGCCCATCATCACCACGTCGGCCTTGCCTCCATATTGGGTGAGGTTCGAGTTGCGAAAGAAGCTCGTTGTGGGCGGCTGCGTGGAGGCGGTGATCCCGAGGGTCGACGAGAGGTTGCCGAAGAAGTCCGCACAAGCCTCTGAAGCGTCGCCGGGGATCGGCACGACGTCGCCGACGAGGGGCAGGCTGATGCCGTCGCACGTCTCGAAGGGGGCGGTGTCGGGCAGGGCACCCGCAACGTAGATCGCTTCGTTGTAGTTCGTCGGGTAGTTGTGGTTCGCCGAGTTGATGTCGGACGAAACCGACATCAGCGCAAGGCCCTTCGAGTCGGCGTACTCGTAGGCGCGCCGCGAGAAGCGTGTGTTGGTTAGCCCGCCGTTAGCCGCCTCGGTTACATCGGCTCCGTTGTCGGCGGCGTACACGACGCCCATGGCCTGGAAATCGGTTGGCACCACGAACGTGTCCCAGATCCGCAAGGGCATGAACTGGCAATCCGGGCACATGCCCGTGTCTGCCTGGCCGTTGTTCGTCTGGGCGACGGCCTCCTTGGCTCGACCGGTCCCGTGGCCTTTTGCCGAGCAGCAGCTCGAGGCGTCGAATGGGTCGTTGTCGTCGTCGAAGAAGTCCCAGCCCGCGATGTCGTCGTCGTAGCCGTTCTGATCGTCGTCGGGATCCGAGTCGCCGTCGAGGTCGCCTGAGAAAGCCGCGATCAGGTCGGAGCCGTCGAGGAGGCCGTCGGACTCGGTGTCGCCGTCGGCCGGGTCGACACCCGAATCGCAGGCGAAGTCGCGGACGTTGAAGGCGCCGTCGTTGTTGGCATCGTCGGTCGCCGTGAACGTGTTGCAGGCTGGGCCGCCGTCGATCGGATTGGCACGGTCAGCCGCGGGCTGTGGCAGCTCTTCCTCGTTCAGATGGACCTTCTCGACAAGCTCACGGTCCTGCCAGCGGATCCCCGTATCCAGAATGGCAACGACCGTGTCGGGATCACCGGTCGAGAACTTCCAGGCGGAATCGGCCCGGACGCCCGCGATCTGCGAGCACTGCGGAACGCCGTCAGCGACGTTCGCCTGCTTGCCCTGGGCGTTGAGCTGGGCGCAGTCCGCGTACTGCGTGGCCGTGATCGGATGGCCTTCGAGCGGGGCGAGCGGAACCATGTTCGCCGAGTCCGGGCTGAAGCCGAACGAACCGAACTGCTCCTCGAAGAAGGTCGTGCATTCGGGCGGCGTGCCCATCGTCTGCTCGTCGTCGAGCTCGCACGGGTCGAAGCCCTCGTCGTTCGGCGTGTCGTTTCGCGGGTCCGGGTCGCTCGACGGGCCGGGAAACGCAGCGAGCGCGCCCGCCGGCACGGCGAGCGCAACCAGGCAGAAGCCAAGCGTGGCACGACCTCCGAAACGTCCTCCTCCCATCCCGGCCAAGCCTAATGGCGCCGTGTGCCGGATGCGCCGGTCAGCTGCGCGAATCTGCCTCCACTAACTTCACGGACATGTCCCAAGCTGTGATGCACACCAACGCTGGCCCGATCACCTTCGAGCTCTTCGACGAGGACGCTCCCAAGACCGTGGAGAACTTCTTAAAGCTCGCAACTGACGGCTTCTACGACGACCTCATCTTCCATCGCGTGATCCGCGACTTCATGGTCCAGGGCGGCTGCCCCCAAGGCACAGGCACTGGCGGTCCCGGCTACCAGTTCGAGGACGAGTTCAACGACAACAAGGTGGTCCGTGGCGCCCTTGCGATGGCCAACTCCGGCCCGAACACGAACGGGTCGCAGTTCTTCATCGTCACGACCGACGCCGCCCCCTGGCTCGACGGAAAGCACACCGTCTTCGGCCAGGTCACCGACGGAATGGACGCAGTCGACTCGATCGAAGGCACGAAGACCGGCAACGGAGACCGCCCGGTCGAAGACCAGAAGATCGAGCGGATCGAGCTCTCGGACTGACTCTCTTCACCGAGAGTCGCCTGACGGGACATATTGGGCCGCGAAGCGACTCTCGGCGAAGCTGAATCTTGGCCTCTCCTGAATTGCACGTCGGCGACCCCCGCTTCGACAGCTGGGAGGTTGTCCGCGACTTCGAAGACCTCGAGTCCGGTCAGGCCTGGTGTCAGCACCTCGCAGAGCTGGGAATCGAGTCGGTGCTCACGGCCGACTGGCCGCTCGACCGCTTCGGCCGCGGCGACGTGGCTCTTCGCGTGCCACCCGGGATGTGGGCAGATGCCGAGGAGGCCCTCGGCGATCCTGACCTATAGGTCGCGAGGGTTACTCCTCGCAATCCTTCGTTTCCTCGGCCCTCAGGTAGACGCCCAACCAGGAGGAGTCCGCTGCAAGGGGCTTTGGCTGATCAACGACGACCGCCGCCCGTAGGCGACGGTCGCTGACGTCTGGATCTTCTGGAGCGTTTCCTACTTGAGCTTGGTAGGTGAGTGCGGATGGCTGCGAGCGAGTCCCAGTCAGCCGGCGTTGCGGTGGACGTCGCGGGCGGTTGCCTGGGCAAGCGGCTTGACCGCGAGGTAGTCGATGTTCACGTGAGCCGGACGAGTGACCGCGAATGCGATCGTGTCCGCTACGTTCTCCGCGCTTAGCGGCTTCAGGCCTTCATAAACCTGGCTCGCCTTGTCTTTGTCGCCTTCGAAGCGGACAAGCGAGAACTCCGTCTCAACCAGGCCGGGGGCGATTTCGGTGACGCGGATCGGCTTGCCCAGAAGCTCGAGGCGAAGGGTTCGGCAAAGAGCGTTGACCGCGTGCTTCGCGACCGTGTAGCCCGCGCCGCCGGGATAGACCTCGACGCCCGCGACCGAGCCGATCACGACGATGTGGCCTCCCTCACCTCGCTCAAGAGCGGGCAGGAGCGCCTTCGTCACGCGCTCGACGCCGAGGACATTCGTCTCGAACATCTCGAGCCACTTCTCCTCGCTTGCCTCGGCGACCAGTTCCAAGCCGAGAGCTCCGCCCGCGGAGTGGACAATCACGCTCACGTCGGGTAGCGCGTCGGCGAGCGCCGCAACGGAGGCTGGGTCGGTCACATCCAACTCGAGCGCCTCACCGCCCACTTCGTCTGCGAGGTCGCGGCAGCGATCGATCCGTCGTGCGGCCGCGACGGTGTGAAACCCGGCAGCGGCCAGGGCACGCACCGTGGCCGCTCCAATGCCGCTGGATGCGCCCGTTACGAGTGCGATGCGTTCGCCATCTCCTGCTTTCGTGGTCATCCCGGCGATCTTAGGTCGCGTCGGTTGCCAAGATGGGCGCGTGAGCGACTCGGATGAAACAACCGACGAAGACGTGGAGCCCGCAGGCGCCGCTGACGCCGAGGAGGCTGTCGAGTCCAGGTCGCAGAAAATCGCATCAGACCCCCGCCTCATCTCGGCTGCGCGAGTCCTGCGAAAAGCGCTTCCCGGTGATTCGAGCTTCGGTGACGACCCGCTCTCGACGGCGGGCGGCAAAGGAAGCCAGCAGCTCGGCCGACGGCTTGCCGAGGCGACGGCCGAGAAGCCGAGCGTTCTTCGCGAGGCCGGCCTGACCGCGCTACAGGTCTGGGACGCGCTTGGGCAGGGCGCGGGGCGTATTCCCGTCAAGGCCGACCTCACGATCCTCTTCACGGACCTGGTTGCATTCTCGAACTGGTCGATGAAGGCAGGCGACGCTGCGGCTGTGGAGCTTCTTCGCAAGGTGTCTCAAGCGATCGAGCCGCCAGTGGCGGAAAACACCGGCAAGGTCGTGAAGCGCCTTGGAGACGGGATGATGGCCGTTTTCGCCAGCCCAGCCGACGCTCTCAATGCCGTAACGGACGCGCACGGCCGGCTCGCGAAGATCGAGGTGGCGGGCTACCGGCCCCTACTGCGCGCAGGCATGCACGTCGGCCGTCCCGAGCGCGTGGGAGACGACTATTTCGGCGTCGACGTGAACATTGCGGCCCGCGTGGCCGAGGCGGCCTCGGGCGGCGAGCTCCTCGCCTCGGACAAGGCGCTAAACGAGCTCGACCCAGACTCGGTGAAGGCACGCCGAAAACGCATGTTCCGCGCTAAGGGCGTGCCGCCTGAGATCAAGGTCTTCTCGATTCGCCTCGCGGACTAACGCCCGCCGCCTTCTTCTAAGAAGAAGAGGCAGAAGAAATCTGAGCGGGCGCCGGGCGCTGCAGCCTCCGCGCCTCGGCAAACGTGATGAGCCTGCCGCCCTCCTCGTCCCAGAGCTTGAGGCGTGTGCAGCGGATGCCGTCCATGAAAGTGAGGATCGGGACGGAGTGGAAGATCTCGTTGTCGTCGTGGGCGCGCTGGAGGTTGTAGTTGGGGATGCGCGCGTTCAGGTGATGGACGTGGTGGAGACCGATGTTGCCCGTGAAGAACTGAAGCGGCTGCGGGAGGCGTAGGTAGGAGCTGCCCTGGAGCGCTGCCTCTTCGTACTTCCACGTGTCGGCGTTCTCCCAGTACACGTCCTCGAACTGGTGCTGAACGTAGAAGAGCCAGACGCCCGCCGAGCCCGCCAGGAACACCGTCGGTGCCTGAATCAGGAGGTAATCGATGGGGCCGATCAAGACGCAGACCCCGCCGACCAGGAAGAGCAGCGCAAGGTTGGTGAGGTGGACGCTTCGCACGAGCTTTTTCGACCCGTTCTTCGGAGGGATGCGCGGGCCGATCACGAGCGACCAGAGCGGGCCGATCGTGAACATCACCGCGGGGTGGCGAAAGAGCCAGTAGCCGACCTTCGCGCCGGTCGAAGCGGTGCGCCACTCGGCGAGAGTCATCGTCGGGACGTCGCCCTGACCGCGACGGTCGAGGTCGCCGGCGCTGCCGTGGTGAGCCGCATGACTCCAGCGCCAGTTGGAGAACGGGTGCATGACCACGAGTCCAAGGCCAACGCCCCACGCGTTGTTCGCCTTTCGCGACTTAAAGAGCGAGCCGTGGGTGCAATCGTGAAAGAGGATGAAGGTGCGAAGGAGGAACCCCGCCGCGGGAATGCCAACCGCAAGGACGAGCCAATACGAGACATCCAGGAGGAGATACATGCAAACCGACAGCGCGAGGTAGGGCACGATCGACGTCGCTATGTCGAGCCAGGTCCGCCAGGCCACCGGCCGCGAGTACGGATCGAGATCAGTTGCCCATTGAGGGCGCGCGCGGGTCGGATTGATCGGCGCGGTCGTCACTGGGGAGAAAGCCTAGAGAGGTGCCTGCCGATACGCGCCGTCGACGCCACCGCCTCGGGCGTGATCGGGAAGATCGGCCAGACGTGGATGAGGTCGTGCCCGATCTCCAGCTCGACCTCGACTCCGGCCCGCGTCGCCTGGTCGGCAAAGCTCACGGCGTCGTCGTAGAGGATCTCGTGCGTACCGACTTGGAGGAGCACGGACGGCAAGTCCGAGAGGTCGGCAAAGAGGGGCGACGCGAGCGGATCGCGAGGATCGGTGCCCGCCAGATAGCGCTCTGCGGCTTCGCGAAGCGAATGGTCCAAGACCGGATCCCCCTCGAAGCGAGCGTCCCATGACGGGCTGGAGCAGGTGAGGTCGAGCCAGGGGGAAAGCAGTGCCAGCGTGCGCGGCAGGGGCTCGCCCGCGTCCCGGAGCGCGACGCACATCGCGACGGCCAACCCGCCGCCCGCCGAATCACCGCCGACAACGATTCGCGTCGCGTCACCGTTCAGCTCCGCGAGCATTGCGCGATAGAAGGCGAGGGCGTCATCGAGAGCGGCCGGGAAGGGGTCCTCCGGCGCAAGCCGGTACTCGGGCAGGACGGCAGTGACCCCGGCGGCGCGCCCAAGCCGCGCCGCGAGCTCTGAATGCGAAAGCGCCGAGCCCCCGCCATAGCCGCCGCCGTGGAGGTAGAGGAGGATGTCCTCTCCGGCACCGGGGGGCTCGAGGCGGACGGCGGGCACGCCTCCCAGATCAAGCTCGGAGCGCGCCACATCGTCGGGCAGCGGAAAAACCCTGGCGAGCCCGTCGAGCCGGTCGCGCAGCTCCTGCGCCGTGCGCTTGGTGGGGTCCGAAGACTTCCGTTGGGCGAAGAGGAGGTCGACAACCTGCTCAAGCTCCGCACTCCGCACAACCGGGAAGCTACCGCTACCGTGGCGGCGTGGCCCAGCCCGTCCTCGCCGTCGATACCCCGTCGCTCCTCTACCGGGCCTTCTTCGCCCTGCCCGACTCGATCACGGACTCAGACGGGGTCTCGGTCAACGCCCTCCTCGGCGCTACGAACCTGATCCTTGCCGAGATCGAGGAGTACAACCCCCGCGCCGTCGTCCTTTGCTTCGGCGCGGAAGCGGCGGCGTATCGCAAGAAGCTTCTCCCCGTCTACCACGCCGATCGCCCGGAGATGCCTGAAAAGCTCGTCCCGCAGTGGGAGCGCGCGAAGCCGTTCTTCGAGGGGTTCGGCTGGACGGTTCGCCGGCACGCGACGCTCGAGGCCGACGACCTCCTCGGCACGCTCGCCAAGCTCGAGACGGAGGCTGGCGGCGACGCTCTCCTCCTTACCGGCGACCGCGACATGTTCCAGTGCGCCTCGAAGCAGGTGACCGTCCTCTACCTGCG